>NZ_JBHVWY010000008.1:0-382881 GCF_042882005.1 Kribbella sp. NPDC058245
CGGAAACTGTCGGTGGGCGTGGCTATGCTTTTCGGTATGGAGATCTTGGCGATGCGCCCGGTGTGCATGCAGAGTGGCAGCGAACTGCTGACCAATCTCGACAACGTGCACGCCGCCAAGGCCCTGCTGAGCACCTATGAACTGCAGCTCGCGGGGCGGCTGGACGAGATGGGCACCGCCCAAGAACTCGGTGCTCGTGACACGGTCGAGTTGGTGTCGCAGCGGTACCGGCTGAACCCGGCCGATGTCCGCAAAGACCTCAAGTATTCTGGCGCCCTCGGCAAGTATTCGGCGGTGGTGGAGGCGCTGCCTGATCTCACCGACCCGTCACATCCGGCGGTTCTGGATCCGGCGCTGGCCAAGGTGATCGTCACGACCCTGGAGAAGGCACCCGCGTCGGTCCCGGTCGACGTACTCGAGGTCGCCGAACAGCAGATGGTCAACGCCGCACGGATCTCCAACCCCCGCGAACTGGCCAAGTTCGGTCAGGAGGTTCTGGCGCGGCTGGATACCGATGGTGCTGAGCCGGCTGAGGACGAGGCGCGGGCGAAGGAGTCTCTGCGGGTGCGGCAGGTCGATGGTGGGGTGAAGTTTTCCGGGTTCGTGGCCGGTGCCAGCGGCGAGACCCTCCTCACGCAGCTTCACGCCTTGTCCAAGCCGCACAAGACAGTCGATGGTGAGCGTGATCCGCGGCCTCTTGAGGTTCGGCAGGTTGACGGGTTCAAGACAATCCTGGATGCAGCCGCAGGCAACTCTGACTATCCCGGCGTACCGCACATCACCGTCACCATCGACTTCAACGACCTCAAGACCCAGCTCGGCACAGTCACTGAAGCCGCCAGCACCACCACCCCCACACCCACACCCACACCAGCCACGACCGATGGAGCGGCTGCGACGGGCTCGACCACCACACCCGGTACGACGGGTGGAGTAGATGCGCCGGGCGCGACAGCCAATACGACGGGTACACGCAGCACGTCCGGCAGCGCGAGGACGTCAGGTGTCCCCGGCGCAACGGGTGAGGCAGGAACGTCGGGTGTGCCCGGCGCAACGGGTGAGGTGGGCACCACCGACACGGCCGGTACGACCGACACGGTCGGCGCGATGGGTGCGGTGGGCGCGATGGGAACAACCGATACGACGGATGCGGTGGGCGTGCTCGGTTTGCCGGGCGCGGGCGGTGAGTTGGTGTTCGGGGGCAACTTGTCGGCCTCGGCGGTGCGGCTGCTGGCCTGTGATGCCGCGATCCTGCCGATCGTGCTGGGTGGCGATTCGCAGCCGCTGGATGTGGGGACCGAGCAACGGTTCGTGAACCGGTACATTCGCCGGGCTTTGAACAAACGCGACAAGGGTTGTGTGGTGTGCAAGGCGCCACCGTCGATGTGTCATGCGCACCATCTGATTCATTGGGCTGACGGCGGTCCGACGAGTCTGCAGAATCTGGCGTTGTTGTGTGCTGTCCATCATCGGGCGGTTCATGCGGGGCAGTGGAGCGTGTCGATCACTGACGGGGTTGTCCGGGTGACGCGCCCGGCATGGGCCGATCCGCCCTTGACCGATCCTGCTGCCCTGGCTGCGGTCGTTGCGTGGGTGACCCCTGCCCACAGCGAGGGCGACAGCATGGCCAATGCCCACACGAGCAACGCCAGCACCGTCAGTGCGAGCGCGAGCGTCACCAACGCACATGCCAGCTCCGCCTGTGCCGATACCGCCTGCACCGATACCGCCTGCACCGATACCGCCTGCACCGCTACGGCCGATGCCGATACCGCGAGTGTCGGCAGCGCCAGTACTGGCGGAGCCAGTGCGAACGCCGATAGCGGGAGCGCCAATGGCACTGCTGGCGCGGGCAGTGCGAGCGTGAGTAGTGATCCAGTGCACTGGCCGCCGAGCAGCCTCCCCACCGCCAGCACTCTGCCCACCCCGGAAGTGGCTGCTGCTCGTGAAGCCTTCCGGACTCGGCTGCGCTCGCTAGTGCCGAACTTCCGCGACCCCTGGGCGACCGACGCCACCCCAGGAGCCGGGCCGTAACCACCGCACGCCCCAGTGTCTGCGCGGTTGCCGTCTCGTCGTCGCGCAGTGATGCACGCATTTCGTGTACCTGCCTCGGTCACCATCGAGAAGTCTGCGATGGGGCCGGGGCAGGCGGCATGCTGTACGCCGGGCTGGGGCTCGGGTCCTGCCTGCTGCATTGCGAAGTTGCTGACGGGCCGTGACCAGGCAGCATCGGCTTCGTGGAGGCGGGCTCAGCTGTACGGCGACCTCTTGCCCGAAGCGCAACCACAGCCCAGCACCCCAAGCAACGGTAAGGCTGGTCGCGGCCTCACCATCCCCCTCAGCCACCGCATCGCTCAGCCACCCCGTCTTTGATCGGCCGCCGTGGCGATCAGCCACAGCAAGACGTAGCCGGCCGAGTCCCGGTCCCGAAGCCCGTGAGCCACTTTGAGCACCCCTCAACCACGTGGCGCCCGCGGAAACGGTTGAGCCGTGCTCAAGGTCGGATCGCCGGCTCACCTTGAGCACCGATCAACCACGTGGGGCCTGCTGAAGTGGTTGGGCCGTGCACAAGGTTGCGCGACTGGCCTTGAGCGCCCGTCAGGCATCGTCCGGGCCGGGGGCCGGGGGTGTGCACCTGCTGTGGTGGGGGTGAACAAGTTATGACCTGTTCGCGCCCACCGCTTCTTGTTCAAGCCCCCGACTTCTTGTTCAAGCCCCCGACTTCTTGTTCAAGCCCCCGACTTCTTGTTCAAGCCCCCGACTTCTTGTTCAAGCCCCCGACTGGCGGGGTGGGGTGGGGTGTATTAGCCGCGGCGGGTCCAGCGTTCTAGGACTACGAGGGTTTTGGTGCTGGCTACGGCTTTGGTGGAGCGGAGGGCGCTGACTACGCGGCGGAGGTCTTCGACGCCTTCTACTTGGATGCGGACGAGGGCGTCGGGGTCGCCGGCAAGGGTGAGGACTTCCTTGACCTCGGGGATCTGGGCGACGAACTCCATGATCTGGGCGAGGTCCAGGTCGTCGGCGAAGTGGAGCTCGGTCATCGCCTCGATGCCGGTGGCGATCCGGCCGTGGTTGATCTGGACGGTGTAGCGCTCGATGACGCCGAGCTTCTCGAGGCGCGCGATCCGGCGCTGGACCGGCGCGACGGTGAGGCCGACGGCGGTGGCGATGTCGCGCAGGGGGCGGCGGGCGTTTTCCTGGAGGAGATCGAGGATCGCGCGGTCGGTCTGGTCCAGTGTCGCTTGATCGGGCACGCAACAAACAGTACCTGGTACGGCGGATATGTTGCGGGTGAGCGGGACAGAGCGTCGTACCGGTTGCGGATCGTCGCCAAACTCGACGACGTCACTTGTGACCCGGCGCACCCAGACCTCAGGCTCGGGGGAACCGCCGCGGACCCCCTGGAGAGCCGATGACTGCCATCGCCCCCGCCGAGATCACAGTGGAGCGGCTCGCCGCGCCGCCGTACGACCTCGACGATCGTTTCCGGCCGTCTGGTCCGCCGACGCTGCTGACCGGCGTCCAAGCGATCGCGCGGCTGTTGGTCGAGCATCGTGCGCTTGATCGGCGCCGGGGATTGCGGACGGCGTCGTTCGTCTCGGGGTATCAGGGCAGTCCGCTCGGTGGGCTCGACAAGCTGTTGGCCGACCTGCAGGACGTCATGAAGGAGAACGACGTCCGCTTCGTACCGGGTCTCAATGAAGAGCTGGCCGCGACGTCGGTGTGGGGGAGTCAGATCGAGTTGCCGCTCGGTACCGGCACCCACGACGGTGTCACTGGCTTCTGGTACGGCAAGGGCCCCGGCGTGGACCGCGCCACGGACGCGCTGCGCCACGCCAACATGTACGGCGTCAACCCGCGTGGTGGCGCTGTACTGCTCGTCGGCGACGACCCGGCGTCGAAGTCGTCGACCGTGCCGGCCGTGAGCGAGCGATCCCTTGCCGCGCTGGGCATCCCGGTCCTCTTCCCGCGCAACGCGGCTGAGATCGTGACGCTCGGCCTGCATGCGATCGAGCTGTCGCGGACGACGGGTTGCGTGGTCGCGCTCAAGATCGTGGCGGATGTCGCCGATGGCGCCTGGGCGGTTGGCCCCAGCGAGGTGCTTCCCGTGGTGCCCACGATCGAGTGGAACGGCAAGCCGTACGCCTACGCGCAGCGCCCGATGGTCCTCCGCCCTGACGCGATCGTCGCCGCGGAAGCGGACATGGTCGGCCCGCGGACCGAACTCGTTCGCCAGTACGCCGTTGCCAACCGGCTCGACGTGGTCGACATCGACCCGGCCCACGCCACCGTGGGTTTCGTTGCCTCGGGCAGTTGTTACGACTCGATGCGCCAGGCGATGACCGACCTCGGCGTCACTGACTCGGCACTGGCTCAGGCAGGCATCCGGGTACTGCGGCTCGGCCTGATGAGCCCAGTTGCCCACGGCACCGTTCACTCGTTCGCCGAGGGTCTCGACCGGATCGTGGTGATCGAGGACAAGACGGCGTTCGTCGAGACCCAGTTCCGCGAGATCCTTTACGGTACGCCGAACGCTCCGCAGATCCTCGGCAAGCGCGACAACAACGGCCGGCCGCTGGTCCCTGCGGACGGCGAGCTCACCTCGGGCCGCCTGCTGTCCCCGCTGCGGCACGTCCTCAAAGACCTGGTCACGATCACCCCGCCCGCTCCGAAGCGGATCCCGCTACCGATGCTGTCGACCAGCCGGTCGGCGTACTTCTGCAGCGGCTGCCCGCACAACCGCTCGACGGCGCTCCCTGAGGGGTCAATGGGCGGCGGCGGCATCGGCTGCCACGCCATGGTCACCATCTCCGACCGTGACGACAGCGCCGTCACCGGCGTCACCCAGATGGGTGGCGAGGGGGCGCAGTGGATCGGCCAGGCCTGGTTCACCGATGCCGGTCACATCTTCCAGAACGTCGGCGACGGCACCTTCTTCCACTCCGGACAGCTCGCCGTACAGGCTTGTATTGCCGCCGGGGTGAACATCACCTACAAGGTGCTCTACAACGACGTCGTCGCCATGACTGGCGCACAGGACGCCGAGGGCGCGCTCACCGTGCCGCAGTTGACGCACAAGCTGCGCACCGAGGGCGTGCAGAAGATCGTCGTCTGCGCCGATGAGCCGGAACGGCACCGCCGCCGCGACCTCGCGCCCGGCACCCTGCTGTGGAACCGCGACCGCCTCGACGAGGCCCAGCGGATGCTGCGCGAGGTCCCGGGCGTCACCGTGCTGATCTACGACCAGCACTGCGCCGCCGATGCGCGCCGCCAGCGCAAGCGCGGCACCCTGCCGGCGAGGACCCAGCGCGTCGTCATCAACGAGGCAGTCTGTGAGGGCTGTGGCGACTGCGGTGTGAAGAGCAACTGCCTGTCGGTGCAGCCGGTCGAGACCGAGTACGGCCGCAAGACGCGGATCGAGCAGACCTCCTGCAACACCGACTACAGCTGCCTGGACGGCGACTGCCCGTCGTTCGTGACTGTTGAGACTGCCCCCAGCCGCAAGCGCACCCCGGTTCGCAAGACCTTCCCGAAGCCGCCGTCGGTCCCAGCCAGCAGCGCCGAGGAGCGGGTGACCAGCACCCAGAACGTGTTCATGGCCGGCATCGGCGGCACCGGCATCGTCACGGTCAACCAGGTGCTCGCTACCGCTGCGCTCCGGGCCGGGTACGCCGCTGAGTCGCTCGACCAGACCGGATTGAGCCAGAAGGCCGGGCCGGTCACCGGTCACTTGCGGTTTGCCGCCGGCGACCTCGAGCCGGCCAACCGCCTCACCCCTGGGTCCGCGGACTGCTTCCTCGGCTTCGACCTGCTCACGCTCGCCGAGGACCGGAACCTCGCCTATGGCAGCGCCAAGAAGACCCGGATCGTCGTCTCGACCAGCCGTACCGCAACCGGCGCGATGGTCTACGACCCGTCTGTGCAGCACCCCGAGGAGGCCGGGCTGCTGGAGCGCGTCCGCACGGCCGGCGCCGAGCTGTTCGACTTCGACGCTCTAGAGGCAGCCGACCGCCTGTTCGGCAACACGATCGCCGCGAACTTCCTCCTCGTCGGTGCCGCCTACCAGACCGGCGCTCTCCGGATCCCGGCCGCGGCTATCGAGGAAGCCATCACCATCAACGGGACCTCGGTCGCAGCGAACATCGCCGCCTTCCGCTGGGGTCGCGTGGCCGTCACCGACCCGGCTGCCTTCCATAAGGCCGGTACGACGACCAAACCGGCTACCGTCCGCGTCGTACCGCCCTCCGTCGCGGCCGCTGGCCTGCAAGGTGAGCTGCTGCGCCTCGTGAGCCAACGAGCGACCGACCTGGTCGGCTACCAGAACGTCAAGCTGGCCAACCAGTACGTCGACCTCGTCGCCCAGGTCGCAGCCGCCGAACGTGCGGTCACCACCGAGACCCGGTTCAGTGAGGCCGTCGCCCGCAACCTGTTCAAGCTGACGGCCTACAAGGACGAGTACGAGGTCGCCCGCCTCCTCACCGACCCGGAGTTCCTCGACTCCACCGGCGAGTCCTTCCCCGGCGGCACCGTCTCCTTCAAGCTGCACCCACCAGTACTGCGAGCAATGGGCCGCAAGAAGAAACTGAGCTTCGGACCGAAGTCGCACGGCACCCTCCGCGCCCTGGCCCGACTGAAGCCGCTCCGCGGCACGCGACTCGACCTCTTCGGCTACGCCCACCTCCGCAAGGTCGAGCGCACCCTGCGCGACCACTACAGCACCATGGTGACCAACCTGGCCGCCGAGCTCGACTCAGCGTCGTACGAGCGTGCAGTGCAGTTGGCGGATCTGCCCGACCTAGTCCGTGGCTACGAGACGGTCAAGCTGCGCAACATCGACCGGTACGTCGAGGCTCTCGCCCAACTGGGTGTCGAAGGACCCCGGCTCTAGCGGCGTACAGGGCCGGTGCTGTCGCGGATCACGAGCGAGGTGCGTAGGAGCTGAGCCGAGTTGACCGGGGGCGCACCTTCGGTGATCGCCCGCAGCAGGAGAGAGGTTGCCTGCTGGGCCATCTGCCGGGCCGGTACGGCGATCGCGGTCAGCGCCGGGTGCGTCAGGGCCACGGGAGCGGTGTCGTCGAAGCCGATCACCGAGACATCGCCGGGGACCGACCGACCGGACTCCTTCACCGCCTCGAGTACGCCCAGCGCCAGGAGGTCATGCGAGGCGAAGATGGCCGTCAGTGACGGATCTGCGGCCAGCGCCGCCTGCGCCGCGGCGAACCCACCGGCCGGCGTGGCCTCGGTGGGCGTGAACACCCTGTCGTCGCCGATCCGCATCCGGTGCCGCGCGAACGCGGACCGCAGACCGTCCAGCCGCCGCTGGTGCGTCGGCAGCTCGACCACCGCGGAGACTCGCCGGTGGCCCAGGCTGCGCAGGTGTTTGCCGGCCAGGAAACCGGCGTGCTCGTAGCCGATGGTGACGACCGGCAGTGAATCGGGGATGTCGGTCTCCCAAGCGCACAAGGCGATCGGGAACCGCGGGTCCGGAAGCAGCGCGAGCGGATCGGTCAGATCCCGGTCGCCCGCGATCAGCAGGGCGTCGATCAGCCGGCTCGACAGCCCGGCCAGTTGCCGTTTGGCCCGGTCGCCGTCGGCCCGTGTGGTGGCCAGCACGAGGTGGTAGCCGTGCTGTTCCAGGACGTTCTCGACCTCTTCGACGATCTCGGAGTAGAACGGGCTGGCGACTGTCGGCACGATCAGTCCGACGGTCATCGTCGTACCGGTTGCCAGCGAGCGCGCCACCAGGTTCGGTTTGTAGCCCAGATCGGCGATCGCGGCCCGGACCCGGGCGGCTGTGTCGGGGCGGACCGCGGCTCGGCCGGTCACCACGTTCGAGACCGTCTGCTTGGTGACGCCCGCGCGCTCGGCCACGTCCTGCATCGTCACCACAGGCGTACCTCATCCTTTGGACCGGTCAACTGAATCTCCGAGTATCTGCCGCCCGCAGGTCAACGTCAATGAGGACTAGGTCTTGTTTACCGGTCAAATGGAACCTAAGGTTCCGGCAGCCCCCGATGTGAGGAGTTCCGATGCCACGTTCTCGTAAGCCGGCCGTCGTCGTGTTGCTGGCCCTCGGGCTCGCCGCCGGTGCTCTCAGCCCCGCTGCGTCGGCGGCGCCGCCGGACGCGTCGTACACGATCACTGTCGGGACCAAGGGCACGTGGACGACGCCGACCGACACCCCGGCAGCGCCGTACATCGACAAGGACGGGACGTTCTACTTCCAGCAGTCCGCAGCCCTGTACGGCGCCTCGGACCCGCGGAAATGGGATTTCTACACGGGCACGAACTTCGACACCGCGACCAAGTCGTCAGCCATCAGTAACGCAGTGAACCCGGCCAACGCGAGCGACAAGAACAACGACACCACGTGGCGCTGCAACAACAGTCCCACCGGGCTGGAGTCGACCTTCGCCCCGAGCGGTTCGGGGTATGCGCAGAAGAACTACTGCGATCTGGCCGGCGTGTGGGTCGACCCGGACACGGGGGACTGGTACGGCCTGGTGCACAACGAGTTCACGCCGCAACCCTTCGGTGATGGCCTGCACTACGACGCCATCGACTACGCCGTCTCCACCAACCAGGGCAAGACCTGGACGATCAAGAGCCACGTCATCACCTCGCCGTACAGCACGAAGCGCAATGACAGCACGGCGTTCCCGAACCAGACCTACTCCTACGGCGACGGTGACCAACGGCTGTTCGTCGACACCGCGTCAGGCTATTTCTACGTGTACTACGGCTCGCGAATCGTCGACAAGGCGGGCAGTTGGAAGAACTTCCGGGAGCATGTCGCGCGCGCCAAGATGTCGTCGAAGATGGCGCCTGCCTCCTGGCAGAAGTGGTATGACGGCGCCTGGTCCGAACCGGGTGTCGGCGGCCGCGAGAGCAACCTGGTGCCGGTCGACGCGAGCAACCCCGACGGCTACACGCCGCTGGCGAAGGACTACAAGCCCACCAACACCAGTACGGCGGACCAGCAGGTTGCCGCCGGCACCTTGTCCCCGACCTCGCCGTTGTTCGTGATGGACATCGCCTACAACGCCTACCTCGGCCTGTACATCGGCGAGCCGCAGGTCGTGGACCAGAGCGGCAACGCGCCGCAGCAGTTCTACGCCACCGACGATCTGACCAGCCAGAGGTGGTACCCGATCGGTGACACCGGCAACTACACCACGGCCTCCTGGTACCGCTGGTTCGTTGACTCCGGCAACAAGACCAACTCGACCATCATCGGCAAGGACTTCCGCACGTATTGCTCCTTCGGTTGCTCCGGCGGCAAGTCCGGCGAATACGTCAACCTGACGATCGGCTCGACCGCTCCCGCCGCTGCGCCGTTCGACCTGACCAAGGCGTACCGCATCGCCAACGCCGACGGCCGCGTCCTTCCGGCCTCCAACGGCTGGTACTTCGTTGCCGTCGGCGACGGTTCCTACCAGATCCGCGACGCGTCAACGGGTAACGCCCTGGGCGTTGACGCCGGTACGACGGCCAGCCGTGCCTGGGGTACCAAGCCGACAGCTACAGCACCCAGTACGACCGTGGGTCAGCAGTGGTGGCTGATCAAGAATGCCGGCGGTACCTTCCGTTTCGTCAACCGGCACAGCGGTCTCGTTCTCGGTCTGACGGCGGGCTCTGGAGCCGAGACCACGCCGACCCGGGACTGGACCAACGCAACAGGTAATGCCGTAGGCGGCAGCCGCACCGGGGGAGAGCAGACCCTCACTCTCACCGCGGTCGGAACCGCGCCGCAGAACCTCAATGGCATTCATACCGTCTCCACCGGCGGGAAGGCCCTCGACGATCCGGACCGCAGCACGGCGAACGGAACCCAGCTGATCACCTGGACCACCAACGGCTACACCAACCAGCAATGGGCCTTCGCTCAGCAGACCGACGGTTCCTACACCCTGAAGAACGGCTCCTCCGGTCTGTGCGCCGATGTCAACGGCGGTGCGACCAGCGCTGGCACGGCCATCATCCAATGGACCTGCACCAGCGGCGCCAACCAGCGCTGGACCGCAACCAAACTTGCCAACGGCAACTACAAGCTGAAGTCCGTCGGCAGCGGTCTGTTGCTCACGACCGCGGCCGCAATGGACGGTGCCAAAGTCACTCAACAAGCTGACACGAACTCCGCTCTGCAGCAGTGGACCATCGGCTAGGTCTTGATGACCCCCTGACTGCTGGTGCGGTTCCCGTCCCAGTCGCCGATCAGGGGGCGGTCGCCGGTGTCGCCGTACCGGATCTTTTCGGTGGTCTCGGTGGGGTCGATGCCGCTGACACGGAAGTAGAAGGTGGCGTTGGCGGGGTTGTAGAGGCCGGGCTCATCGCGGCCGTCGCCGTTCCAGTCGCCGGTCAGCGGCTTCCAGTAGGGGTCGCCGTAGACGAACGAGCGGGTGGTGCCGTCGGCGAGGCGGAGGTCGAAGGCGGCGTCGGCGGCTCGGTAGACGCCGACGTCGTCGATGCCGTCACCGTTCCAGTCGCCGACCACGGGCGTCCGGTACGGACCGCCGTACGCGAGGGTGGTCGTCGTACCGTCGGCTGCGCGTTTGGTGAAGGTGCCGGTGGACGGGGTGTAGGTGCCGACCTCGTCGGTGCCGTCGCCGTTCCAGTCGCCGACGATCGGGCGGTCGCCGGTGGTACCGAGGGTGATGGTGATCTGGCCGACGCCGCCGTTGAAGTTGTTGCTGAGGAAGAACTTGTGGTCGTCCGGGCTGTAGGCGCCTGGTGTGTCGCCGCCGGCGCCGTCCCAGTTGCCGGCCAGGGGCGTCATCGGAGTGTTGCCGTAGGCAAACGCCGGGATGGTTGCCGTGCTCAACGTTCTGCTGTTCGACAGGTACCAGTTGTAGGTGCAGATGGCAGTGGGCGCTGCGGTCTGAGCGGCTTCTTTGGAGAAGACGTGTGGGACCGCGATGACGGTCGCTGCGACGGCGGCCGCGACGCCACCGGTGATCAATTGGCTGAGGAGCTGGGTGCGCATCTCGTCCCCCTTACGCGTCGAGCCGGTACAGGGCCGCGGCCCCGGGTGCCAGGGTGGCGACGATCTTGGTCTTGTCGGCCTGAGCCGTGTACGTGCGGGTCGCCGGGTCGAAGACCGAGACCTTCGTGACCGTTGCCTGGTTCATCGACACCGTCGTGGTCGCGCTCGCACCGGCCTGCCGGTTGGCGATCAGCAGCCAGCGGGTCTTGGCCGCGTCCGTGGGCCGGAACCGCCCCAGCACCGCGGGACTGCCCGCCGTACCGCTGAGGTAGCTGTCCGGGGTGAAGCCGACCGTGCCGGAGGGTGGGGTTTCGTTCGCGTGGACGGCGATCTCGGAGATCAGCGGTTTGAGCTCGGCGCCGACCGGGCGGAGCCAACCCGTGTTGACCGACTTCGCGGCGTCGTACAGGGGAGTGTGCGTGCCGTCGAGGGTGGTGATGGCACGGCCGAAGCCCTCACCTCGGGCGATGTCGGGCTGCCAGTAGGTGAAGTACTGGATGCCCTTGCAGCCGTAGGCGAGGCTGGTGTTGATGTTCCACAGCAGGTCGGCCTGCGCCGGGAACCGGTGGCCGTTGTACTCGACGCTCTGCACGAACACCCACGACGGAATGTTCGCGCGCAGAGCCTCGGACCGGATGATCGCCCAGTTCTCGAAGTACTGCAGGTCCTGGCCGGAGCTGAGGATCGGGTACCGGTCGAACGACAGCATCGGCGGGTGGCAGGTGTCGACGTACTTGCGGACCACCGTCTGGTACCCACCGCCGCTGCCAGGGACGAGATTCGAGTACGGCGTGTACGTCGGAGCCTGCTCGCGGGCGATCGTGAACGCCTTGCCCAGTGAGGGAATCTGCCCCTCCGACGGCTCGTCACCGAGGCTGAAGCCGGCGAACGAATCGAAGCCGCGGTAGCTGTTCAATGCGTTGGTGAACAAGGTCCGGGCGTCCGCGGTGGTGATCGACATCGGGACCGACCGGTCGTCGCTGATCGTGAACCGGCGCGCCATGTTCTGTACATCGGGATCGCTGGAGACCAGCACCTTCAGACCGACCTGCTCGGCGGTCGCCAGGGTGTGCTTGATGATCGCCTGGTCGTCCAGGTAGTTGCCGGTGATCAGGAAGGTGAAGCCGGCCTCGCGGATCTCGCCGTACCGCTCGACCGTCGTCTGGTACGGCGGCGGTGGCCAGAAGACGCCGATCGGGAACTCGGTCCCACCGACCAGCGGCAGGTCCACACACGCGGCCGCCGGAGCCGTCACCTGCGAGTGGGCGGCAGCGGAGCCGGTGAGACGACTTGCGAACGGAACCACAGGTGCGGCGGCCAGCGCTCCGAGGACGGCTCCACGAAGACCCGCCCGCCGGCCGACCCCAGTGGCCGCCTTGTGTTCAGGAATCATCATGCTCCTTCTCTCTGGTCACGACGCAGACCAGAACAGCCGAAGCAGTGGCGCAGTGCAATCCTTTCAGCGCAGAACGTAGTGAGTCGGCCGTCCAATACCGGACAGCGAATGCACATCAGGGCCTGAGGACGATCCCGTCGGTTCGCGGCGCTCGTCATCGACGCGTTTCGCGCTTGATTCGCGGCGTGTTGATCGCTCCGAGTAACCTCGGAGTTTGGTGCCCGGACGAGCGGGTTGCCGTGTCGACGGGGTGGGTACGAGGAACGGATGCTGATCGCAGGGCGGTACCGGCTGGGCGCGTCTCTTGGGCGTGGCGGGATGGGAGAGGTGCACCGCGCCACCGACGAGGCCTTGGGCCGGGTGGTCGCGGTGAAGACGATGCTGCGCTCGAGGACGGAGCAGTCCGACACTGAGCGCTTCCGCCGTGAGGCGATGGCGGCCGCTCGGCTGAGCGACCCACACATCGTGGCGGTCTACGACTTCGGTCAGTACGAGGACTCGTTCTACCTGGTGATGGAGCTGGTCGAGGGCCGTTCGGTCGCCGGTGAGCTGGCCGAGGAAGGTCCGCTGCCGTGGGAGCGGGCGATCGACATCATCAAGCAGGCAGCGACCGGCCTCACGGCGGCACACGCCGTGGACGTCGTCCATCGCGACATCAAGCCCAGCAACCTGCTGGTCACAGCGGGTGGCACGGTCAAGGTCGCCGACTTCGGCATCGCGCAGTTACCTGGAGCAGAGGCCAGCGAACTCACAGTCACCGGTCAGATCCTGGGAAGCCCTTACTACCTGTCTCCGGAGCGGGCGCAGGGTCTGCAGGCTGGTCCCGAGGCCGACATCTACGCGCTGGGCTGCGTCCTGTACGAGCTGGTCAGTGGCCGGCCGCCGTTCACGGGTGACCATCCGACGGCCGTGCTCTACCAGCACGTGGATGCTGAGCCAGTCCCGCCGAGCGAGCTGCGGCCGGAGCTCGCCGGTCCGTCCGAGGCGCTGCTACTCCAGATGCTCGCCAAGGACCCGTCGCAGCGCCCGACAGCTGCCCAGCTCGCTGCCGGCACCTGGTCGGCGCCCACGCCGCTGGTCGTCGATCGCCCCACCGAGCCGCTCGTCCCGGCCGCGGTACCAGTTGCAGCTAAGCCGGCCCCGCGCCCGATGACCACCTGGCTGATCGCCGCGGGTAGTGCGCTCGTCATCGCGGGCGCGATCACCGCAGCCATCCTGCTGCAGAACCGCGGTACGGACTTGCCACCGACGAACGACGTGGGCCCACAACCGTCGTCAAGCATCAGTACGCCGAACATTCCCAGCAACACTGCGCCTACTCAGCCCACCACGGCTCCCACGACCAGGCCGTCTGCGACTCCGACTCCGACGCCAACCCCCACGCCGACGCCGACTCCCACCCCGACTCCGACGCCAACCCCCACCCCGACGCCGACTCCCACGCCGACGCCGACTCCCACGCCGACTCCCACCCCGACCCCGACACCGTCGGACACGCCTACGCCCTCGGACACCCCGACGCCGTAGATCCCGCCGGGAGCGTCCGCCCTGTCTGACAGGTCACATCCGGCCTGTGCACTGTCACGAAACGGCGTGCTGCGTTGTCTTGAGGGTATCCGCGTTGTGCGGGGCCCGAGAGGAGCGAGTCGATGCAGCGCTCGTGGAAAGACCTGCGGGGGAGGGCGTTCCCCGACCAGTGGTCGCTCATGTTCGGCCAGATCGCTTTCTACAGCTTCGTCGTAGTGCTGGTCACCGGCCTGATCCTGATGGTCCCGTACGACGCGTCGCTGGATCCTGTCGTGTACGACGGCCCGTATGCGCCGCTGCGTGGGGTGACGATGTCGAAGGCGCTGGATTCGACGCTGGCGATCAGCTTCGAGATGCGCGCCGGGCTGCTGGTGCGCCAGATCCATCACTGGGCGTCATTGTTGATGGTGGCAATGATCATGCTGCACTTGTTGCGGCTGTTCTTCACCGGTGGGTTCCGTCGGCCGCGTCGGCTCAGCTGGCTGGTCGTGTTCGGATTGTTCCTTGCCACGTTGGGCGCAGCCCAAACCGGTACGTCGCTGCCGGACGACATGTTGTCGGGTTCCAGCCTGGCTGTCATCGACGGGGTGCTGAAGTCGATCCCCTTCGTCGGGACCTACCTCTCGATGTTCGTGTTCGGTGGAGACTTCCCGGGTGACGTGATCAAGCTGTTCTATCCGTTGCACGTCTACGTTCTGCCTGCGGTGATCGTCGGGCTCTTCGTCGTTGCCGGGGTACTGGCCATCAAGCGCGGACCCGCGCAGTACCCGGGACCCGGTCGGACGAACGACAACGTCGTGGGACAGTCGGCGGCCGTTGCCGCGGTGAAGTCGGCCGGCCTCTTCTGCTTCGTGCTCGGCGTCTCTTTGTTGCTCGGCGCAACGGCAACCATCAACCCGATCTGGCTGTACGGCCCGGCCGACCCCGCAGACGCTTCGGCCGGAATCGGCCCAGCGTGGTACCTGGCGTTCCTGGATGGCGGCCTCCGCCTGACACCCGGCTGGGAAGTCGACGTCTGGGGGAGGACCCTCACGCTCGCCATCCTGCTGCCGGTCACCCTCTGCACGCTGTTCCTGGTCCTGTTCGCGCTCTACCCCTTCATCGAGGACTGGGTTCTGGGCGACCGGAGCGACCAGAACCTCCTTGAGCACCCGCGCAACAATCCGACCCGAACCGGTATCGGCGTCGCCGGCATCACCTTCTACGGCATCCTGTGGGCCGCAGCCGGCGCCGACACCATCGCCCTCAAGTTCAACCTGTCATTCAACGCGCTGATCCACGTCTTCCAGCTACTCTTGATCGTCGGCCCACCAGCGGCATTGCTCCTGACCCGCCGCATCTGCGTCAGCCTGCAGACCCGCGCCCTCGACGAGGCAGTCCACGGCATCGAAACCGGCCGGATCGTCCGCCTCCCCGACGGCGGCTACGTCGAGGACCACCGCTCGCTAGACCCCTACAAACGCTGGAATCTGGCTGGCTATACCGAAGCTCCCGCTGCTTCCCACGCGCACCGCCTACAGACCCGACTCGCCAACCTCTTGAACCTGGACCACGTGACTCCGCCCGTGTCCAGCAAAGCTGAGGTCAGTCGAACTGAAGAACGTAGCGGCCGCGCAGACCGCGCTGCTCGAGGGCGCGGTGAGCTTCCGAGGCCTTGATGGCCGGGAGCTCCCCGGCGACGCGGGTGGTGAGGACGCCACTCGCGGCGAGGGTGGCGACGCGTTGGAGAGCGTCAGCGTTTTGGGCGGCTTGGAAGACGAAGATGGGCGTGACCTCGACGCGGTCGGTGCCGTCACCTGCGTAGCCGCTCACGGTGATGACGGTGCCGCCGTCCTTCACTGCATCCAGTACGGCGGCCTCCTGGCGCGCGGTGTCGACCAAGCCGTCGACACCTGCCGGGTGCTGTTGCCGGACCGCGGCGGCGAAGTCGTTGCCACGGGCCACGATCTCGTCAGCCCCGCAGGCCCTGACGAAGGCCTCATCGGCTGGTGCAGCGTCCGCGATGACCGTGAGCCCGGCGTGCTTCGCCACTTGGATGAAGTAGCCGCCGACGGTCCCTGCCGAGCCGGTGACCGCAACCGTTGCGCCCGCCGGAAGGGCGAGTGTGTCGAGGGCGATCTGTGCAGTCAGGCCGTTCATCGGCAAGGTTGCGGCCTGCGCGGGGGAGAGGCCCGCGGGAAGCTTGACCACCGACAGCGCCGGTACGACGACCTCCGCGCGGTACCCACCGTGCTCACCGTCAGGAACGACGATCGCCATGACCGCATCTCCGACGGCAAACGGCAGGTCGCCGCCGAGCTCCTGGACGACTCCGGCAACCTCCATCCCAGGAACCCTTACGCCGTCGCCTTCCCGGGAGCGGAGCATTCCGTCGACGGGGTTCACGGTGGCGTGGGTGACGCGGATCCTGACCTCACCGTCGCCCAGTGGTTCGGGCGCGAGATCGAGCACGGTCAGTGCGTCCGCGTCGCCGGCTTCGGTCACTCCAATGGCCTGGACCACGATCAGTTACTCCTGTTCAGACCCGTCGAGCAGCAAGAGGTAGGACTGACAGGTTACAGACAGCTGAAGGATCAGATCTATGTGGTGGCCTTCCCAAAGCTGAGCGGCGATGCCAGAGTATGCGCACCGATTGATCTGATCTATCCGTCCAGATAGGTGCCGCCATGCCGCGTTCCGCCCGCCGGCTTCTTGCCGTCCTGGCCAGCCTCGCGCTGCCCGCAACCGTCGTTCCCGTCGCCTCAGCCGCCACTGTCACCACCCTGTACGTCGCTCCGTCCGGCGGCTCGGGTTCCGGGACACTGGCCCGGCCGTTCGGGTCACTCGAGCAGGCGCGTGACCAGGTCCGCAAGCTCACGAAGAACCAGCGCGCGGACATTCGCGTCGTACTGCTGGGCGGTGACTATGACCGGACCAGCACGTTCCAGCTGACGAGTGCCGACTCTGGGCGGAACGGGCATCAGGTGATCTACCAGGCGCAGCCTGGTGCCAAGGTGACGGTGGACGGCGGCCGGCTGGTGACCGGCTGGACGCTCTCCGATCCGGCCAAGGGCATCTACAAGGCGCACGTCGGCGCGATCGACTTCCGCCAGCTCTACGTGAACGGGGAACGCCAGCAGCGGGCTCGCGGTCCTGAGAATCCGCCCGGCTGGTCGAAGACCGCGACCGGCTTCACCGACAGCACGCGAAGCATGGTGGGCTGGAAGAACCAGGGCGACATCGAGGTCAACAGCCGGTGGGGCTGGATGCACTACCGCTGCCCGGTGCAGTCCGTCGAAGGTACGACGGTCACGATGCAGCAGCCTTGCTACTGGAACGCCAACCTGCACAAGGGCGAAGAGATTCAGAACCCGACCTGGATCGAGAACGCGTACGAACTGCTGGACACGCCTGGTGAGTGGTATCTCGACAAGAGCTCGGGCGACGTTTACTACCTCGGACAGAATCCCGCCAACGCGACTGTGGTGGTCCCGCAGGTGCAGGATCTGGTGAACGTCACCGGGACCCTGACGGATCCGGTGCAGAACATCAGGTTCGACGGCATCACGTTCGCCTACTCGAACTGGCTCGACCCGAGCAGCGACGACGGGATGGTCGAGGGTCAGGCCGGCTTCCGGATCAACGGCCCGAACTGGCCCGACTTCGACCACTCGCGTTTGTACTGGGAGAAGACGCCCGGTGCCGTGAACGTGGGCTACAGCCGGAACATCTCGTTCACCGGCAGCACGTTTACCCATCTCGGTGCGGTCGGCCTGAATCTGAACACCGGTTCGCAGGGCAGCACGATTCGCGGCAACATCTTCCGCGACATCGCCGCGACTGGCATCCAGGTCGGCGGCACGGACATCATCGATCACCACCCGGACGACGTACGGGCGATCACCAAGGACAACCTGGTGAGCAACAACCTGATCACCAAGGCCGCGGCCGACTACTCGGGATCGCTGGCCGTCATGGCCGGCTACACCGAGCACACGGTGATCGAGCACAACACGATTCGCGACCTGCCGTACAGCGGGATCTCGGTCGGTTGGGGCTGGGGCAACACCGATGTCGGTGGTGACACCAACTACCCGGGCAACTTCGGGATCCCGATCTACGACACCCCGACCACGGCCAAGAACAACGTGATCCGCGACAACGCGATCAGCGACATCATGAAGCGCCAGGCCGACGGCGGTGCGATCTACACGTTGAGCATGCAGCCCGGCAGTGTTGTCACCGGCAACTACATCAAGGACACCCCGAGTCCGGCGTACGGCGCGATCTACCACGACGAAGGCAGTCGCGACTTCACCACCACCGGGAACGCGTTGTGCAACGTCCAGGGTCTGTGGTTGTTCCTCAACCACGGCCTGAACATCGATGCCCAGCGCAACTTCACCACCCAGCCGCGCTCGGCGACCCAGGCCAACAGCCTGGACTCGACGATCGCGAACAACCCCGTGGTCCCGAGCTGCGACCAATTGCCGGCGTCGATCGTCACCAACGCCGGCCTCGAACCGGCGTACCGGTATCTCGACCCGCAACCCGCGCCGACCGACCAGATCGCGCCGACCGGGCCCGGCAAGCCCGTCGTACGGACGAGCTTCCCGACGATCGCCGACCTGAGCTGGCCCGCGTCGACCGACCAGACCGGCGTCACCGGCTATTCCGTCTACGCGAACGGCAAACTGGTCAGCGCCTCCCAAAGTGCGTCAGCGCGTGTGACTGGTCTGACTGCTGGGCAGGGCTACACCTTCACCGTCACCGCTCGTGATGCCGCCGGCAACGAATCGTGCGTCAGCTCAGCGGTCAGCGTCACCATGCCCGCCAGTGAGGACATTGCCCTGGGCAAGAACGTGACCGTCTCGTCGTTCTCCGAACCGAACCTCCCGGCGCTGGCGGTCGACGGCAAGCTCTCCACTCGCTGGGCCCAGGGCCTCGGTCTCCCGGACCCGTCCTGGCTGCAGGTCGACCTCGGCGCCCAGTACGACGTCAGTGGGGTCGTCACCACCTTTGAGCTCAGCAACGGATATCGCTACAAACTCGAGGTCTCGTCCGACGGGAGTGACTGGATCACCTTCGAGGACCACACGGCCGTGGCGACGACCCAGTCGGACAACTACTCCTCGGTGCCGGCGAGTGTGCGCGGTCGCTATCTCCGCCTGACCATCGTCGGCTCGAACTTCAACGGCGGCAGCATCTACGAGATCCAGGCGTACGGGAAGCTCGCTCCCACGACGCCTGATCAGGAACCTCCGGCCGCACTGCCGAAGCCGACCGTGAACGTGCTGCTGCCGACCACGCTCGACCTCAGCTGGCCGACCGGCACCGACAACGTCGGCGTGACCAGCTACGTGGTCTACCAGGACGGCCAGAAGATCGCCGCCACCCCGCTGAACCAGTTGCGGGTGGATGGCCTGACGGCAGGTTCCCGGCACAGTTTCACGGTGGTGGCACGTGACGCCAACCTGAACGCGTCCCCGGCCAGCCCGGCCGCCGACGTGACCATGCCGGCCGAGGCCGGACTCGCGGTCGGCAAGCCGGTCACAGTCTCGTCGTACTCCGAGCCGAATGTCCCGGGGCTCGGTGTCGACGGTGATCTGAGCACCCGTTGGGCGCAGGGGCTCGGACTGCCGGACCCGTCGTGGTTCCAGGTCGACCTCGGCGCACCGACCGCGGTGAAGAGCATCGTGACGAACTTCGAGTTGCCGAGTGGCTACAAGTACAAACTGGAGTACTCGCTCGACGGCACCACTTGGTCGATGTTCGACGACCACACCGCCGTCGCCACGAGTGCCGGTCGTAATCCGTCGATCCGTACGACGCCCGTCCAGGCGCGATATGTTCGGCTGACAGTGGTCGGGTCGAACTTCAACGGTGGCAGTATCTACGAACTCCAGGTGTATGGATGAGCGCGGTGTACACATGAACGACGGGCCCAGCTATCGGCCGGGGTACGAGGTAGTGGCCGAGCAACTGCTCGCGTACATCGCCGAGCATGACCTCCGCCCGGGGGACCGGTTGCCGACCGAGAAGGGGCTGGCCGAGATCCTCGGGACCGGCCGGTCGGTGACCCGCGAGGCGATCAAGGTCCTCGCGGCGGTCGGGCGCCTCGCCGTACGGAAGGGTGCGGGCATCTATGTGTCCGTGCCCTCCAACGCGGACGCGGACAACCAGGTCGGGTACTTCCAGCCGACCGACCTAGCGCATGTCGCGATGCTGTTCGATCACCGCCGGCTGATCGAGGCCGAGGCCGCCCGGCTCGCAGCGACGCTCGCCCGGCCGGCTCAGGTCCGGACGATCCGAGCTGCGGCCGAGGCGTCCGTCCAGGCGCATCAGGATCATGCTGCGTTCCGGGAGCAGGACAGGTTGTTCCATGACGCGGTGGCTGAAGCCTCGGCCAATGTCTTCCTGCAGGCGGCGGTCACCTCGTTGCGCGACTTCAAGGAACAGTCCGACCGATTGCTGTTCGCCGGCGGACTGCCGGGCTCGCTCGAGGTCGCCGCGCAGCAGCACGTGCACATCGCCGAGGCGATCGGGGCCGGTGACGCGGACAAGGCCGGTACGGCGATGATCCAGCACATCGACACCACCCAGTCCCAGTTCGAGCAGCGGATTCGGGACCGACTGAAGGCGGCACCGCAGTGAGTCTGATCGACCGCGTCGAGGTGGAACTGGTCGACGTACCGGCTATGCATCCGTTCCGCTGGCGGGACGGACTCCCCGGATCCGAGCCCGCGCTGCAGGGCGGCGTACTGAAGATCACGACCCGGGACGGCGTCGTCGGCCAGGCGTCCACACCGCGCGGGGTGATCGCCAAAGACCTGGTCGAGCGGCGGGTGCGCGACGACCTGATCGGCCAGAACGCGCTGCACCGCGAGTGGCTGTGGCACCGGATGTGGGAGCTCGACCGGATCGAGGAGTTCCCGCTGTACTTCCTCGGGCTCGTCGACATCGCGTTGTGGGACATCGCCGGCCAGCTCGCCGGGCTGCCCGTGCACGCGCTGCTCGGGACCTACCGCACCGAGATTCCGGCGTACGCGTCGACTGTCACCTACTCGTCTGTCGAGGAGTATCTCGACATCGCCGACCAGTGTCTGGAGCGTGGCTTCCGGTCGATCAAGCTGCACGCGTGGGGCGACGTACGGCGGGATGCCCTGCTCTGCAGGCGATTGCGGGAGCACGTCGGTGACGACATCGACCTGATGTACGACGGCTCGGCCGGCTTCGACCTCCCGGACGCCATCCAGCTCGGCAAGGTGCTGACCGATCTCGACTTCCGCTGGTACGAGGAGCCGATGCGCGAGTTCAACATCACCAGCCACCGCTGGCTGGCCGAGCGCGTCGGCGTACCGCTCCTCGTCGGCGAGACCAGCGACGGCGCCCACTTCAACACCGCCGATTTCATCCAGGCCGGTACGGCGACCTACGTGCGCACGTCGTCCGGCCTGAAGGGCGGCGTCACCGGCGCCCTCCGCATCGCCCACCTCGCCGAAAGCTTCGGCCTCCGCGCCGAGGTCCACGGCATGGGCATCCCCAACCAGCACCTCTGCATGGCGATCCCCAACACCACCGCCTACGAAGCGTTGGTCTGGGGCAACCCGATCATCACCGACGACTCAGTCGACAAGAACGGACTCCTCCACGCCGCCGAAGCCCCCGGCCTGTCACAAGTTCCTCGCTAATCCGGTCAATTGTTTGAGCACTGACCGCAGAGGAGCAGATTCGTGGACTTGAAGGATGACGCCGTACTGGCTGCGGAGCTGCCGGGGGACTTCCGCAGCGCGTTTGCCGAGGTGAACGGGACGACGCTGCACTACGTGGCTGGTGGGGAGGGTGAGCCGCTGGTGTTGTTGCCGGGGTGGCCGGTGACGTGGCGGGAGTTTCGCCACCTGATGCCGCGGCTGGCGCAGCGGTTCCGGGTGATCGCGGTCGACCTGCGCGGGATGGGGCTCTCGGCGAAGCCGGAGTCGGGCTATGACAAGAAGACGATGGCCGAGGACATCTACGAGCTCGCGCGCCACCTTGGCTACTCGAAGGTCAGCATTGCCGGCCATGACATCGGCTCGATGGTGGCGTTCAGCTATGCGGTCAACCATCCGGAGGCCATCGCGAAGGTGGCGATGATGGAGGTCGGCCATCCGGATGCCAGCCTGTACGGGCTCAAGCTGCTCCCGTCCGACGGTGCGCCGAACCTGTGGTGGTTCGCGCTCAACCAGCTGCGCGGCCTGCCCGAGCAGTTGCTGACCGGGCGGATGCGGTACGTCGTGGACTACGTCTTCGAGGCCCACCTGGTCGACCGCAGCAAGGTCGGGGAGGCCGACCGACAGGCCTATGCGCGGGCTTACGAAACGGCCGATGCGATCCGGGCCGGTGACGGCTGGTTCCAGACTTTCGACCAGGACGTTGCCGACTTCAAGACCTACGGCAAGGTCTCCGTGCCGATGCTGGGTCTTGCCTCACCGAACAACTTCGCAGCGATGCAAGGAGTCTGGACTCAGCAGGGCGATGACGTCCGCGTCGCGATGATCGATGCCTGCGGTCACTTCCTGCCCATCGAACAACCAGAGGCAGTGGCCCGGGAACTCATCGACTTCTTCAGCCCGGATCCGGGCTGATCCCGACCGGGTTTACAACTGTTCACCTTCGAGTCATTGACTGGGCGGTGACCGCGCGGACAATTGGTGACAACGTTGCCCAGGTTGTCCGCCACAATGTTCCGGCCCCCACGGAGTGTTCTTGATGAAGTCTGCGTCGCCCCGCGCTGTCCGAGCCCGGGGGATCGTCAAGTGCTTCGGTGAGGTCGTGGCGCTCGACGGGGTCGAGCTGGAGGTGGAGCCGGGCCGGATTCACGGGCTGGCCGGACCGAACGGTGCGGGGAAGACGACGTTGCTCGGGCTTCTGCTCGGGCTGGCGGTGGCCGACAGCGGGACGCTCGAAATCTTCGGTACGCCGGTCGGCCGGGCGCTCGCCGCTCCCGATGGAGTTACCGGGTTCGTCGACGGGCCCGGGCTCTACCCGTCGCTGACGGCGCGGAAGAATCTCGCCGCGCTGGCCGCCCTGCGTGGGCGTGATGCGCGGTCAGCAGGGATCGATGAGGCGCTCGCAGAGGTCGGGCTGACTGACGTCGCCGATGACCGGGTCCGCGGCTTCTCGCTCGGTATGCGGCAACGGCTCGGGCTGGCGGCCGCCATGTTGACCAAACCACGACTCCTTGTCCTGGATGAGCCGTCCAACGGACTCGACCCAGCGGGCAAGCGGCACGTCCACGGAGTCCTGTCGCGACTCGCAGCCGACGGTACGGCGGTGGTGGTGTCGAGCCACCGGATGGACGACCTCGAGGAGCTGTGTTCCGAGGTCACCATCCTCTCGACCGGGCGAGTCGTCTTCTCCGGTCCCTTGACCAAGTTGGCGGCCGAGACCGGTGAGCTCGACTACCGGCTCGTCACCTCCGATGCCGAGGCCGCCCGCCAGGTCGCTGCGGGAACCCCTGGAATCACGGTCGCGGACGAGACCACCTGGCTGGTGGTGCGGGCGGGAGTGCCGGCCCTCGACGAACTGGTGGTCCGGCTCGTCGGTGCGGGTGTCGCCATCCGTGAGCTCGCGCCGGTGGTGTCGCCGCTCGAGGCTGCGTTCCTCGCCATCACCGACCAGCAGGAGCCGAACCGATGACCGCGATCGCCGAGGCCGCCGTACCGGCAGCCAGTCGAGTTTCCGTCGGGCGGGCCTACCGCTTCGAGCTGGTCAAGCTGATGTCGCAATGGCGAGTCCGTCTGCTGGTCCTTGCCTGCTGGATCGCGCCGGCCGTTTTCGTAGCGGCGGTGAGTCAGCAGGGCTCGCTCCCGGCCGACACATTGTTCGGTCGCTGGATGCATGCCACCGCTTGGGCCGGACCGCTGGTCGTGCTCGGATTCTCCGGGATCTGGGCGCTGCCGTTGCTGACCTCGGTCGTGGCCGGTGATGTGTTCGCCGCCGAGGACCGCCTCGGGACGTGGCGGCACCTGCTCGTCGCCGTCCGGTCGCCGCGGCGGATCTTCGCCGCGAAGTCGCTGGCCGGCCTGACCGTCATCCTGCTGCTGGTAGCCGGATTGGTTGCCTCTAGCATCGTCGGCGGACTCGTTGCAGTCGGCAACCAGCCGTTGATCGGCCTGGATGGGGCTCTGCTGAGCCCGGCGGATGCGGCCGGGCGAGTCCTGCTCGCGTGGGTCTGCGTGCTCGCCCCGACGCTGGCGCTGGCTGCCATCGGGTTGCTCGGATCGATCGCGCTTGGCCGATCACCAACAGGTCTGCTGGTACCGGCGATCGTCGCGCTCGCCATGCAACTCGCTCAGCAGTTGCCGATCCCGGTCGACGTCCGCCTCGCGCTGCCGGGCTACGCGTTCATCTCCTGGAACGGTCTCTTCGCCACCCCGGCACAGGTCGGACCACTGTTGATCGGTATCGCCGTCAGCCTGGCGTGGGCCGTGGTCGCGACTGCCGCGGCGTACCGGCTGTTCCTGCGTCGCGACTTCACCAACCTGATCGATGACGGTTCAGCGCGCCGAGCGATCCTCGGCGGCGTCGTACCGCTCCTCGTCCTGGGCGGTCTGACGACCGGGGTGCTCGCCGCGGCAGGCGCGACCGGTTCCGGTATCACTCAGGACAAGGTGCAGCAGTCGGTCGCCACCGGCTTCGCGCATCTGTATCGCCTGCAGACCAAAGAATTGAATCGCCCCGACGTCACCGAAGCACAACTGCAGACGACAGCAGCCTGTACCAAGGGCGGTGGTCAGCGTGCCGCGGAAGGGCCGGGCAACGACTGGCGCTGCGTCGTCACCTGGCACCTCCCCGGCATCGACGCCGCCGGAACCGCCATCTACCAGCTCGACCTCACACCGAACGGGCGGTACGTCGCCGATGGCGACGGGCCGAAGGAAGTCAACGGCTACTTCCTGGTGCAGACGCCCGCCGGTGACCAGCCGAATCCGCTCTGGCAGTTCGACGGTTCGGTCGAACTCCTCTCGAAGGGATAAGCCATGCAGGTGACACGCCGCAGGCGCTCAAAGGCGCGGACCGGGCGCCGGATCTCACGCTTCACAGCCGGTATGACGGCGGTCGCGCTCGCGGCCGCGGGCTCGAGCCTCGCCGTCGCGAAGACCGACATGTTCGGTCACGACCAGGTCGGTCAGACCACGGACAAGGGTCTGGTCGTGTCCAGCGATCAGTACCTGAAGCCGCTCGGCGAACGCCTCGTCATCAACAACGGCAAGATCATGTCGTCCTCGGTCAGTCCGGACGGCACGCACCTGGCGGCCTCGATCACCGACGGCGGGCTGGCGCTGGCGATCGTCGACCTGAAGGGCTGGAAGGTTCAGCAGACCATCGGCAACAACGCCGCCGCCAACCTGCGCATCCCGGGGAATGACATCGGCCAGGAAGGGCCGACGTACTCGCCCGATGGATCACAGTTGTGGCTGGGACAGACGGACGGCTATCGCCGGTTCACGGTGAACGCGGACGGCAGCCTCAGCAATCCGACGTTCGTGGCGATCCCGGCCGACGGGGCCAAGCATGCGCTGGCCGCCGAGCCGGTGTTCTCGGCCGACGGCGCGACCGCGTACGCCGCCGTCAACGGTCAGAACCGCGTGGTGGCGATCGACACCGCATCCGGCGCGATCCGGCAGAGCTGGGCAGTCGGCAACGCGCCCCGCGATCTGGTGCTAGTCTGCGACAAACTCTATGTCAGTAACGAAGGTGGTCGGCCGGCCAAGCCGGGGGAGAGCACGCTCAACTCCTACAACACTCAGGTCCCGGCCAGTTCGTTCACCGGCGCCACCACCACCGGAACGGTCAGCGTGATCAACGTGGCCGCGGCGAACGCCGTACCGGCAAGCATCCGGGTCGGCCTGCACCCGACGGCGCTGTACGCGAAGAACGGCGCGGTGTTCGTCACCAACACGGCGACGAACGACGTCTCGGTCATCGACACGCGCAAGGACAAGGTCGTGCAGACCATCGCGACGCAGCCGTGGCCGGAAGCATCGGTCGGGTACGAACCCGACGCGGTCACGCTGACCGATGACGGGCATCTGCTGGTAACGCTGGGTCGGGCCAACGCGGTCGCGGTCTACAAGTACCGAACCGCGCAGGAGCCGGTCAGCTACCTTGGCCTGATTCCGACCGACTACTTCCCGGCCGAGATCACCACGGTCGGCAACGACGTACTGGTCTCGAACACGCGGGGCATCGACGCCCGCCGTCCGACGGCGGCGGCCGGGCACGGCACCCACGACACGACCTCGAGCCTGCAGCGGTTCAAGCTGCCGGACGACCACGCGATCCGCAAGCTGACGTCGCAGGTCTTCCAGCAGAACGGCTGGACGAAGGGTTCGGTCCTGACTGGCCGCGGTCACCAGAAGCCGGTGCCCGTGCCGAGCCGGCTCGGTGAGCCGTCGACGATCAAGCACGTCTTCCTGATCGTCAAGGAGAACCGGACCTACGACCAGCTGTACGGCGACATTCCGCAGGGCAACGGTGATCCCGCGCTGGCGCAGTACGGCGAGAACGTGACGCCCAACCAGCACGCGCTGGCCCAGCAGTTCGGGCTCTACGACAACACCTACGACATCGGCACGAACTCCGCCGAGGGGCACAACTGGCTGATGCAGGCCGACAACCCGGAGTACACGGAGTCGTCGGCCGGTGAGTACCTGCGCAGCTACGACACCGAGGACGATGCCCTCGGCCACCAGCAGAGCGGCTTCATCTGGACCGGCGCGCAGGCGGCGGGCAAGTCGGTCAGGAACTTCGGTGAGTTCCTGTCGATCGAGCAGAAGCCGGCCGGCGCGACCTGGCAGGACTACTACTGCGACACGAAGAACATGGTCGCGACCGGCGCGGACACGCAGTACCCGATCAAGGTCGGTTCGGCGATCCCGTCGCTGAACAACGTGTCCGTGCAGGGCTTCCCGCAGTTCGATACCAGCGTCCCGGACATCTACAAGACCGAGATCTGGAAGCGTGACTTCGAGAAGTTCGGTCCGGCCAACCTGAACATGTTCTGGCTGTCCAACGACCACACCGGCGGCCCGCCGAACGGCGCCGCCCAGGTCGCCGACAACGACCTCGCGGTCGGCAAGATGGTCGACACGATCTCGCACAGCAAGTACTGGAAGGACTCGGCGATCTTCGTCGTCGAGGACGACTCCCAGGCCGGCCTCGACCACATCGACGGGCACCGGGCGCCGATCCAGATCATCAGCCCGTACGCGCAGCACGCCGCGGTCGACAGCCGGTACTACACGCAGATCACGATGATCCGGACCATCGAGCAGATCCTCGGCATCCACCCGATGAACCAGAAGGACAGCGCCGCCAGCCCGATGACGACGGCGTTCACGGCCAAGCCGGACTACACCCCGTACGCCGCTCTGCCGAACCGCACGTCGTTGACCGCCGGACTGAAGACCCTGCCGCCGTGTGGTGCGGACGTTCCCGCCGCGCAGAACCCGGCGGCCGCGCCCGCGCCGACGGCGACCGTCCCGGCCGACCAGCAGGCTCTCGCGGCCCAATGGGAGACCTGGAAGTCACAGCAACGGCTGACCGGTCCCGACGCCCGGGCCGACTTCGCCAACCCCGCGCAGATGAACCACTTCGACTGGTACCAGGCGCACGAATGGTCGAAGCCCTACCCCGGCGAGGACAAGCTCTACGCCCCCGCCGACGTCCCCGGCGCCGCCATCCCAGCCCCGGAATCCGACGGCTGACCTCTGAGTACGGCGAGCGCGGTGGCGATGTCATCCACCGTGCTCGTCGAGGCGGTAGCCCATGCCGCGAACGGTTTCCAGGGCTTGCCGCCCGAAGGGTGCGTCGAGCTTCAGGCGGAGGTACCGGATATAGACCTCGACCACGTTGTCGTCGCCGTCGAAGGCAGGGTCCCAGACGTTCTGCAGGATGTCGGCCTTGCTGACGACGTCGCCGCGGTGGCGCATCAGGTACTCGAGCAGACCGTACTCGCGGGGTGTCAGCACGATGGCCTGTCCGGCCCGTTCCACGCGTTTGCGGGCGGGGTCGAGGACCAGGTCGCCGGCTGTCAGTACGACGGGGCGCTCCGGACCGCCGCGCCGGATCAACGCGCGCAGCCGGGCGACCAGGATCAGGAAGCTGAACGGCTTGGTCAGGTAGTCGTCGGCACCGAGGTCGAACGCGTCGGTCTGGTCGTACTCGCCGTCCTTGGCGGTCAGCATCAGGACCGGGGTCCAGACGCCGCGGGCCCGGAGTTGTTCGAGGACCTTATAGCCGCTGACCTTGGGCAGCATGATGTCGAGGACGATGACGTCGTAGGTGTGCTCGGTGGCCGCCCAGAGGGCGTC
This sequence comes from Kribbella sp. NPDC058245, assembly GCF_042882005.1. Classification (NCBI taxonomy): domain Bacteria; kingdom Bacillati; phylum Actinomycetota; class Actinomycetes; order Propionibacteriales; family Kribbellaceae; genus Kribbella; species Kribbella sp. NPDC058245. Next base: position 28,244 of record NZ_JBHVWY010000008.1, read on the forward strand.
TTCGCCGTTGTGCACCATCTCGACCACGAATCCGGCGTCACTGAGGCCGCGGCGTACCGTCTCGGCCAGCCGGACTTCGTCCTCCACGATCAGCACCCGCATACAGCCAGTGTCGTCGCTGCCCGCTGAGAATCGGCTGAGTGACGCGGTCGATCAGTCCATCGGCAGCGTGACGGTCGCAGTGGTGCCGCCCTGAGCGCGGCGACGAGGGCCATCGCGACGGGGACTGCCGCCGCAGTGGACCGGCTGCGCACGCTGGATCTGCGCAACCGGCCGACGACCGTTCGCAGTACTGACACCGGACACCGCCCTTCCTGATCCGAGACTAGTCGGTGACGTCCTCTCAGCTGATGCTCAGCGGGCGTTGATTACGGTCGCGCCGGACAGCCGTACCGGAAGCTTGGAGAGAGCAGTTGACACACCTCGTGACGATCTGGGACTCGATCATCCTCGGCATCGTCGAAGGACTGACCGAGTTCCTGCCGGTCAGCAGCACCGGCCATCTGACCATCGCGTCGAAGTTGCTGGGGCTGCGGATCGACGACCCGTCGGTCACCGGCTACACGGCGGTGATCCAGGTCGGTGCGATCGCGGCGGTTGTTCTCTACTTCTGGGGTGACATCCGGCGGATCGTGGTGGCCTGGGTACGCGGGCTCGCGGACTCTGGCCGGCGGGAGGAGTTCGACTACCGGATGGGCTGGTACGTGATCGTCGGCTCGGTGCCGATCGGCATCGTCGGATTCCTTGCCAAAGGCATCATCTCGGGTCCGCTGCGCAGTCTGTGGTGGGTGGCCGGCGCGTTGATCGGGTGGTCGGTCGTCATGGTCGCGGCCGAGCGGTTGAGCCGGAAGACCCGTCCGCTGACCGCGATCACGATGCCGGATGCGGTGGTGATGGGACTCGTGCAGTGCATCGCGCTGATCCCCGGAGTGTCCCGCTCCGGTGCGACGATCTCGGCGGGCCTGTTCCGCGGTCTCGACCGGGTGGCAGCGACCCGGATCGCCTTCCTGCTCGGCATCCCCGCTTTGGCCGGGGCCGGTGTGTACGAGCTGAAGGACGCCCTGCACGGCGGCGTCGGCGCGGGCGCGCTGATCGTCGGCACAGTCGTGAGCTTCATCGTGGCTTACGCCTCCGTTGCCTGGTTGCTCCGCTTCGTCACGAAACACTCGATCGAGGTCTTCGCCCTCTACCGCGTCCTACTCGGCATGGCTCTGCTCATCCTCCTGACGGCCGGCACGATCAGCGCGACCTGATCACCCGAGGGTCTTGAGCAGGGCTTGTACGGCGGTCTTCTCGGCGGCGGGATCCTTGTTGTCGCGGACCGCGGTGAACAGGCCGTCGTTCTGGCCGTCGATGAAGTCCCAGGCGGTGCCGTCGAGCGGTTGGAGCTTGTCCTGGTCGTCGTCCCAGGCTTTCTCGTAGGCGTCGACTGCGCTGTTCAGTGCGGGCTGGTCGTTCTTCGCGAGGTCGTCGTTCATCCCTTTCACCAGCGTGCGGAACTGGGCGATGTCGGTCGCAGGGAAGTGGGCAACAGCCTCGGCCGGGCTCAGATGGACATTGGTTGCCGGGCCCTCCTTTTCCGCGGCGGCGTTGGCGTGCGGTTGGGCCGACGCCCAGTTCAGGAGTACGGCGGTTGCGATCGTGGCGGCGGCCATGACGCCGATCAGCGGCCACTCGCGGTGGCGGCGGTGGTACTTGGCCACCTGGTCGTCGTACTGGTGCTCGTCGATGACGTCGGACTTGGTGAAGGTCAGATAGACGACGGTCGCCAGGATCGCGCTCAGGAAGATGACACTCGTGGCCAAGGTGCCGAGGCCGAGTCCTCGGTCGGGCACCGTTGGCGCGGCGAGCCAGTCGCCGAGGTTGGCGCCGAGCGGGCGGGTCAGGATGTAGACGAGCCAGAAGGTCAGGACCGGGTTCGCACCGAGTCGCCAGCACGCGGTGACGATCGCGATCAGGGCGAGGGGGAGGAGCACCGAGACACCGGGGCTCCAGCCGGTGAGCTCAAGCGTCCAGTCGCCGGACGCCGTACCGAGTGCGAAGGTGACGAGCACGGCGAGCCAGTAGAAGGCTTCGCGGGGGCGGGTGACGATGCTGTGGATCGACAGGGTGCGTTCGCGGACCCACCAGATGCCGAAGACGACCGCGAGCGCGACGGCGAAGACCGTCGTACTGATCCACAGCGGTACGCCGAGCTGGTCGGTGAGGATGTCGGTGTAGAGCGTGCCGGTCACGCTGACGACCACGACGGTGAGCCAGTACGCGGCCGGGCGGTAGCGACGGGTCCTGACCTGCCAGGCCAGGACCGCGGCGAAGGCGACGGTGAAGATGACAGCGGTGGCGACGAGGCCGACACCGAGCTGCATGTTGATCCAGTCGGCGAAGCTCTCGCCGACGGTTGTGCAGAGAATCTTGATCAGCCAGAACCAGATGGTGACTTCAGGCACCTTGTTCAGCAACATCCGTGGTGGCGCGGTAGTTGTGGTCATGCGGGCCAGACTCGCGCCACCACGCTGAGTGCACGCTGAGAACCGGGCGGCTCTACATCGCGTTCAGCCTGCTGCGAGCATCAGGTCGCGGAGGCGCTCGACGTACAGGCTCATGCTCTTGTAGGCCGCGTCGGTGTCGGGGTAGCGGCAGGCGAACTGCAGGCCTTCGTGGACCCGGCTGATCCACACGCACACCTGGTCGCCGTACGAGACCCTGATGAGGCCGTAGGCCTTGAGCTCCTGCCACCGCTCCGATCCCGCGACGCTGCGGCCGTCGGCGAACGAGACGATCGAGTACAGGTCGGGGGAGGTGGGACGGAAGTCGGTGCCCAGTAGCTGGAGCACGCGGGCGACGGGCACTCGCGACATCGGCCGGTTCCGGCGAAGCTCCTTGCGGACCGAGTCGAGCGCGCCGTCGAAGTCTGTTGCCTCGGAGACCGAAATCTCGAGCGGCGCACCACCGACATACCAACCGACCGATTCGGACCACTCCGACTTGACCCTGGTGTGGAACGGGGCGACGGTGCGATAGACCTCTTGGCCGGTGAGGTCGCGCACGATGAGGGCAGTGGCTGCGAGCACTCCGACCAGACTGCCGCCGTACGGGCGACAGCGGTTCTCGAAGGCTGCCGCGTCGGCGTCGTCGACGAGCATCTCCTGGAGGAACTTCTGGGTGGGCAGTGGGCCTTCGGGATCGAGACCGAGGTCGAGGGGGAAGTTCGGGAGCTTCCCGTCGCAGTTCGCCACGAACTCGCGCCAGCGATCGACGATCGGATCGTTCACCTCGACCTGATCGGCCTTCGTGCGTTCGACGGCGCTGAAGTCGACGTAGCTGGCGACCGGCACGGCGTCCTCGGTGCGGCCGTCGAGGCCCGCTGTGTAGAGCTCGTGGATCTCGGTGGGGATGCGATAGATCGAGTAGGCGTCCACGTTGCTGTGGTCGAACGCCAGGTAGACGCTCGTGCTGTCGTCCCGGACGACGGCCGTGTAGATGAAGTTCGGCCAGCTCAGCGCGTCCGCCGCGACGTCGAACCGGTCTTGCATGTACTGCGTCAGCACCTCGGCGTCGGGAAAGTTGCCGACGTCCTGCCGGTGCAGCTGCAGGGAAGCTGCCTCCAGCGTGAAGCGCCGCATCTCGCCGTCGACCGAGCGGAAACCGCTGCGCATCGTCTCGTGGCGCAGCGTCCAGAGGCGAAGCGCTTCCTGCAGTACGTCGAGATCGACCGGCCCCGGGATATCGAACGCGGTGCCCAGCCAGGTCGGCACGAACAGGCCGCCGTCGCGCACCGAACGCGCGGTCTGCACGTGGGACTCCTGCACGTAGCTCGGTGGGCGGGAATCCTCAGGTAGGCCGGTCGCGGCCTCGATGGTGGACGGATGAACAGTCCACTCCACGAGATGGCCGGGCCGGACCTCACAACGCTGGATATCAGTCATTCGCATAGATGTACTCCGGTTCGCAGGGCGTCGAAACGCGAGCAGGGCAAGGGAAAGTAGCCGCCGGACACCAGGGGATGGGGGAACCCGTTCAGCGCCGGTCGAACGTCGACAACTGTCGAGGGGAACGCGGACGCGGGTCAAGCGAAAACGACAATTACCTACGCTGATCTAACCCGGCGGAGTTCCGCACTACTTGCCCAAGGCCCCCAAGGGCCGCGCCTCGTCGGCGGCGATGAGCTTGCCGCAGGCAAGCGAAAGTATCGCCGTCGGGCAGCTCGGCCGGCCCGGGCCGGCCTGCGCGAGCTCTTGACTGGAAACCTTATTTAGAGAACATTGCTTGTTAATATTTGAACAGTTGCCCGGAGGCACCCATGATCCGCCCCAGATCACGTGTTCTGCTCACTGTCCTCGCCCTCCTGCTCGCTCCGTTCGTTGTCGCGCCTTCGGCGACAGCGGCCGGCTCGGTCACGGCGGCGTATGCCCTGACCGGTGAGTGGGACGGCAACTTCCAAGCCGCCTACACGATCACCAACGGCACCGCGGCCACCATCAGCAGCTGGCGGGTCGAGTTCGATCTCGCGACCGGAACGGATATCACCAGCTCCTGGGACTCCGTCATCAGCCGCAGCGGGAATCATGTCGTCGCCAACAACGCGAGCTGGAACGCTCCGCTAGCGGCCGGTCAATCTGCGACCTTCGGGTTCATCGCCCACGGTCCCGCCCGGCCGGCGAACTGCCGGGTCAACGGCGGCCTCTGCGCCGGCGGGGCGGGCGACACCAGCGCGCCGACCGCGCCCGGCAACGCCCGCGTCACCGCGACCAGCACCAGCACGGTCTCGCTGGCCTGGAACGCATCCACCGACAACGTCGGAGTCACCGGGTACGACGTCTACTCCGGCGGCGCCGTGCTGATCACCACGGACGGAACCACCGGCACGGTCGGCGGGCTCAGCCCGGGTACGGCGTACACGTTCACTGTGAAGGCGCATGATGCCGCCGGGAACTCGTCGCCGGCCTCCAACACGGTCAGCGCGACGACCGTGTCCGGCCCGGCTGGATCGCTGGTACCAGTTGCGCCGTACGTCGATAGGGGTGCTTGGCCGACGCCTTCGCTCACGGCGATGGCCACCGCAGGCAATCTGCGGTCCTTCACGCTCGGCTTTGTCACCGGGAGCGGCGGCTGCAAGGCGAGCTGGTTCGGCGCTTACGATCCCCGGACGGCCTGGGGCAAGGACCAGATCGACGCGATCCGGGCTCGCGGTGGTGACGTGAAGATCTCCTTCGGCGGCGCCGCTGGTAGCGAACTCGCTCAGGTCTGCTCGTCCGCCCAGGCGACCGCGGCCGAGTACCAGGCAGTCGTCGACGCCTACCAGTTGCGCTACCTGGACGTGGACATCGAAGGCGGCGCGGTTGCCGATCCGGCATCGATCGCCCGGCGCTCCCAAGCGCTCGCCATCCTGCAGAGCAACCGGCCCGCACTGAAGATCTCGCTGACGCTGCCGGTCCTGCCCGAGGGCCTCGACGCGAACGGGTTCGCGGTCCTCAAGTCCGCTCGTGACAACGGCATCAACCTCGACCTGGTCAACATCATGGCGATGGACTACAACCGATCCTCCGGCAACTACGGAGACTTCGCCGTACAGGCCGCGCAGAGCACCTTCAACCAGATCAAGTCACTCTGGCCGGCTCTCACCGATGCCCAGGCCTGGCTCAAGGTCGGCGTCACGCCGATGCTCGGGAAGAACGACGACGGCGGTACCTTCAACCAGACCCACTCCACCCAGCTGGTGAACTTCGCCCGCACCAAACACCTCGGCATGCTCTCGTTCTGGGAGATGACCCGCGACCGCAACGCCTGCAACGGCTCGCTCGTCAACTGCACCAACGTCCCGCAAACGCCGTACCAGTTCAGTCAGATCTTCGCCGCCTACACCGGCTGATCCGCGTTAACGTCCGAAGGACCGGAGGGCCCGTCTCCGGTCCTTCGGACGTTAACTGGTTTGGCGCGTGGCGTGGCGGCTGCGGTCGACGGCGCACGTGATGCCACGGGTGGTGGCGTGAGACATCTTGCGGCGGCTGGAGACCTGCTACCCGTGATCCCCGGCCCCGGTTTCCTGTCTCCAGCCGCCAGTGGTGGCGTGAGACAGGGGCGCGGAAACGGGCCGAGACCAATCCGGTTTGGGGAGGATCCCGGACTGATTCGGGGGGTGAATCCTCCCCACAGTGGTGTGCCGGGGGAGCGCGCACTCCCCGAACCGGTTTGGGGAGGATCCCGCCCATCGCCTGCAGCGTTGAAAATCCGGTGGTGGGGCGTGAGCGGCCGCCGTACCCTGGGATCGAACTGAGCGCCGCCGATGGCGCATCGACGAGTGAGGGGAGCCCGGCCGTGCGTTACCGCATCGCTGCGAGTGCTCCCCGGTCACGGTACGACGTGATCCTGGTGTCTTCGGGTGTTGGGTGCCGACTGCGCGGTCGGCACCTGTCCGCGACGAACTGACCCAGCCTGTCCTGCAGGCTGCTGTTCGTCGCCGAATCGCGTTGTCCTTTTCCGGATCATCCGAAAGGCCATCGGCCATGCGTACCAACCTTGACCACCGACACCACAAACACCCGCTGTCCGGCCTGCGCAACGTCGGCATCCTCGCCCATGTCGACGCGGGCAAGACCACTGTCACCGAACGGATCCTGTACCTGACCGGCACCACGCACAAACGCGGCGAGGTGCACGACGGTACGACGGTCACCGACTTCGACCCGCAGGAACGCGATCGTGGGATCACGATCTTCGCCGCGGCCGTGAGCTGCGACTGGGACGGGCACTCGATCAACCTGATCGACACCCCGGGCCATGTCGACTTCTCCGACGAGGTGGAGCGTTCGCTGCGGGTGCTCGATGGTGCCGTCGCGCTGTTCGACGCCGTCGCCGGTGTCGAGCCGCAGAGCGAGTCGGTCTGGCGGCAGGCGGACCGGCACGGGGTGCCGCGGATCGCGTTCGTCAACAAGATGGACCGGCCCGGCGCTGACCTCGGCGCAGCGGTGGACTCGCTTCGCGAGCGGTTGCACGTGACCCCGCTGGTGGTGCAGATGCCGATCGGAGAGGAAGCCGAGTTCAGTGGAGTGATCGATCTGCTCACGATGCGCGCGTACGTCTGGAATGACGGGCTGGTGGAGAGTCCGGTGCCCGATGCCCTTGTGGAACAAGCGATGCAACGTCGCCGGTTGCTCGAGGAGACGGTCGCCGAGCTGCACCCCGTCGTACTGGATGAGTTCTACGCGCAGTCAACGGTGTCGGCGGAGACGCTGGCTGCCGCACTGCGGGATCTGACCCTGTCCGGTACCGGCGTGGTGGTGCTGTGCGGATCGGCGTACCGCAACCGCGGTATTGAGCCGCTGCTGGATGCCGTCGTCGCCTATCTGCCTTCACCGGCGGAGGTGCCGGCAGTGCGCGGTACGGCGGACGGTGTGGTGGAGGAGCGAGTGGCCGATCCGAAGGCGCCGTTCGCGGCGTTGGTGTTCAAGGTGAACTCGACCGCCAGCGGGCGGCTGACGTATCTGCGGGTGTATTCGGGAACGATTCGGAAGGGAGAAACGGTGATGGACGCGGGCGTGGGACGCACTGAGCGGATCAGCCGGATCCTGCGTGTGCAGGCCGACCAGCACGCTGAGGTCCAGCAAGCTGTCGCCGGTGACATCGTTGCGGTCGTCGGGCCGAAGTTGGCCCAAAGCGGCGCAACCCTGTGCGCACCGGCTGCACCGTTGGTTCTCGAACCGCCGGTCGTGACCGACCCGGTCGTCTCCGTGGCAGTCGAGGCTCGCAAGAGCACCGACACCGACAGGCTCGCGTCGGCACTGACTCGACTGGTCGAGGAAGACCCTTCGCTCACGGTCCGGACCGATTCCGAGACCGGTCAGACGCTGCTGTCGGGCATGGGCGAGCTGCATCTCGAGGTCGCGGTGGAGAAGATCCGTCGTGCTCACGGGCTGGAGATCGGAGTCGGCCGGCCGCAGGTCACCTACCGCGAGACGGTCGCGCGTGGGGTGTCCGGGCTGGTGTACCGGCACGTCAAGCAGGACGGCGGAGCCGGTCAGTTCGCCCAGATCACCCTCGACGTCGAACCGCTGGAGGACACTGATGACGACTTCGCGTTCCGCTCGGTCGTCATTGGTGGCCGGGTGCCGCAGGAGTATGTCCGCGCAGTCGAGGCAGGCTGCCGGGATGCTCTGGCCGAGGGTCCCCTCGGCGGGCACCGGGTGACCGGTGTACGGGTCACGCTGACGGATGGGGCGACCCATCCGAAGGACTCCTCGGAGCTGGCCTTCCGTACGGCGGGCCGGCTGGGGCTCCGGGATGCCTTGCGTGCCAGCGCGATGGTGCTCCTGGAACCGGTCGCCGAGGTCACGGCGACCGTGCCTGAGGACGCCATGGGCGGCGTGCTCGGCGACCTGGCGGCACGGCGCGGCCGGATCTCGGGTTCGACCGCACGGCCGGGCACGATGGTGATCGTCGCCACCGTTCCGCTGGCCGAACTGTTCGGGTACGCAACCCAGTTGCGCAGCCGCACCCAAGGCCGCGGAACCTTCACCACCCGTCCCACCGGCTACGTCCCCGCCCCATCCGGCTAGAGCCAGTGAGCAGACCCCGCCCCCGCGGCGGGGTCTGTTCATGGCTGACGGGCTCGGGCTGCTTCGATGTCCGGGACGTGCTGTTCGGCCCAGAGCCGGACGGCGCGGAGGGGGATGAGCAGGGAGCGGCCCAGGGGTGTCAGGGCGTACTCGACGCGCGGCGGGTTCTCGTCGTACTCGTGCCGGCTGATCAGGCCGTCGGCTTCCAGAGAGCGCAGCGTTTCGGTCAGGACTTTCGGGGTGATGCCCTGGATGTGCGTCTTGAGTTCGGTGAAGCGGCGCGGTCCCTCGTCCAGGGCGTTGACGACGAAGACGGTCCAGCGGGCGCCGATGCGGTGCAGCACGGTGCGGCTCGGGCAGGTCGCTGCCATCACGTTGTACGCCTTGCCCATGGGGGTGCTCCCAGTTCCGTTGAAGATACCGGTATCAAAACCATACCGTTACACCCGATCCTACGAGAAGGAGTGACGGAGATGGAACGAATCCTGGTCATCGGCGGGGCGCGGGCGCTCGGCGCGGCTGTGGCACGGCGAGCAGCGAAGGACGGGTACGACGTTGTCGTCGGTGCACGCGATCTGGCGGCGGCCGACGTACTGGCGCACGAGATCGGCGGCACCGCGGTGCGGGTCGACCTGCAGGACGAGTCGACGATCGCGGCCGCGGCAGAGCAGTTGAAGGACGGAATCGATCACCTTGTGATGACCGGTTCCGCGCCGCACGACGTACGGGCGACCGAACTGGATCGCGACAAGCTGCTGGCTGCGTTCACAGCCAAGGTGGTCGGCCCGTTGCTGGTCGCCAAGCACTTCGCCCCAGTACTACGGCCGACCGGGTCGGTGGTGATGTTCTCCGGCGTCGTCGGGTGGCGGCCTGGGCCGGGCTCGCTGGTCAAGGGAATCACCAACGGCGCAGTCGAGTACGCCGCGCGCCACCTGGCCGCAGATCTCGCCCCGGTGCGAGTCAACGCCATCTCGCCCGGGGTCGTGGACTCCGGCGCCTGGGATCGCCTTGGTGACAAGAAGTCCGGACTGCTGGCCAAGAGCGCAGCCGGAACCTTCGTCGGACGGCACGGCGAGACCGAGGACGTCACCGACGCGGTGATGTGGCTCCTCCGTGCCGGCTTCGTCTCCGGCGAGACGATCCACGTCGAGGGCGGAGCCCGGCACAAATCCACCTAGTGCACTTGATGCAGTACGGCGTTCGCCCAGTCGGCGTGGTCGGAGTTGTTGCCGTCACCGGCGTCGGTGACGCGCAGCAGCAGCTTCTGGACTCCCATCACGTCGAGGTCGATCTGCTGGGGCGCGGAGTCGCCCCGGAGGACGGGGGACTCGTAGACCAGCTTGCCGTCTGCCTCCACCTGAAAGACCACGGACGAGTACGGCGACCCGCGCTGGAAGTCGTCAACACCAACCAGCGCGGAGAATCGCACATCCTTGGGACTGAGCTGGTACACGATCTCGGACGCGGCGTGGGTGCCGATCCCCGTTGCGTACTCGACGCCCGCCAGGGAGATCGGTCCTCCGGATACCGACCGGTTCTTGGTCAGCTGGCCCCAGCCGATACTTGCTGACGCCCAGGTGCGATCAGCGAGTGCTGAGTCCTTCAGGTCGGAGGGGAGCGCCGCCTCGTCAGTGGTTGCTGCAGGCCCCTTTCCGCGCTCGTTCCCGGAGGCGACGCGGTACTGCCAAGGGCCGCCGCCCGCGTTGAGGTCGACCCAGCCGTCGCCCGTCACAGACGGTGCAACCACGGCGAAGTCGCCTGATCCGGCCCGGGCTCTCTCCACGGTGGCGGTTAGCGCATCGGGTGCACTCTGCCAGCTCAGGGCGACTCGGTCTCCGGATCTGTAGGCATGCAGACTCGCTGGAGCTGCAGGTACAGCCGCAGGCATCGTCCGGAACGTATGCGGCCCGGAGCGCACCGGCAACTGTTGGCCAGTACGCGCGTTCACCGCGGTGACCGACCAATAGAACTGGCGACCCGGCGTCAGCCCCTTGATGACAGCCGAGGTGCCTTTCACGGTCGTGCGCAGTACGACGTCCTTGAGCAACGCATCGCGAGCCACCGTGACGACGTACTCGGTGGCGTTGTTCGACTGGCTCCACTGCAGGACGGGATTGCGGGGATCGATGCGGTCGGCGCCATCCGCGGGGGAGACCAGCTGGAAGTCCGCGGGGTGGGTCGTCATCGCGTCGCCCCAGCGCTTCTGGTCGTTCGGCCCGGTAGTTTCCGCGACAACCTTGCCGCCCGGCGGGAGCGTGACCGTGACGGAGCTGACCGACTTCCCGCGCTGCAGAGTGTGGTCCGCGGTGACCGTCTTTCCGTTCACCTTGAGCTTGGCGTAGCCGCCGTAGAAGCTGATCGTGGTCTTGAACGGCCGCGGTCCGGCGTTGTGCGTCACGGTCGTCTTCGTGCCGCCGTCGTGGCGCACGTTGATGTCGTGCGCGCCGACCATGACGTGGTTCAGATCCAGCCAGCCGATGTCCTCCGGCAGCCGCGACAGCGTCGAGACCGCATGCGAGGGCGCGTCGGGGACGATGCCGGCCAGACCTTCGACCGTTTGCGACACGAGCGTGAACGGCACCTCGGGGTAGTCGCCATTGGTGCCCTGCTGGACGACCTCGTGGGGCTTGTCCAACTGGTCGATGATGACGTTCTTCATCCACGACCAAGCCTGCTCGGACCGGCCGTAGGCGAACAGCACGTCCGGCACGTAGGTGCTCGACTCGATGTTCGACGGTGTCCGTTCGGAGTACATCTGATACAGGTAGCTGAGGAAGTTGTCGGTCTTGCGGCTGTTCGGATCGATGATGTCGTCGTAGGCCATGAACATCGAGTTCTCCTGGCCCCAGCCGGCGACCTGCGTGCCGTCGGGGTTGCGTCCGCGCGCGTACTCCCACGCCCCGGGCGCGATGCCCCACTCGGTGTTGAAGTAGTCGTACAGGTCGCTGGCCCGCTTGTCGAACTGCTTGGCGACCGTCTTGTCTCCGCGAGCCCGCGCAAGTTCGGCGTACCCGCGGAACGCCTGGTACTGCGTCGCGATGCCGTCGCCGGCTTCGACCATCTGGGCATCGGATCGCTCGTTGTAGCTAGCAGCGCCGTACCAGATGCCCCGCCCGGTGCCCTCGGCGACGCCGTTGGGAACTTGCGTGTCATGCCGAGTGATGAACTCGGTCACGGCCTTCGTGTAGAAGTTCCAGAGCGTCGGGTCGTTGAGGTAGGAGGCGTCTCCCGTCCAGCGGTACTGCTCGGCGGCTTTGTCGACCAGCTCGAACACCGCAGGTACCTCGCGGACGAAGTACGAGTCGCTCGGGTTGTCGACGAAGTACGGGCTGCCGTCGAAGTTGAGCGCCCACAGCGGATACCAATCGCGGGCCGCCGTCGACGTCGCGGCGTACGCGCCGAGCATCGACTTGTTCTCCTGGTCGAGGCCGAGCAGATGCGCGCCGGACGACTGGTGCGCGTAGTCGCGGATGTAGAAGGCTGTCCGGTGGGCATAGCCGGCCCAGTACGACGGGATGTAGTCGGCCTGCTTCGCATTCGGGGGAACCGGTCCCTCGACGTCGATCGGCCCCCGCTTGCCGGTCTGGACGTGCTGCCTCGCCCGCCACTTGGCCCAGTTGAAGGTCTCGACCAGCTTGTTGTTGGAGCTGGAGATGACGATGCTCTTCTGCTCGGAGACCACGCTGACCGTCCAAGTCGTCTTGTTCCCGGCGCGATCGGTGATCACAAACGTTCTCGGCTGGGTGTAGTCCAGTGGGGTCGCGGGATCCGGTGAGATCGTGGCGCCTTCGGGAAGTTTCACCGTGGCGACGAGACTGCTTCGAGAGGCCTCGTACGGCACCTGGATCGCAACGGTGCGTTTGGTGTGGTCGATTGCTGATGGCCCCTGCTGTCCCGCGATCGCGAAGCTGATCAGCTCCCGAATGTCGGCGCTCACCGAAACGTCATCGAAGTTCACCCAGTTCTCGGTGCTGCTCCCGACGAAGACCGCTACCCGTTGGCCGACGGTCAGCTGCACCGGATCCAGCGTGTAGTGCCGGTAGTTCCCGTCGACCGGCAACGCCCGGGACGCGAGTACTGCACCGGAATCGAGATCACGAAGTCCAAAGGTTCCACCGGCGCCGTTCGCCCCGATCCAGGCTGTCGCGGTGTAGTTGCCCGCGACATCGACCTGGAGCTGTTGACTGACCTCGTATCCGCTGCCGGCGTCGAGGTACGCGAGCGCCTGCCCGGAGTGCGGGTTGTTGGTCGCGCGTCCGGATCCGGCGGAGAACACCCAGGGATCGCCGCCCGTCTCGAACCCACCGTTCACGACGAGTTCGTGCAGACCGTCGTCTTGTCCTGCTGCCGTCGCGCCCGCAGCAGGCGGGATCACGAGGGCGAAGGCCAGCAGGCCGGTGACGACGATCTGCCGAGCTTTCCTGATGTATCGCATGGCGAACTCCTCTAGCTGGGCAGAGCCATCACGGTCGCGCGGCGGGTGAGACGGGTTGGTACGAGCTCGAGGCGTTCCACGCCTTCAGCGGGCTGGTTGAGTAATTCGAAGAGGGTGCGGATGGCGGACAACGAGACCTCGTGCGGATCCAGCGCCACATTCGAGACCTGCGGTTCGGCGTCGGCGGCATCGTCATCCGTCGCCAGCGCGATCAACGAGAGCTCCGCCCCGGGACTGAGCCCGGCCGCGGAGAGCATCGGCACCAACTGGTCGAGGGAGTGGCTTCCGGCGAGAAACACGCCCAGCCGCTCGTCCGGAGAATGCAACGCCCGGATCTGTTCCACAGCTGAGCGCGCACCGGCACGCCCGAACTCGATCGGCGAAATCTCCGTGTGCCGCAGACCACGAGCTGCTGCCTGCGCCCGTGCCGTCGTCAGCAGCCGGTGAACGAAGCTCAGACCCACGTCCGTCATCGCCGCGGGATACCCGATGACGGCAACCTGGTCATGCCCGGTGTCGGCGAACTCGTCGATCGCCAGCCGCGCCGCGCTCTCGAAGTCGAGATCGACACACGTCAGGCCCTCGTGCTCGTCGGGAACTCCGATCAGAACCACCGGTACGCCGAGCTCCGCGGCGATGGCGATCCGGTCGTCGACGGCCTTGATGTCCATCAGGATGATCCCGTCACACAACCGGCGACCGGCGATCCGGCTCAGTCCCCGGGTGCCCTCGCGCGCGGTGACCAGGAGGAGGTCGTAGTCCTTCTCGCGCAGCGTGCTCGCGATGGTGTCGATGAACGGCAGCAGGCCGGCCTTGTCAGCCGCAGTATCGAACGGCACCACGAGACCGATCACCCGGGTCTTCTGACCGGCAAGAGCCCGCGCCCCGTGATTCGGCTCGTAGGTGAGCCTCTCGATCACCTCCTGCACACGCCGCCGCGTGTCCTCGGAAATCGGCCGGCGTCCGCTCATCACATACGACACCGTGCTTTGCGAGACGCCCGCGATCCGGGCCACGTCTGCTGCGGTGTACGGCTTCATCGGGCGGTCCTTCGGCAGTCATCGATGCGCATCGATGACACACCGTAGGGCCGCCCTCCGGCGATGGCAAGACCTGGCGCCTGGCGACCGGCCGTAACGCAGGCCGGCGCCCGCGATGAACACGGTAACTTCGCCGAAACATTGAATTTCGAGAATGCCGGTCCGTTATATTGCCGAGGATTAACAATTCCGTGGGTTAAACCTCTATTGTGACTCGGGTCACAGCAATCTCCGGTGCGATCGTATCGCTTGTTTCGCTACGATCGGCATCGAAAAGTAAGCGAACGTATGACCCCTGCACCGGCGCCCTGATCCCGCGTCATCCCGCAGGTTTCTCCCTATTCAGTGGGCGAAAGACGTTGCAGCGCAAGGTCTTTCGGTACGTCCGCTGCCAGTTCGTTGCGCTTTCCCCTTCACCGCCCCGCACCATCTTTCGGAGGGTATTGTGATGCGCGTTCTCGTCACCGGCGGAGCCGGTTTCCTCGGCTCCCATATCTGTGACTTCCTGATAAATCGCGGCGACTCGGTCATTTGTGTCGACGACCTGTCGACCGGTCGCCCGGCCAACATCCGGCACCTGCTCGAACTGCCGGCCTTCGAATTCGTGAAGGCCGATGTCAGTGCCGGCCTGGACATCGACCGTCCGGTCGATGCGGTGGCCCATTTCGCCAGCCCGGCCTCGCCGCCGGACTACCATCAGCGTCCACTCGAGACCCTCGCGGTCGGCAGTCGCGGCACCGAGCACGCACTGCGCCTGGCGGACCGGAACCAGGCCCGCTTCGTGCTCGCGTCGACCAGTGAGATCTACGGCGATCCCGCGGTGCATCCCCAGCGTGAGGACTACTGGGGCAACGTCAATCCGATCGGTCCCCGCAGCGTGTACGACGAGGCCAAGCGGTTCGCCGAGGCGCTGACGATGGCCTACCGGCGGACCCTCGGCGTCAATACCGGAATCCTGCGGATCTTCAACACCTACGGCCCGCGGATGCGCCCGCACGACGGCCGCGTGGTCACCAGTTTCATCACCCAGGCCCTCAACAGCGACCCGTTGACCATTTACGGCGACGGGAGCCAGACCCGCAGCTTCTGCTACGTCGACGACCTCGTCCGCGGGATCGTCGCCATGATCGATTCATCGGAAGCGGGTCCGGTGAACCTGGGTAATCCGCGCGAACGGACGGTGTCCGAGCTGGCGGAGCTGGTCCTGGCGATCACGGGGTCGCCCTCGGCCGTCGAGTACCACCGCCTGCCGGTCGACGACCCGACCCGGCGTCGCCCCGAGATCGCCAAGGCGCAGCGCGAGCTGGGCTGGCTGCCGCAGGTCGACGCGGAGGAAGGACTGCGCCGTACCGTGGACTGGTTCCGCAGCAGGCCGGACGAGGTCGCCGCAGCTGCAACCTTGGTCGCGGGTGAGCAGGTCGGCGGCAGCGGCGCGGTTGCCTTCGGCCAGCTCCAGGCAAGCTAGGCCCGCCGGTGAACCTCTCGGATACCCGGTTCGCCGCCCCGCCCGCTACCACGCCGAAGGACAGCGGCACCGACCAGCTGGAGCTTGCCGCGGAGATCAGCCGGCTGTCCGTCGGCAACGTCGTCGCCATCGCGCCCAGCGGGCCGGAATTCAGGCCGGACGTCGCCCGGCGTTCGGTGGATCCCGACACGTTCGTTCCCGCGCTGGGCCTGCGCGACAGAGCGGGTATCGCGGTCCTGACCGTGGGCTGGATAGCCTGTGTCATCTGGTTCTGGGTCTGGTGGCTGCGCCCAGAGCACCGAGTGAGCTGGGCCGGCCTGATCATCAACAGCGCGCTGCTGCTCTATCTTTCGTGCCAGCCGATCTACTTCGCGATCGCGGTGAACCGCCTCCGCCAGGTCGGACGCGCCTCGGCGATCCCGGTCTTGCGGGTCGCGTTCGTCGTCACCCGAGCGCCGTCGGAGCCGTGGGCGGTCGCCCGCGCGACGTTGAGCGCGATGCTGAAGCAGGACTTCCCTTACTTGTACGACGTGTGGCTGTGTGACGAGCAGCCGACGCCAGAGATCACCCAGTGGTGTGATGAGCATGGCGTCAGGATCTCCACCCGGTTCGGGGTTGCCGCCTACCACCGGGACGAGTGGCCGCGCCGGACGCGTTGCAAGGAAGGAAATCTCGCCTATTTCTACGACCATGGCGGGTACGAGGAGTACGACGTCGTCGCCCAGCTCGACTGCGATCACGTCCCTGCCCGGACCTACCTCGCCGAGATGGTGCGTCCTTTCACCGACGAAGCGGTCGGCTATGTCGCTGCACCCAGCGTGTGCGACGCGAACGCGACCGTGTCCTGGTCGGCCCGCGGCAGGTTGCATCGGGAGGCCAACTTCCATGGCCCGGTCCAGCTGGGGCACAGCCGCGGTCTGGCACCGATCTGCATCGGCTCGCATTACGCGGTCCGCACGCGGGCGGTCCGGGACATCGGCGGCATCGGGCCCGAGCTCGCCGAGGATTTCTCGACGAGCTTCCTGCTCAACTCCGCCGGCTGGGAGGGCGCGTTCGCGATCAGCGCGGAAGCGCACGGGGACGGCCCGCTGACGTTCCCGGCGATGCTCGTCCAGGAGTTCCAATGGTCCCGCAGCCTGACGACGGTGCTGCTCGGGCTTGTCCCGCGGCATCTGCACCGCCTGCCGTGGCGGCTACGCCTCCGCTTCCTGTACGCGTTGTCGTTCTACATCTTGATCGCGCTGACCACCGCCTGCGGGCTGGCGCTGCCTCCGATCGCGGCCATCACCGGCGTCCCGTGGATCACCGTGAACTACCTGACGTTCCTGTTGCACTGGTGGGCCATCTCGGTCTGGCTGGTCCTCCTGACCTTGCTCCTTCGCCGGCGCGGTCTGCTCAGGCCGGTCGACGCCCCGATCCTGAGCTGGGAGAACTGGCTCTACTGTCTGACCCGGTGGCCGTTCGTCGCCTGGGGCGTCTGCGCCGCCGTACTACAGCAGATCCGGCCACGGCGGGTCACGTTCAAGGTCACGCCGAAATCCGTCGACGGGCTCGAACCGTTGCCGGTCCGACTGATCGCGCCGTACGCGGTGATCAGTGTGGTCATGGCTGCCGCCGCGCTCGCCGGAGAGCACACCGGTCGGGCGGCCGGGTACGTCTTCCTGTGCCTGCTCGGCGCCTTGGTCTACACCACCGTGACGTTCGCGGTGTGCCTTTTGCACGCTTCCGAGTCGGCCAAGAGGAGCGCGGTACGACGTCGCCGCGCGCTCACGGAGACAGTCCGCGCACCGCTCTTCGTCGCCGCGCTCACCGTCCCGTTCCTCGCCGCCGGGATTGCGCTCTTCCCCACCTATGTAACGGAGGTGTTCCAGTGGTGATCCCTTCGACAGAACCCGCCACAGTGCTGGTCACCGGCGGAGCCGGGTTCATCGGCAGCCACACCTGTGTGGAGCTGCTGGCGCGCGACTACGAGGTCGTCGTCGTCGACGACCACTCCAACAGTTCCCCCGGTGCGATCGACCAGGTGCAGAAACTGGCCGGACGCCCGCTGACCTTCTACCGGGCCGACCTGCGTGACCGGGCGGCGCTCGACGCGGTGTTCGAGGCGCACCCGATCGATGCGGTGATCCACTTCGCGGCGAAGAAGGCCGTGGGGGAGTCGATGCGGATTCCCCTGGACTACTTCGACATCAACATCGGCGGGACCACGAGCCTCCTGCGCTCGATGCACGCCCACGGAGTGCACCAGTTGGTGTTCTCCTCCTCCTGTTCGATCTACGGCTCCAGTGCCAAGGTGCCACTGGCCGAGGACGACCCTGCGGCGCCGACGAATCCCTACGCCCGATCGAAGTGGATCTGCGAGCAGCTCCTGGCCGATGCCTGTGCGCGGTACCCGGAACTCGCGGTGATCGCGCTGCGCTACTTCAACCCGGTCGGCGCGCACCCGAGCGGGAAGCTCGGCGAAGACCCGCTCGGGCTGCCCAACAACGTCATGCCGTACCTGATGCAGGTCGCCGTCGGCAGGCTGCCCGAGCTGCCGGTGTTCGGGAACGACTACCCGACACCCGACGGAACCTGCGTCCGGGACTACATCCACGTCACCGATGTCGCCGATGGTCATCGCCTGGCCGTCGAGCATCTCGCCGACGAACCGGGGTTGCGGGTGTTCAACCTCGGCACCGGCACCGGTGTCTCGGTTCTCGAGCTGGTCAAGGCGTTCGGCGAAGCCTGCGGCCGGCCGATTCCGTACCGGATCGAGGGCCGACGTCCGGGCGACGTCGCCAGGCTCATCGCCGATTCGACCCGGGTGGAGCGGGAGTGGGGCTGGCACACCACTCAGGACCTCGCCGCCATGTGCGGCGACGCGTGGCGGTTCCAGAAGCTCAACCCCCATGGCTACGGCAATCTTTCGTCCTCTGAGGAGCTCTGACATGCGGATCACAGTCATCGGAACCGGCTATCTGGGCGCGGTGCACGCCGCCTGCATGGCCGACCTCGGCCACGACGTCCTCGGCGTCGATGTCGACACCGCGAAGATCGAAGCGCTGGCCGCCGGCCGGCCACCGTTCTTCGAACCAGGACTTTCCGAAGTGCTCTCCCGAACCGTCGGGTCGGGCAAGCTGAAATTCACCACCTCGCTCGCCGACGCTGCCGCCTTCGGAGATGTCCACTTCGTCTGCGTCGGGACCCCGCAGAAGCCCGGATCGCACGCCGCCGACCTGAAGCACGTCAACGCGGTGATCGACGGGCTGGCGCCGCATCTGGACCGGGAAACCCTGGTCGTCGGCAAGTCCACCGTTCCGGTCGGTACGGCGGCCGCGGTGGCAGCCAGGCTGGCCGAGCTCGCCCCGGCGGGCGCCGGAGCGGAGGTGGCGTGGAACCCGGAGTTCCTCCGCGAGGGTTTCGCGGTGGACGACACACTGCGCCCGGACCGCTTGGTGGTCGGCACGGTGTCGGCGAAGGCGGACGCGATCCTGCGCGACGTGTACGCGCCGATCCTGGCGACCGGTACGCCGTACATCCGCACCGACCTGGCCACCGCGGAGCTGGTGAAAGTCTCGGCGAACGCGTTTCTCGCGACCAAGATCTCGTTCATCAACGCCATCGCCGACGTCTGCGACGCGGCCGGCGGCGACGTGGTCACCCTCGCCGAGGCCATCGGGTACGACGGCCGGATCGGGCACCGGTTCCTGTCGGCGGGACTCGGCTTCGGCGGCGGCTGCCTGCCGAAGGACATCCGGGCCTTCATGGCGCGCGCGGAGGAACTCGGGGTGCACGACGCGCTCGCGTTCCTCGGCGAGGTGGACGAGATCAACATGCGGCGGCGGCAGCGGGTCGTCGGTCTGGCGCGCAAGCTGGTCGGCGGCTCGTTCCTCGGTCGCAATGTCGCCGTCCTCGGCGCGGCGTTCAAGCCCAACAGCGACGACGTCCGGGATTCGCCCGCGCTCAACGTGGCGGCGACCATCCAGCTGCAGGGAGCCAATGTCCGGGTGCACGATCCCGAGGCGATCGAGAACGCGCGGGCCGCGTTCCCCAGCCTGGACTACGCGCACGAGGCCGCGAAGGCGTGTGAGAAGGCCGATGTCGTCCTGCACCTGACCGAGTGGCAGGAGTACCTCGACATCGATCCGGAGGAGCTCGCGCAGGTCGTCAGTCATCGCCGGATCGTCGACGGCCGCAACGCACTGTCCCTCGACCGCTGGCGAGCAGCGAGCTGGACGGTCCGGGGACTCGGCCGGGCCAGCGCCTAACGCCGTACCCCCGAAGGACCGTAGTAGGCGTTGTTCTGGAGGACGTAGGCGGAGCTGTCCACACCCTCCGCAGCGATGAACGGCCCGTTGTCCCCGGCGACCAGGACGTTGTCCCGGACCACGATGCTCGACAGTGGTCCGGACAGCCGGACCGCGGGCCGTTCACCGGTGGCTGCTACCACCGCCTTGTTGCCGTACACCTGCGCTCCGCTGACGTGCCCGGCCACCGTGATCCCGCCGTACCAGCTGCCTTTGCGAGGGGAACCGCTGCTGACGTTGTAGCGCACCACGTTGTTCTTGTTGTGCAGGCCGGAGTGTGCGGCGTAGAGCAGGAATCCGGCACCGTCGTTGTCGTAGGCCAGGTTGTACTGGAGAACCGAGTCCGAGGTGTTCTGGTCCAGGTCGAACCCGTCGCCGTCGACCGTCCCTCCGGTCAGGTTGCGATAGGCGACGTTGTGCTCGATCACCACGCCGGTGGAGTCGTAGGCCCAGATTCCCGCCGGACCTTCGCCGGCCGTGCACAGCCAGCCGTTGTCGTGCGCGCTGGACCGTGCGACCGTTCCGCCGTGCACGCTGCCGAGGATGATGCCGCTGCCGGTGTTGCGGGTGGTGTTGGTCGCGTCGCCGGCGTTCCGGAACGCCTCCACCGAGGTCACTGAGACATTCGCATTCGCGTACCGCGGGGCGCTGGGGTCGAACGGGGGACCGTAGGTGACCAGACCGGCTTCCCGATTGTCGTGCACGACCCCCCGGGTGACCACCACGTTGTGGAAACCGGCGCGCGGGCCACCGATCTCGATCCCGTTGTTGAATCCGCTCACCTCGACGTCGCTGATGGTGACGCCGGGAAATGCCCGCCCGCTGCTCGCGTCATTGTAGAAGACAATACCGCCGGCCGTGTTGTACGCCGCCGCGTCCCCGGCAGCCACCAGGTCGCGAATCCGGACGGCGGCGGCATTACGGACAAAGACCGCCGGACCGGCCTGGCTGTTGATGGTCGCCCGGCCCCCGCCGTACGCCCCGATCGTCACCCCCTGGAGAGCTTTTCCGGCGTCGCCACCGTCAAGGTGCAGCGTCCCGGTGAAATGCGCTCCACCACGCAGGAGAAGGCTGTCTCCGGCCGAGAACCTCGTGCTGTTCGCCCGGTCGAGGGATTGCCAGGCGGAATTCGGCGACAGGCCGTCCGACGTGTCCGACCCGGACGGATCAAGGTAATATGTGCGGTTGCGCGAAAGCGGTGCGGTTATTGCGGGAACCATGCTGGCGGCGGTCAGAAGTGCGGTGGCAAATCTCGCCCACTTGATGATGGTCATCCGACAATTCTGCGGAACACTGTGGATTCGATGCTGCGAAATTGTGAACAGTGTGAAAATTGCGGCATCCACGCGTCTCCCGACCGGCCTCGCTATCCAGCCCATGGCCGCGGCACTGCCCACAGCGCCGCACGAACTGACCGGTCATGTCGACGCCCTCGCTCACTGAGGGTGGTCCTGACCGGGCAGGTCTTTCGGCACCTGAAGGGGTGACTAGCGGCTCTGCCGGTGACCGGCCGGCGGGAGACACGATCAGACTCCCGCAACGGAAGGATCCATCGTGTCCTCCACCATGTCGTCACCCGGAACCGTCGTACCGACTCCTGCACAACGCGAGTCGGGCCAAGCCACGATGCCTGTCCGGCCGGTCATCCAGGTCGGGATCGACAAAGCCTGGCGCGAGGCCGGAGCGCTCACCTGGGCCTTGCAAGAGTCCCTACTGCGCCGTGAGCCGCTGCACGCCGTCCACGTCGTCGAAGAAGACAGCAAACGCACCCGGTACTACGAGCCGGTCGCCACGGCGCAGGGCGAGGCGGAGTTGGTCGACGACGTCCGGGAGTGGATGAAGCTGCAGGGGGAGGATCTCGACCACGAAGCGGTGCTGGTCGAGGGCTCGCCCGCGGTCGCACTGGCCACCGCGGCCGAGGGCAGCCGGATGCTCGTGGTCGGACGACGCGGAATGGGTACCTTCAAACGCCTGCTGCTCGGATCCACCTCCGAGGCGGTCTCGAATCTGGGCCAGGAGCCGGTGGTCGTCGTACCGGTCGGCTGGACCGCGCCGGAGAACCACGCGCCGGTCGTCGTCGCGCTGGACGACTCCAACGATGACGAGGCGGCGGTCGAGTTCGCCGTCGAGCTGGCAGTTGAGCGCAATGTGCCGTTGTGGCTGGTTCACGTCTGGGATCTGCCCGCCGTCTACGGCTGGAACCCGGCCATGGTCATGACTGTCGAAAGCGACTGGACGGCCACCGCTGATCTGCACTACGCGGCGGTCGCGAAGCACTGGCGCCACAAGTATCCCGAGCTGGAGTTCCAGCTCGACGTACGGCGTGGGCATCCGGTCGAAAGCCTGCTGGACGTGACCGAAGCCGTCCAGGCGCAGATCCTCGTCCTCGGTGGACACCACCGCCGGCACCTGTCCGTCGTCCTCCTCGGCTCCGTCTCCCGAGGCGTCCTCCAGCACGCGACCTGCCCAGTCGCGATCGTGCCGTCGAGGTCCTGACCTGTCAGGTCTTCCGGCACCTTTGCCGGGGACCACGGGCCCTGACGGGGACGGCCCCGCGACGACAGCATTCAGGTGTCACATCGAATCTCAAGGAGCGCTCATGACCATCACCCCGAACCGCCACCGCACCCCGGCCTCCGCCGACTTCCTGGTCACCGCACCCAAGGCCGGTACGACGGCCGGCCGCGTGCTCGCCGTCCTTCGGATCGCGTTCGGACTGACGTTCTTCTGGGCGTTCGTCGACAAGGTGTTCGGCCTCGGATACGCCACCCCGTCGGGCAAGGGATGGATCGACGGCGGTAACCCGACGGCCGGATTCCTGAAAGGGGCCGAAGGCCCGTTCGCCGGGTTCTACCACTCGCTGGTGGGTGACTTCTGGGTCACGCCGCTGTTCATGATCGGCCTGGCCGGCATCGGGCTCGCCCTCACCCTCGGCGTCGCCCTGCGCTTCGCCGCGGTGGCCGGAGTCGCGCTCTACCTGATGATGTGGGGCGCTTCGTTGCCACTGACAACCAACCCGGTGATCGACGACCACATCCTCGGTGCCATCACCTTGGTCGCCTTGACTGTGCTCGCCGCCGGCCGCACCTGGGGCCTGGCCGACCGCTGGAACAACCTCGCGATCGTCCATCGCTACTCCTGGCTACGCTGACGGCGAGCCAACCGCAAAGGCTCTGGCCGGTCAGGTGGGACGGAGGCCGGTCTGGAGCCAGGTGCCACCGGCTCGGTCGACTCCGATACCGACCATGCCGTGCCGCCAGCGGCCGTCGTCCGGTCCGGATGCCAAGGTTCGGTACAGGTCGACCGAGCCAGCTGCGGGGTTCACGAGCTCAGTCGTCCGCAGCACAGCCTCCTGGACTGCGGCGTCGTTGGACCAGATCAACTTCGCGATCGCGAACCAGGTCACCGCGACCGGCGCGCCCGACGGATCCAGGACGAGACTGAGTCCGGATGGTCGAGGTGGCGCCGCGCGGTTGTGCTCGATGAGCTCGCGGACCAGAGCAGAGAGGTTGCCCTCGGCACCGATCAGGTTGGCGGCCGCGGTCAGGTCCGGCCAGGTCAGCTCCGGCGTCCGTGCGTAGAGCTCGACCGAACCGTCGTCGTTGACACCCGCCATCCGCCAGGTCAGATCGCCGAGCCGCGCGGCGAACTGCGTGCAGGCTTCGGACCACGGACCGGCCGCGACTTTGCCGGACGGCAGTTCGAGGTAGACCTTGGCCCGCTGCACATTGTCGAGCTGCCGCAGCCCCAGCCAAGCTCCCCAGCGCAGAGGCCTGCCAGACTGCAGCTCACTCCATCGCGCAAGGTCTAGCCGCACTCCTGCGAGCTTCAGCGCCAGCTCCTCCGCGATCCCGAGCCGGTCCACCTCGGGCACCTCCGGACCCGCCACCTCAGACGTCCACCGCAGGGCGAGGTCTCGCGACGTCCAAGCCAGTTCGACCGGATACCCGGTGGCGGTCAGTACGCCGTACCGCCAGGCGATCTCCGGCCAGGTTGAGCTGGCGAGCGGGCGGAGCGCCTCCAGTACGGCGTCCTCGGCCGCGTCGGCATCCGTGGTCCGGATGGAGCGCAGC
Organism: Kribbella sp. NPDC058245; assembly: GCF_042882005.1. Taxonomy (NCBI): domain Bacteria; kingdom Bacillati; phylum Actinomycetota; class Actinomycetes; order Propionibacteriales; family Kribbellaceae; genus Kribbella; species Kribbella sp. NPDC058245. The sequence goes on from NZ_JBHVWY010000008.1 coordinate 52,098, forward strand.
CGGCCGAAGGCTCTGTGCACTGCGGGCGCTCCAGGTGGCAGCGCGCTCATCGGATGGCTATTACCTCCTCGGTCGTCTTCACGAAGGCTCGTTGGTCGAAGCCGGCCGGACCGGTGAAGGTGAACCGGACGCTGTATTCGCGCAGGGCCGGGTCGCGCAGCGGGATACGCAGGCGCAACGGCTCGGTGGTGGTTCCGGGCAGTTCGTGGCGCAGCACGCGGTCGTACTTGTGCGGCTTGTCGTGGTACTCGATATCGATGATGACGCGGTCCACCCCGGCGGCCGGGAACGACGGTACGAGGACCAGGTTCAACGCGTCAGTGAAGAGATCGTCGACCCGGACCAGCGAGTCCTCGACCGGCATGGCCTCGGTGCGCTCGACCGTACCGTCGTTGAGCGTTTGCACGAAGACGACCGTGACCTTCCGATCCGCCGGCGCCGGAAGTGCTCCGCGCAGCCGCCAGACCTGATTCGCGCTGTCCCGTCGCAGCGTCACCAGATGCCGCAGGTCGCGATCGCCGTACCCGGTCGCTTTCAGCTGCACGTCGATCAGGTCGACCACGTCCCAATCGATGTCACCCGGCTCGATGCGGATCGTCCGCAGGTCGAGGTGCTCGTACGGGTTGATGACAATGTCGCGGTCGGTCGAGCCCGGTAGCGGGATCGAGTACCGCAGCGCGTCACCCTCCCAGCCGGTGGTCGCGTCGAACGTGAGGTCCAGGCGGGCGTCGTACGTGAGGGTCAGCTTGTCGTCGAGGAACGTGGTGAACGTCTGCGCGGCGGTCTGCTGCGGTGTGAACACCAGGTCGCCATGACGGATGTGGCTGGCCGGCCCGTAGTCGATGGACAACTGCGCTTCGGTCAGCCCGAGGTCGCTGATCTCGCCGGGCATCCGGGCGGTGACATCCAGTTGGCGGAAGAACTTGTGGTCGAGGTCGATGAGCGTGACGACCTTCTCCGCGGCGTCCAGGTCACCGGCGAGCAGACCGACGAATCCCTGTGGTGCAAGGGTTTTGCGGACCGCCTCGGTTCGTTGGTAGTGCAGGGTGAGTTCGCGGCGCTCCTCCTGCCGGACGAACCGGAGCTTGAACGCCGCCAGCGTCGGCAGCTGCGTCTGGCCTGGGTTCGGATTGGGTGCGGGGTTGGGCCCCGGGTTCGGGGTCGGGGTGGGATTCGGAGTCGGGTTCGGGTTCGGTCCCGGGGTGGGATTCGGCGCGGGGTTGGGTCCGGGGTTCGGATTCGGCCCCGGGTTCGGTCCTGGATTCGGTCCTGGGTTGGGGTTCGGGCCGGGGTTTGGGCCAGGGTTTGGGGCGGGCGCGGCTGCGCGGTGGAGGACGCCGCTCCAGGTCGGGCCCGTCGCGGCACCGTGCAACTGGATCTGCGCGACCCTGTTGTCCGGGTCGCCGCCGAAGGGCCCGTGACTGCCTGGTCGCGCCGCAGCCACGGTGTCACCGAGTGCTTGCTTGACAACGGGGTCGCCGCCGGCTCGCCGTACCAGGGCAAGTGCCACATCGAGCCGGCGTTGGGAAAGCCGCAGGTTGTACGCGGCCCGGACGGGATCGGCCTCCGGACTCGTGTGCTCGTGGCTCGCATAGCCGCGCACCTCTACCTGCCGGGGCGGTGGCAACTGAGCGATCCATCGGGCCAGCCGGTCGGCACCTTGTTCGGGACCGGTCCACGCGCCGTCGCCCTGCATCTGCTGAATGCCGGTCGCCGACCGGAAGCGCGGGTCGGTGGTCGTGTTCTCCACGTACGCACGGAATTCGGCGTTCGGAGGCTGGGTGGACCAGCCGTTCACGGCGGGCTTGTCCATGTCGAAGAAGAGGCAGAAGATCTCGCCAGCGCCGGGCTGGTCCCAGCTGACGTCCACGCGGACCGACTCGCCGGGGTTCACCACTCGCGTCACCGTGCCGTCTGCTGCCAGGGGCATGTCCTGCCCGGCCAGGCGAACGTGCGCGCCGGCACCGGCGATCCGTAGCGTCTCGGTGCTGCCCGCGGTCGCCGCCGTGTGCGTCACCGACAGGCCGGCCGGCAGTGGGTTCGGTGAGCTCGACTCTTGCTGCAGTACGGCGGCCGGCAGCGGCGCCTCGGGAATCGCGATCGTGACGCCGCCCGTCGGCTGTGCCGCGGCGACGACAGGCGGCGGACCAGGATTGGGTTGCGGATTCCCACCGGGAGGCGGTGCCGGCTTGGCAGGCCCGGCCGGAGTCGGGTTCGGGGTGGGAGCGGGCGCAGGGTTCGGATTCGGGCCAGGGTTGGGTGTCGGGGTCGGGTTGGGCGTCGGCGTCGGCGTCGGCGTCGGGTTCGGTGTTGGAGTCGGGTTCGGCGTTGGATTGGGCGTTGGGTTCGGGACGGGATTGGGCGTCGGCGTCGGCGTCGGCGTCGTACCGGCGGGCAGCTTGCCGGGGGAGAGGGTGGGCTTGAACCAGTCGCCGAGCAGATGGTCGGTGAAGAGCTGGAGGGCCCACTTCTCCTGTTCCTTCTGGTCGGCGTCGTCGGTGAACCTGTTCACCTTGATGTCGATCACGCCGGTGGAGTGCAACCACTCCAGCGCAGCTTCCAGCCCGACCTTGAAGTACATGTACTGACCCTCGATGCCGGCCGTCAGCGCCGTGTACACCTGGTCGAGACGCGCCGTGATCGTGACGTCGAGGGTTGGCCGCAACGCCAGGTACTGCAGCGAATACACGACCCCGACCGGTGTCAGGCCCACCTTGAGGGCCTGCTCCATGATGATCGCGCCCTCCTGGCTGAGCACGAGGTTGAAGGCTGCCCGGTTGGCCGCGTCCATGGTCGGCACGGTGGCGCCGAGAATCTGTTCGGTCGCCCGGAACGAGCCTGCCGGGGGCGCCGTGGCCGTCGTACCGCCGGAGCCTTGCAGGTCGAGCGCGATGCACTGCACGGTGCCGTTCTCGAACGGCGGGGGAGAGATGGTGACCGGAAGGACGGTTCCCGGCTCCGAGCTCACCTTGGACTCGATCTTGCGAAGAGTTGCCTTGGGCAACTCGATAGTGCTCTCGAACATCATGTACCCGCCGCCCTTCGAGACCCCGCCGGCCTCGGCCGGCCGGTAGGTCAGGAGGGACAGCGCGGGTGCCCCGTCACTGCGGTGGGCCAAGGCGACCCGGCCCGGTAGGTACCAGAACCGGCTGGGGTCGGCGTGGTCGCGGTAGACGGTGATTCCGTCCACCACCATGGGCTTCTCCAGGCTGAGCATCGTCGGTCTCCGATCGCCGGCTACGGGAGCCGGGGCGTCAGAACGGGGTCGGCCGACGCCGTCCAGTTCGTGAGGTGCCGCAGGCCGTTCTTGAACAGGACGACCGACTTCCACTCGTAGCGGTTCCGGGTGACGTCGGCATAGTCGAACTCGAACCGGGCCCGGCTGTCCGGTCCGTCGAGCTCGAGCAGGGCGGCGCTGTTCAGGTTCTCGACGAAGTCCTCGAAGCGCAGCTCCAGCGAGATCTTCTCGACGCCTCGCGCCTTCCAGTCGTGCGGAGGGCGGACCTCGACGACTCGGTGCCCGTGCGTCTTGGGATCGACGATGATCCGCGGTTCGTAGGTCACCGACGGTGGAAGCTGTTTCACCCGGCCGTCGACATAGCTGAAGGTGACCGTGTACTCGATGGCCGTCCGGGTCGGGTCCCGTAAGTCGACGACGAACGGCGGCGCGTCCTGGCCGCGGCTCAGATGCAGGGTGTCCTCGATCAGTACGTCGTTGTCCGGGTCGGCGTAACGCACGTCGACGAACACGTCGCGGATCTCGTCCCACGACACGCTGGCGAGCACGCTGAACGTCCGGGCCCGGAACGGGTTGCGGACGGCGACCTCTGGTTCGTCGCTGATCGCCCAGCCGCTGTCGACGTCGTTGCCGTCGACGGCCCGCATCACAGTGCGCACCTCGTACGACGTCTTGTCCCGATCGACCACGAACATCGGCCAGCCGGCGGTCGGCGCCTTCTCGGTGAGCCGGAACACCTCCTGCTCGTCGATCTTGTGCGGCTCGTCGCGGTGCCGCAGGTGAACCTCGACCGAGTCGAACCGCTTCCAGGGGATCCGCTCGGCCACCAGGCTCACCGACCTGATCATGAAGACTTCGTCCTCGGGCAGCAGTGACGCCGTCTCGGCGAGGGCTGTCTCGCGACCGCTGCTCAGTTCGCCCGGGCGCTCCGACGTGTCGACGTCCTTGAACCGGACCTTGTAGGAGTAGTCGACCTCCGGCCGCATGACACCGGCGTCGTCGAGGTCACTCATCCACTCGAAGCTCGTGCTCCACGTGTCGGGCGCGAGCAGCCCGTTGCGCACGATGCCGCCGTACTGGGCCCGGACCTCGATGCTGTCGATGTACGGCGCGCCGCGGTTCGGCCGGTAGTACGCCTGGAGCTTGCGCCGGGCGAAGAACTCGCTCGGTTGCACCTCGCGCACCAGCCGACCGAGCAGCTCGGGTGACGCGGCGATCGCCGCGAACAGCGAGGCGAGATGGCCCTGCGGATAGATCGAGCGCCGGACCGTGGTGCGCTCGGAGAAGTTGACGTTGAGATGCTTGCGATCGATCCGGGTGTAGTCGGTCTTCTTGTAGCTGAAGGTCACCGGCTGGTTCTGGACCGCGGGACCGCCCGCTGCCCACGCTGCCTGCTGAGTGGCGAAGTCGCCGATCGCCTTCAGCGCCCGCTCCCAGTCCGACGGCTTCTCCGGGGTCCACGGCGGCAGGCTCGGTTCGAAGAAGGCGGTGGTGATCATTGCCTTCACCTGGGCGAGCGCGGCATCGCGGCGATCGATCACCCCATCGGTGTCCTCGGCAACGAACGTGTCGGCGCGCAGGTCGATCGCCTTGGACTCGTCGAGTTCGTCGACCACCTTGGAGATGTCGGCCGAGAAGATCCACGCCTTGGTACCGAAGGACTCGTCGAGATGCTTCTGCACCCGGTCCCAGTCGATCGTCAACGACACCTGGTACGCCGGCCGCAGCGCGAGGTAGTCCAGGGAGTAGACGACGGCGATCGGCAGGATCGCGGCATCCAGCGTGGCCCGGACCAGTGCGTAACCCGGCTCGTCGAGCAGGACCGAGAACGAGGCCTGATTCTCGTTGTAGAGCGAGGGTTTGGCGTTGTGGACCGCCTTCACCACGAACTGCGGCTCGGGTACCGGCTCCCCGTCGGGCGGAGCCGCTGCCGAGGTGTCCGTGCCCATGATGATCAGATGCACGGTGCCGTCCTCCAGCGGTACCGCGGCGAGCCGGGGATCGTCGTCGAGGTCGAACTGGGACCGGATCCGCTGCTTGAGGGCATCGATGCGGGCCTGCTCGAGGCCGACGTTGCAGTCGAACGAGAGCAGCCCGCCCTGCTTGGCGCCGCGGAATCCGATCAGCTGGAACATCGGCGTACCGTCGAGGACCGTCAGGTGCGGCTGGGTCGGCAGGTAGTACCACTGCAGCGGGTCGACGTGGTCGGGGAAGATCGAGATGCCGTCCAGTACGGCGCAGCGTGAGTCCAGCAGCAACATGGCGCGGCCTCAGGCCGGGATCTCGAGGAAGATGGACTCGGTCGTGACGTCCTTCAGCTCCTCGGTCTTCCGGGTGCCGTCGAGCAGGAAGTAGGTGGCGGTGTAGGCGTAGGTGGCCGGGGAACCCGTCGGCAGGAACACCGTCCAGGTCTGCTTGGTGGTGTCGCCGGACCGGAACAGGAAGTCGTCGGTCTTGGGCGGGACGCTGTGCTCGTAGCGCAGCGAGATGTTGACCAGCTTGAGCTTCGTCCAGTCGAGCAGTTCGGGGACGATCCGGACGTCGAGCTTGTCCGCGAAGGTCCGGCCGAGCTTGAAGCTGGTGCCCTTGGCGTCGCTGACGTCGACGTCCTCGCTGGTGCCGTCCTGGTGCCCGATCGTCGCCTGGTACGACAGCGTGCCCTTGGCCTCGTCGATGGTCGGGAAGGTCCAGGTCTCGAACGTCTTGCCGGCCCCGCTGAGGTTCACGCCGAACGTCTGCTGGTAGTCGTTGCCGGGTTCGGTGTACGTCGCCTGGACCGAGATGTCGGCGATGTCGGCCTGCAGGTCGCCGACAGCCACGAAGGTGACCGTCTTGAGCGCCCGGAACGGGTCGTCGATCGAGATGATGTCGGCGTCGGTCGTGAGCTCGGGACCGGTGATCTCGCGGCCGTCGCCCTTCATCGTGTAGGTGGTCTGGTAGCTGACGTCGCCGGTGCGGGGCTTGCCGATCACCTCCAGCAGCTTGTGCTCCTCGGCGTCCTTGGTGAAGTTGAAGAACCGTTCGATCGGGTGGTCGCCGCCCTCGTAGCGGACCCGGACCCGGGCCCGGCTGACCTGCTCGAAGTTGATGTCACCGTTGACGATGTCGAGCTTGAGCACCGGGAGGTTGCTGAGCTTGACGTTGAGGTCGGTGCCGTCGTCCTCCTGCTCCACCGAGGTCCACGCCGGGGTGTCGCCCTCGAACTGCACGGTGTACGACCAGAAGAACTTGCGGATCTTGTCGGCGACGATGAACTCCGCCTTCTGCGGCTTGCCGACGTCGTCCTTGCCGAAGGTGGCCTCGACGGTCTTGGCGTTCTCGCCGTGCGGATAGCGCACCTTGACCTCGACGAGCGTGATCCCGTACGCCGCGAAGTCCGCATCGACGCGAATGCTGAGCCGGAGCGAGCGGAGGAACTCGTCGACGCTGACCTTGGAGTAGTAGTCCTCCCACTTCAGCTGCTGCCCGTCGGCGTCCTTGAGACTCGTCACGGTCGGCAGGCTGCCGTTCGGGTGGATGGTCCGGATGATCGCCTTGGCCTCGGTCCACTCGACCCGGACGTCGCTGATCTGGTTGTTGGTGACCTCGCGGTGGACGTTCTCGAAGTCCTGGTCCTCGGTCAGCTGCTTGACGTTGGGGTCGACGGCCTGGAAGGCCTGGAGCAGGTTGCGCTGGACGCCGGCCTCGAGCTGCTTGGTGATCAGCTCGTGCACCCAGGCGTCGAACTGGGTGCGCTGCTCCGGTGTGAGATTCGGGTCGTCGACGGGCTGGAAGTGGGTCTCGGTGACCTCGTGCTGGTAGCGCTCGCTGTGGGTCACCTCGGTGTAGCTGTCCTCGCTCCAGAAGTTGTCCTCGATGTCGACGTCCTGCCAGAAGGAGTAGAACGCGTCCGCGTGCCAGGTGCCCCAGGCCTTGGCCTCGGGCAGCCGGCAGTAGTGGTCGAGGTCGTACAGCACCTGGATCGCCGACGACGAGCCCTTGCTGAGGGTCTCCTTGAAGATGGCCGTGCCGAGGACCGAGAGCTCGAGGAAGAAGCAGGCGGTGTTCTCGCCGGTGAGGGACGGGCTGGTCGATCCGGAGATCTTCTCGACGATCTTGCCGTCCTGCTGCAGGACGAGGCGGACCGCGCCTTTGAGCCAGGGGACGGTCTGCAGCTCCACCTTCGGGCCGTTGCCGCCCATCCGGTTGTTGACCTCCTCCTGCAGCTTCTGCCGGATCTTGTCCTCGGTCTCCGGCAGCACGCTGAGGTCGGTGTCGAAGGCGACGAACCCGCCGAACTGGCTCTCCCCGGCGACCCGGATGGCGTCGTACTCGACGAACCGCAGCGCCAGCCCGCCGTTCTCCAGGCGCCCGATCCGGGGGAACCGGGGGAGCAGGTAGAAGACGTGCGAGCGGGCCGGGTCGTCGTCGCCGTGGACCTGGTGGTTCTCGAGTGTGCGGACGTTGTCGAGCTTGAGCATTGGAAGGTCCTCTCCCCCTGGATGTGGTTCAGTGCCGCCAGGTGCTGGCGTCGGTGACGACGAGCACAGGGCCGGGTCCCCCGGCCAGGGCCAGCGCCAGCGGCCCGGAGACCGCGACCCTGAGCAAGTAACGAACGGCGAGCAGTCCGGCCGCACCGGACAGCGCCCGCTTGACAGTGGCAAGGTCGGCCCCGGTGAGCGCCGTACTGAACGAGGCTTCCTGCGTGATGGTGTTGGACGTCCCCGCGGCGGCCAGGGAGGTCAATTGCCCATCGCGCAGTACGACGAGTTCGGCCGCGCCCTCGACCTCGAACGGCGCCGGCGAGAGGCGGACGTCGGCGGCTGCGCCGGCCGCCAGACACAGCTGCCGCGCCGTCTCCTGCGCAGCATCGGAGACCAGCAATGAAGTGGTGACCATGAGCATGGCGATGCCGCCGGCCTCGATCAGGGACAGCTGCGGTGCGCCGTCCGGACTCAGCGCCGGGCCTGCCGTCAGCGGCAGGAAGCGCCAGTCCGGCTCGTCCTTCAGGCCGACAACGCGCAGGCCGCCGGTCTCGACCACTTGCGGTTGCTCGTCGGGCTCCGCCCACGGCGGATCGGTGAACGAGAACGGATCGAGCCAGATGGGGGCGTCAGGCAACAATTGCCGCGTGCTGCGTGAAGCCGGACCGCGAGTGGTCGCGGTGGCCTCGATCGTCACCTCGAAGGCGTCCCGTGGAACGGCGAGCCAGGCTCGGTTCTGCGCCGCCGACAGCGAAGTCTGGCTGACGAAGACCGACGGATCCCGGGTGAGCCGGGTGGCGCGGGTGGAGACCGTCACGTCAGCCAGGTCGAGCAAGTCGTCGGTGGCGAAGACAGAGATCAGCCGTACGCCGAGATCGGCCGGCGTCACGACTGGGGTGGAATCGCCTGTCACGTGGCGGCCTTCCCCGCTGACTGTCCTGGGCACTCGGTCGGTCTCAAGCACCGCCGAACCTTCGAGGTCGTAGGAGAGCGCTTCACCGGACGCGAGCTGGAGGGTCGTCAAAGCCGGTGCCGGGGGCAACAAAGTAGCGCTTGCCTCGGCTGCGAACGGGCGGCCCGGTGGAACCGGGGGAGCGGTGAGGCGAACGGTGGCCGCGACCATGCCAGCCGGCATCGCGGGCAGTGTGCTGTGCACAGTCACCTGCTCGCGGCCGTCAGTCAGAGGCCGCACCTCATGACGGCGAATGCCTTCGTCCCCGCCCTCACCGAGCATCGGGTCACAGGTCAGACGCAACAGCCGAGTGGCCATCTCGGCCTCGCTCAGCTCCCAGGTGAAGGTTCCTGGCCGCACGTCGGGGAACTGCCAACCGGCCTCCGTGTCGTCGACGAACACTGGAACGGCCAATCGCGTCACAATGCGGTCCAGCACAGCCGCGGCCAACAGCTCGGCGTCATCCGGACCATTGCTGACCTTGATGCCAGGCAGTCCGGCACGTATCCGGTCGCGGAGGTCCTCTGGGCGCACTGGCGAGATCCCGATCCCTTGCGCCATGGCATCGACGTCCACGGTCAACGTGCCCGAGCACCGGGCAGCGACCCCGCGAACGGTCACCAGGACGACAGCGCCGAGCGTGCGCAGTCCGGCCCGCAGGCTGCCGGTCAACAGCTCACCGGCAACACCATCGAGGCGGACCAGCGTCGGCAGCACCTCTCCGGCCGTGGCGTCACAAGGTTGTGCGGCCAGTACGTCGGCCGGCAGGTCGAGATCAGCCGGTGCGACGAGCCGGACCCAACCCTCACCCAGCGGAGCAGGCCGAGCCCGCAGCACTGGCTGCCCGGGAACCCGGCTGGTGGTGTCCATCGCCGTGTTGAAGGTGAACCCGGCGGTGACCAGCGTGAACTGCTCGATGCGGTCGTCGCGTTCCTGCAGATACTCGTCGACCTGCAGTGGCTCGGCGTTCAGCGAAGCCGGTACGACGGACAACACGCCGGGCTGCTCGAAAGCGACGTACCCCTCGGCAACACCCGACCTGTGGGCCTGGCCGAAGTCCGGAAGTCCCGTGAACATGGCTCCTCCTAGGGTTGCGGCAGCGCCAGCAGGTTGCTGTCGGTGGAGCGCCAGTCGGTGTCCTGGGTGTTGCGTCCCGAGACGTGCACGAGGGTCTGCCGGAAGCGGAACGACCCGAGTCCGCGGTTGAGCAGCCAGTCCAGGAGCGGGACCGGTACGGCGACGTCGGATTGCAGGGTCGTGTGATCGACGACGACGGGACTGGCCACGCCCTCGAACTGGATGCCGATCATCGAGAGATCGCGCTCCGGATCGCCTGAGGTACCGAGGCCACCGGCGGTGGTGATGAGCTTGATCACCCGGGGGAGGCGTTCGACGCGGCGGTCGAGGGTCTGGCTGACGGCCTTCTCCGGATCCACGATGACGCGGACGCCGCTGACGTCGAGCATCACGTCGGTCCCGCCGGGTTGGGCAGGCGTCACGATGAGGTCGAGCGTCGTACCAGGGCCGAGCTTGGCTGGCAGCGCTCCGGATACGGCGGCGGGAATCCCGTCGGTCCAGGCTGGCAACACCGGGACGGTCAGGTCGACCTCGCCGACGTTGAGCAGGGTGACCGTGATGGCGCCGTCGGCACCAGGCTTCTCGGTCCACGACAACGGCGGTACGGCGGGCCTGTCCAGCCGCAGCTCGACGGGCACCTGATGCTTGTCGTCGTCCACGCTGACGTCGACGCGTCCACGCAGTACGGCGCCAGGACCGTTGGTGGTGAGGACGGCGTACACATCGCGAAGCGCGTCGAAGTCGAAGCTCTCGGAGACCCACCAGCCGCGCACCAGATCCGGAGCCGCATGCGTGGTGATCGCGCCACCAGGAAGGTCGAGCGTGCAGGTCGCCTGATGAACGGCGGGTCGTAGCTCCGCAACGCCGCCACCGGGAATGTGCTTGGCGAGCTCAGCTGCCGCGGCGAAGAGCCGGGCCGGCGAGGTCTGGGGAACGAGGTGGACACCCATCAGCGCCAGCGCCCGCTCGGCGTTGGTCTGGGCATCGATCGATCGGCCGACGGTGAAGGACAACTCCGGCCCGTACGGCGCTTCCTCGCGCTGACCGATCAGGAAGACGTCAGGCAGGAAGTAGAAGACGTTGCCGGCATTCTGATCCTGGAAGTAGACGTGGTTGCGCGACGAGGGCCCGTCGGCCGGCCAGGGTACGACCAGCGTGGTGAAACCCTTGGTGGCCGGCGGCTGCCCCGACGGGAACAGATACGGGTGGGCTTCGATGTCGAACCGGAGCTGCAGGGCGATGTCCTGCGTGTTGCTGACCAGGACGAAGCGGGCCTCGGGCTCGGGTGCCGGAACCGGGTCGGGCTCACCTGGAATGGGGAACCGTCCGGGGAAGCGCTTGAGCCTGAGCCACGGGTTGAACGGTCCGTCTCCGTCCGACAACACGCCAATGTCGGGACGGCGCAAGGTCGCTCGCAGCAGGGGAGCGGCCGGCACCTCCGGCTGGATCAAGAGGCGCTGGAAGGACCGGTCCACGGCGAGCCGCTGACGGAAGTTCACCTGGTTCAGCTGGACGGCGTCCCGGATGACTTGCCGGCTCTGCCGCTCGAGCTGCACGGCCTCCCCGACGTGATCGTCGACGCGCTCCACGACCCGCTCGTCGATGTGCTCCACGACGTGCTTGTCGATGTCGTCGTGGTGGCGCTCGAGCAGTCGCTCCAGCTCCTCGGGGCGGGGATCCGGACGACCCGGATCCGGATCCGGGAACGGAACAGGCTGGAACTGCTCGGGGATCGGATTCGGCAGAGCGTTGATGACCAGGTCGGGCAGGACCACGTGCGTCCCGAGCTGATCGGGCTGAGCGACGAAGATGACGTCCGGGCGCGGCCCCACCGCGGCGGCCCGGACAGCGACGGTGATGCCGCGATGGACCACCAGTCGTGCGTTCTCCTCGTCGCGGACGAAGGCACGCAGCAGGGCATCGCGCTCCGGCAACGTGAGCAGCAGAACGACCTCGGGTCGAACCTGCGTGGGGCCGAACCCCGGCGTGACCTCGGCGACGGGGTAGTCGCGCGCGAGCTCCCCGGCTGACGAAACGCTGACGGTCAGGTCGTGCGGCAAGATCAGGGCATCGGCCCGCGTGATCTCCGGTGCCGCGAAGCTCTCCAGCCCGAACGTCATCCGCCAGCGGCCGTCCACGAGCGAGGTCGTGATCTCGTAATGACCCGTGGCCGGTGTGACGCGGAGCCGGTAACGAGGGAGGTAGTAGACCTTCGCGGGGTCGGTAGGGTCCTCGAACAGGACAGTGTCGTCGACCCGTCCATCGGGGCTGATCGGCACGGTGATCTGCGAGCGTGGAACGCCAGGCCGGAGCGGCCCCATCCGGCGCATGGTCTCCAGATTCGCGCTCAGGCGGGAGAATCGCCCTAGCTCAGCTCCTGGCATCGCCCTGTCCCCCTCGGTCAGGTTGGTTGCCGGTGGCCCCGTTCAGCCGTTAGGCGGCGGAGCCGGATTCTGTTCAGGTGGCTGGTCCGACTGCACTTCCTTGCCCTGCAGCCGGTACGACGGACGACGCTTGAGCCGTGGAACGTAGCCCGGCGGGCATTTCGACTCGCCGGGCTCGGGCGCCGACGGGGCGCGGGCGGCCTCGGGATCGGCCAGCACGCACTCGTACTCGTCGTCGGGTGCCGAGGGCAGAACCAGAGGCAAGTCGTCCCCTGCCGTCACGTCACACGCCTCCAGGTCCGCCCCAGTAGAAGTTGGAGCCCCAGCCCGTGGTGCCGGTGAAGTCGGTGGTGATGTCGTACGCCGCGGCGTTGGTCACCTGTGGCACGCCCTGAAGCCCGGTCATCGTACCGCCTTCATCGCTTTGGTACTGGAGGTTGCGCATGTACGCCGCGTTGCCCCAGCCCGCGGCGGGAAAGGCCCCGCTACCCATCCGGGTGCTGGTCGGCTCCGGGTGGCTGTCCGCGTCGTCGACGATCTCGCCGCCCCAATCGACCCGATCGGCCATCGAGCGCAGACCGGTGTCGTTGTAGAGGCTCGCCGGGTAGTAACCCATCCACTCGCCGCCGATCCGGACCCACCAGTTGCCCTGGTACAGCTGGACCTTGATCAGCAGGTCGTACTGGTCGCCGCCGGCGACGCTCTCGGCCACCCGCATACCGGGGAACGAGGAGGTGCCGATCTGGACCCAGCCTTTGACGTCGGTGTTGTAGCCGCCGAGGTTGTCCCCGCTCTGGGAGTAGGCGTTGGTCGTGTAGTAGATGAACAGGTGCGGCTCCCAGTCGCCGTAGATGTCCTTGTAGGTCTGGGCTCCGACCTCGAGGGTCTGCAGGGCGGCGCCGCTGCCGCGGACGGTCCAGAGCTGACCGAGCGAGAACTCGTTGGACCACTGCACATAGGGCTTCCAGGTGTTGATGTATCCCTCGGTGCCGTAGTTGTTCACGAACTGGTACGCGTGGGCGTACTTGTGGTCCGCGCCGATCGCCGGCGGGTGCGGGTTGTCCGGAGGCGTGAACTCACGCCGATAGGGGCCCTTGGCAAGGTAATCCTGCAGCGTGCCGACCGGCCGCAGCTTGTCGACATCCTTGCGCAGGACCGGGACACACTCCGGCGGTCCTTGCTCGTCGTCCAGCGCGAACAGCCCACGGGCAGCCGGTACGGCGGGGCGCTCCGGGTCGTGCCCGGTCTCCTCCAGCGGCGGCGGCTTGGCCGGAGCTCCGTCGGTCTGCGATCCCGCGGGCACCCAGTCGACATGGTCGCCGGCCGCGGTGGTGGTCTGCGTGATGACGTCCCGCTTGGCGTAGACGTCGAGATGGTACTGACGGATCTCTTCCAGCCGCTCGGCGGCGGCGGTCGGGTCGTCGTCCGCCTCGGGACCGGCCAGCCCGAACTGCCCACTCCCCGCCTTCGCCGGTTTTGCTGCTGGATTGCGTTCGATGACGCCGATATCCATGACAAATCCTCCCCCGAGTGAGCCCCCCTCAGGATTCACTCATTCAGCGATCCTCCTCCCCGGTACCGAGCGCGTCAAGGCGGTGGAAATGCCGGGAAATACTTCAAGCAACGATTTGTATGAAGCGTCTGAAATCGGCAGTGCCGAAGCCTCGCCAATACCGTCGGTGAGTGGCATGCTCGGTTGCGGGGGCGCGTCCGCACTGGGGAGTGGCGGCACGCCGTACAGGGGCCACGCACTACAGGGGATGGGCACCAAGGGGGAAACAACGTATGACCGGTACTTCGGATGCTCACGCGCGCCCGGACGGCGAGGACTTCACCTCGGCGAGCCCGGTGCGGCCAGGGCCGGACGATGCCCACACCACAGCGAAGGCGGGCGTCGGGCTCTGCCTGTCCGGCGGTGGTTTCCGGGCGATGCTGTTCCATGTCGGCGTCCTGAAAAGGCTGAACGCCGCAGGCCGGCTGCGGACCCTGGACCGCATCTCGAGCGTTTCCGGAGGTTCCATCACCGCGGGTCTGCTGGCGCTGCGCTGGAACGAACTGAAGTTCGAAGCGGATGTCGCGTGCAACTTCGACGAACTGGTGACCAAGCCGCTGCTGGCTTTCGCGCATACCAAGGTCGATCTGCCGGCGGTCGCGGCCGGTGTACTGCTGCCTTACACGTCGATCGCCGATCGAGTAACCGGAAAGTTGAAAAAGCATCTTTATGGCGACGCGACATTGCAGGACCTACCGGTCGCGCCGCGTTTCGTCATCAATGCGACGAATCTCGAATCCGGCGTGCTGTTCCGCTTCAGCCGCCCGTACGTCGCGGACTACAAAGTCGGCCGGGTCGAGAATCCGACCGTGTCACTGGCCGCGGCCGTGGCCGCCTCGTCGGCATTCCCGCCGTTTCTGTCCCCGTTCGAGCTCGATCTGTCCGATGCGACCTGGACGACCGAGCCCGGCAATGTGTACACCGGCGCGGGGTACCGCTCCGACATTCTGCTGACCGACGGCGGCGTCTACGACAACCTCGCGATCGAGTCGGTCTGGAAACGGTGCCGGACCGTGCTGATCAGCGACGCCAGCGGTCACATCGGCGGTGATCCGGACCCGGCCCGCGACTGGGCGCGCGGCATCATCCGCGTCCTGCACCTGATGGACGCACAGGTCAGGTCGCTGCGCCGCAACGCCGTCGTGAGCGCCTTCGAGGACAAGAACGACCCGCACAACGGATTCTTCATCAGTACTGTCAGCGAGTTCGCAACCTGGCCGGTGCCCAAGAAGCGCCCCTACCTGGATGTCGATCCGGTGATCACCCGACGGCTCGCCAAGATCAGCACCCGGCTCAACGAGATGCCCGAAGAGCAGCAGGAACTGCTGATCAACTGGGGATTCGCCGTTGCCGACGCGGGGCTGCTGGCCTATCTGGACGAGGACCTGCCGGTCGCCGCCCTGCCCTATCCGAACCGTCTGCTGGCAGAGGCCGACGATGCCTAGGTTCGTCCAGCTGGCGGAGATCATCGATCTCAATGATTCGGCGCGCACCGGCCGTGCGCGCGCCGCGCGACCCCAGCCGGTACGGAACCTGCTGGTTCACGACACCGTCTTGATGACGGTGTTCGCCCAGGACCCGATCGTCATGGACGCCCAACTCGGCCCGCTCTTCGCACAGATCGCCGTACCGGCTGAACGCCTGCAGCGCGGGCCGCGTGGACATCGCTTCCATGTGGTCGATGTCGGCGTCGGCACGAATCTCGCGGGAGCTCCGGTCGCGCTGACCGACGGCGATCCGTGGAGCTATCGCGATCGCTGGGACACCGAGCATCGGCCCGCGGATCCGGCGCAACTCGTCGACGACGCGGAGTTCAGGGCGCAGAACCTCTTCGCCGTCGCTGCTCATACGCTTGCCCTCTACGAGCAGCATCTGGGCCGGCCGATTCCCTGGTACTCGGGCTATCCGCAGCTCTACCTGGTTCCCCGCGCACGGGTCGAGGCCAACGCGTTCTACTCGCGCGAACACAACGCGGTTCTCTTCGGCTGGCTGCCGCCGATCGGGGAGCGGCCGAGTCTCTACACCGCTTTGTCGTACGACGTGATCGCGCACGAGGTGAGTCACGCGATCCTCGACGGTCTCCGGCCGCGCTACACCGAGCCCGGGCTTGCGGACCAGTTGGCGTTCCACGAGGCGCTGGCCGACATCGTGGCGCTGCTGTCGGTGTTCAGTCTCAAGGACGTCGCCCGTCGACTGCTTGACGACGGCAACGGCAAGATCAAGTTCGAGACCGACGCCGAGGCGATGCACAATCCCGATCAGGAGCTGGGACGGCAGCAGTTGGCCGAGGGGCGCGCGGCCGAACTGAAGGCGTCGCCCTTGGCCAGGCTGGCCGAGCAGATCGGTGGACGGCGCGCCAAACCAGACGCGGCCGAGGGTGCTAGCGCCGGCCGGTATCCCGCTTTGCGGCGCTCGGTCGACCTGCCCGCATCGACGGCCTGGCTGACCGATCCCGCCTTCGACGAACCGCATCGCCGGGCCGAGATTCTGGTCGCCGCGTTCCTGCAGACCATGGTGTCCATGTGGGCCGCCCGGTTGGACCCGCTGCGGGTTGACCCGGATGGCGTCGATGTCGCCCGGGTGGCCGAAGAGGGCATCAAGTCCGCACAACACCTGCTCGGCATGGTGTTGCGGGCGCTGGACTATCTCCCGCCGGTCGAGCTCGAGTTCGCCGACGTGATCGATGCGGTGCTCACGGCGGACACCCGCCTGGCGGCCGACGACGAACACGGCTACCGCGACAAGTTGTCCGCGGCGTTCGCGAGCTTCGGCATCGTCCCGCCGCCGCATCAGATGGTCGACGAGGACGGCGTCGCCGCGCCGGCTCCGGACAAGGCCCAGGCGAACGGCAAAGCGCCGTACAAGGCAGACCCGGACGCCAAGGCGAAGGTGGGGATCCGTTACGAGCACCTCAACCTGGCGGCGCTGCGCACGTCGCCCGAGGAGATCTACCAGTTCATCTGGAACAACGCGGGCGCACTGCAGATCGACGTCCGGCTGACGACCCGGGTCGAGCGAGTTCTCGGGAGCACCCGGGCAGGCCCGGACGGCCTGATCCTCACCGAGACCATCGCCGACTACATCCAGGTCATCCGTACGACGGCCGACAACCTGCCGCCGGGGATCGAGGCGCCGGAGGGATTCCCCGATGATGCGCCGATCGAGTTGCTGGGTGGGGGAGTGCTGGTCTTCGACCAGTTCGGTCGCTTCCGGCTGCATCAGCGCAAGCCGGTGCTCGACATCGACCGGCAGAACCGGCGGCTGAAGTACCTCTTCGAGCACGGGATCCTGGATCGCGACGGAGGCCTCGGAACCTCTGACGGGCAAGGGGACAAGCGACGATTCGCCTTGCTGCACGACGACACCGACATGGACGAGCAATGAGCGTACAAGCGCGCAGTGTCCGGTTGCGTGCCTACAACGTGGGGTTCGGCGACTGCCTCCTGCTGACCGTGACCTACGGGTCTCCGCTGCCGGACGGGGGCCGGGAGCGTCACATGCTCATCGACTTCGGCAGCGTCTCGAGAGCTGATGACGGCCCGCGGCTCACCCAGGTGGCGGAGTCCATCGCGGAGCATTGCGGTGGCCAACTCGATGCTGTGGTGGCAACGCATCGGCATCGCGATCATGTGGCCGGGTTCGGTGACCGGATTGCCGGGAAGACACTCGACGGGTTGAACCCGGGGATCATCATCCGGCCGTGGACCGACGTACCGGAGAGTGACCGTGCCGACCCGCGCCTCGGGCTCGACGACAACCAGCGGCACCTGCTCGGCGTACTGGATCAGTTGCCCGCACAAGCCGAACACCTCAGCGCGCTGGCCTTCGACAGCGCAGCGCAGGCCAAGCGGGCTGGGATCCTGGCCGAACTCGGGTTCAGCAACGCCGAAGCCATCGCTCGCCTTGAGACGTGGGCGGGGGAGGGACAGGGGCACTACGTCACGGCCGGCGACACGCTGGACCTCGCGGATCGGCTGCCAGGCGTGAAGATCCAGGTCCTCGGCCCGCCCAGCCTGCGCGACGTGCCCAACCTGACCCGGTATGCCAAAGAGTCGGAGGAGTACTGGCTCGGCCTGGCGGGAGACGGCGACCTGGCGGACATGGTGCAGCCAGCTGGTACGGCGACGCTCACGCGGGCCCGGCGCGTTCTCGCCGAACCCGGCGGTGCAGGCGCGGCCGAATGGTTGCTGCGGAACCTCAACGAACGCCGGATCTCGCAGGGCCTGGAGATCGTCGAGGCGCTGGACGACGTCCTCAACAACACCAGCGTCATCCTCCTCGTCACCATCGGCAGCCGCCGCCTGCTGTTGCCCGGTGACGCCCAGGCCGAGAACTGGTCACTCACCCTCGACCAGATCGTGGGACGCGACGGCCGCCAGCCGGACCGCCGCCTCGCCACCGCACTGAGCAAGATCGATCTGTACAAGGTCGGCCACCACGGCAGCCGCAACGCGACGCCCAAGCGCCTGACCAAGCATTGGGAACAGTTCGCACCACCCGGACACACGGTCGTCTCCGTGCTCTCAACGAAGAAGGGTGTCTTCGAGAAGAGCGTCGAAGGCGCCGTACCCAAGCAGGAACTCATCGACGGCCTCGGCAAGTTCGGCCCGGTCCACAGCACCGACGACCTCGACCCCGACGTCTGGTGGATGGACCTCGAAGCCCCCACCCGCGGCAAAGCCACCTTCACTTATACCGCGGGCCCCAGCATGCCCACCTGACCTACGGATGGTTCCGATACGCCTGCTGCTCCAGCAGCCGCTGGACGTTGAAGCTGGACTCATGGATTGCATTGATCAATTGGAGAGCCTTCTCGGACTCCTCGTCGTTGACTGCCCGCCGCAGTTCGGCCAGTTCCGCCGCCAGGCGCTCGAGTGTCTGGTCGCCAAGGCCGTTCCAGAGCGCGGCGCCGAGTGAGCGCATCGTCAGTGTCGCGGCGTCTGCTGCGGAGCACCACGCCAGCGTGTGCTTCCGCATCTCGCGAAGGTCGTCTCCCGACAGCTCCTCGTAGGCGGCGGACTGCCAGGCATGGCGGAGCTTGCCAAGGGTGCTGCCCTTCATGAAATCGCTGAGGATCGTTGCGCGTTCGTCGAACTCCAAAGCCTCGCGGGTCGCCGGGGCGATGCCGTCCTTCGGCTTCGGGATGAGTTGCTCTACCAAGGACTTGGCCATCTCCTTGGCCACGTCGCCCCCGATGACGTACACCGCAGCGACCCCGAGACCGGCTGGAGGAATCGCCAGACCGATGAGACCGGCAACAGTAGCGGCCAGTCCGACTGTGCCGACAACCAACAGGCCGCGTCCGATGGCCCGCGCGAGTCGCCCTCGCCGCCGTTCCGTGAGAGGTGGTTCGTCGGCATCGTCGAGAAGCCGTGTCCCCAGTTCGAACAAGTAGTTCCGCAGCGAATCGTAGGAGTCCTCCGTGGGGTCGCCCACGAAGGCAGCCGTGGCCACTACGAGATCGTGGCGGAACCTCTCGGCTGGTGGATCTCCGTGATAGCCCGCCCCGTCGAGTACTGCCGGCCAGTCGATCGACAGCAGTTGGTCGAGCTGGCTCCGAAACGAGCGGTCCCGCCATGATCTACCGGCGCCGCTGGTGAGCTGGCGCAGCCGTTTGTCACGAGACAGGCTGACCAGCACTTCCCCCAGGTCACCTGCCACAGACGGCAGGAAGTACGGATCGTCGTTGGGTTCGCTCAACCGCTCTCGGATAATGCGTTGTTTCTCCTGCAGCTCTGCGGCCAGTTCCGCCAGCTCTTTTGCATGGTCTTCGTCGTGCTCCATGTGCCGCCCCCTGATGCTTGTCCCGCCCCTTGCCCCAGGCTATGGCGGTTCCGATGGTTTGGGACTGGCTCGGGCTCAGTTGTCTGCACGGATCCGTTGCGGTGAGACCGCGATGGTGAAGACTGGGCAGCACGGTTTTCGACCAAGGTGGGGGAGTCCTTTATGACCGACAGCAGTCCGCGTATCGGCCGGCTGTTCGATGAGTACCGGGACAGTGGGGCGGCGGCGGTCGATGAGTTCTGGCAAGAGGTGACTGCGAGCGGTACGCCGGCCTTTCAGACTGCCGGTGTCGTTACGTCCGAAGCCCCGCAGTACGTGGTCGGCGTGTTTTCGGACGTTGTGATCTGGGCTGGCACAACGCGACTCGTGCGGACCGGGCGTAGGTCACGGTGGCCGGCCCTGACGGTGGAATGCGGCGAAAGAATGTGATGGTTCGAAAAATAGTTTCATAACACCTACCGTTCGGCGGGAAGCGGAAGTACTGTTCCCGCGTGCGCACATAACGTCACTACCGCCCCAGTGAACGGAAGTCCGCCCATGCCCACTATTACTATCCGCGTCGTTTCCGTATTTCTCGGAATAGGCGCCGTGATCGCACCCGCCGTACCGGCTGCTGCCACTGCGACGCAGTTGCCGACGGCACACAGCTGGAACGATGTGGTCAACCAGGTCAACACGTCCGCGGCCGATGACTCCGTGTTCCGCTGTTTCCGGCTCGAGGAACTGACGTACTGCCTCGGGTTCGGATTCGTCGACCAGATCCCCACGTCCGCCGAAGTGAGTCAAGCTGTTCGTGAGCCGCTCGCCGGTAGCGGTCAAGAGACCGGTGCGCAGTCCCCGCAGCAGTTCGCGGCCGACCGCGCCATGATGCCGAGGGCCACGCGGCTCAACGCCGAACTCGCCGAGCTGCGGTCCGCCTGGGACGGGCGAGCCAAGGCGCGGGCCTTGGCTGCCGGTGCCGAGCCTGCCCAGGTCACGGCGTTGCCGGACTCCAAATACATCATGGCCGGCTATGCCACCTCACAGGAGCTGGGCTACTGGTGCGGCCCGGCGACCTTCCAGTCGATCGACTGGGCCGACGATGACCAGAAGGACACTCAGGCATCGTGGGCGTCCGACCTCGGTACGACGACCGGCGGTACCTCGATCACCGCGATGGTCGAGCAGACGAACCTGAAGACCGACTGGGATGTTGCCGCGGGCGCCTATATCGTCCAGAGCGTGTCGAGCTGGACGTCGGCGAAGTTCCTCGACGTTCACGAGAACCATCTCGGTGACGGCACGCCGGCCCCGATCATCGAGCACCCGCAACTGCTGAAGCGGTACTTCCCGTACCTCGCCTTCGACCACAGCGGTCACTTCCAGGTCGGCCGTGGCTACAACAGCACGGCCGGCACGATCGGTATCTTCGAGGTCTTCAACGAACGCCGCTTCAACAGCAACGGCAACGTCACCGACGGTCCGAAGAATGTTCCGGCCTCGGCGATGTTCAACGCCACCCTCGCCAACCAGTTCGAGAACATCGGGCTGTAGCTCGATGCGACCGCATGGAGTAATCGTGGCGACGGTCGCCGTGGCCGCGTTACTCGGTGCCTGCTCGGGATCGCCTTCCGCCATACCGGAAGGCGATCCCTCGCCTGTTTCACCGACGTCTGCTGCTTCGTCCAGGACACCTCCGGCGCTGTCGTCGACGACGCCTCCGCCGAGGCAGGTCTGGACGAGCTTTCTGCGTCAGCCGGTCGACGGTCAGCATGTAGTCACCCGGCAGCGCAGCTATCTCGTGACGCGCGCCAGCGATCAGGCCGGTACGACGACCGTGACCGCCCGCAGCGACGGCCGGACCGTCGTACGCCATGTTCCTGCGCCGGGTTTCGTCGCGCAGTCACCGGTGGTGATCGACGATCGATGGGCGCTGATCCAGGAGATCCGCTCCGACGGCCCGAACCGCGAGATCCGCGCTTATCGCTACAACCTCGGAACCGGTAGCAGGACAGACCTCAGTAAGACTTCCCTGCCCCCGATCACCGAGCCGGAGATCGGGGCGTACGGCGGGACGTTCGCGTACAGCACCACCGACAGCCGTCGTCGCTCCTGTCTGGTGATCGCAGCACTGGACTCGCTCCAGGCTCGCACCGTGATGTGCGTCGACGACCCGGCCTACCTCGCCGATCCGGTCGTATCGGCCGACGCGGTGACGTTCAGTCAGATCACCGCCCCGCAGACCGCCCGCCGCTGTAAACGCCTCTTCACTGCACCACTGACCGGCGGCCCGGCCCACGCCGTACCGGCTGTTCGCAACTGCATCCAGTGGAGCGGCGCAACGTTGCATGGAGCAACGATCTGGTCCGAGGTCAGTTCTGCGGATCCCGACCAGTATCAGAGCCAGGCTCATCTTCGGGAAGCCGCCGACGCGTCTCCACGCTCCCTCGGCACCATCGCAACCGACACCATCGTGCCGTGCGGAACCTGGATCTACTGGCAGATCAGAACCGTCCGCGAGGGTGTCGAACGGTTCCAGCTCGGCCGCTGGCACGCCGGCTCGTCCCGTCCGGAGGCGATCTATTCGGCACCGCCGGACACCGCCCTGAGCGCTCCTACGTGCCAGGACGGCACTCTGATCGTCGAGGTCGCCCACCTCGGTACGAACCCGACCTACACCGAGGCACTCCAACTGCAGTGAGCCACGCCCAGCGTCCAGTGGGTGGTCTGGCACTTCCGGGCGGGTGGGGGCGAGTGTCACTATGCGAGCGTTGGTATACCAGGAGGCGCGTGTAGGTCGATGAGCCTTGCCAGTTACCCGGCAGTGACGGTTACTGCGATCGCTATGTCGCAGGAGCGCGAAGACCTGCGTAGTATCGCTCGCGTTCAGTGGGCGTCCCCTCACGGTGAGTTGGAAGACAGCTCGATCGACGATGTCATCCGATGGCTCGAGCACAGTGCCGGCATCGCCTACGTCAGCCAGCCCGACGGGAGCCGTGGGCCGCGGATCCGCGTCGTCGCCGCGAACCTGCAGCGCTACATCGCCAGCAACCCTGACGACGAGACGGCCGACGCACTGCTGACCCTGCCGCGGCTCGACTCCGGCACACCCCCCGATCGAAGGTCCAGGTCCCGCCGGGCCGCCCGCCAACCAGGATGGTTCTGGGCCCCCGGAAGACGAGCCAGACCAGCAATGTAGAGGTGCTAGGGGCGGACCTGGATGATGGTCTTGCCCTTGACCCGCTCGGACGGGTTGAAGGCGGCCACCGCGTCGTCCAGGGACGCGACGTTCCCGATGACCGTGCGCAGCCGCCCCGCCCGTACCCGCTGGGCGATCTCACTGAGCTGCAGGCGGTCGGCCTCGACGACGAAATCGATCGCCAGACCATCAGCCGGCCGTGTCTCGGCCGGCCCGGCGATGGTCACCAGCGTTCCGCCCGCGCGGACCAGATTGGCGGACTGCTTCTGGAGCTCCCCACCGAAGATGTCGAACACCAGGTCAACGTCGCCGACGTCGGCCAGGGAGTCCTCCTGCAGATCGACGAACTCGTGCGCACCGAGGTCCAGCGCGGTCTGCCGATCACTGGCACGCCCGGTGCCGATCACATACGCACCCGCATCGCGGGCGAGCTGCGTCACCATCGAACCGACACCACCTGCGGCGCCGTGTACGAGCACGCTCTGCCCCACCTGAAGGCGACCGTGCACGAACAAGCCCTGCCACGCGGTCAATCCCGAGATCGGAAGACTCGCACCCACCGTGAGGTCGAGGTCACCCGGCAGGGGAGCGAGGTTCCGTGCCTCGACTGCGACGTACTCGGCCAGCGTTCCGTCACGCGTCCAGTCCGTGAGGCCGAACACTCGCTGGCCGACCGACAAGCCCCTTGTGCCATAGCCGAGAGCGCAGACCACGCCGGCGACCTCGTGCCCGGGAACCGACGGCGTCCGGTCACGACCAAGACGATCGGTCCACGTCGTGTCCCAGTCCAGTTCTCCCGGAGTGAACCCCGACGCATGAACCTCAACCAGTACGTCGTTCCCCGCGGCTTCCGGCTGCGGATGTTCCGCCAGCTTCATCCCGGCCGTTCCTGCGGCCTGATCCGTCACCAGGATCGCCTTCATTGCGCACCTTCCTCTATCCAGCCCTGCGCCTGAACGCATCAGCCCAGGCGTTTGCACGCTAACCCGTCCGCACCGGTGAATCTGGATCCACTTCAGACTCCGGAACGGGAACCAATCGGGCTAACGGATGGCCTGTACTAAAGCGTCGAGCGCACCTGACCAGCCACTGGCAGAAGGCGCAGCGAATCCCACGGCCACGCCATCACGGTCCGAGGTGGATCCAGGGTTGCGGAACAGGGCCAGGGGTTCGATCGCGAGCTGTTCACGCGCGGCACGCCGTACAAGCTCGGCCCCGCCGCGACCGGGTTGTTCGAGCAGGACGTGCAGTCCAGCGGACATCCCGGTCACGCGCGTCGTGGGGCACTCACGGCCGATCGTCTCAACCAGCTGCTGGAGCCTGCGGCGGTACTGCGCACGCATCGCGCGGATGTGCCGGTCGTAGGCCCCCGACTCGATGAAGTCGGCCATCGCCAGTTGGTTGACGAATCCAACGGATTCCTCCGCCCACCCCTTCTCCTCGACGATCGGACCAACCAGCCGATCCGGTACGACGAGCCAGCCCACGCGCAACCCAGGAGCCAAGGACTTGCTCGCGGTCCCCATGTACACGACACGATCGTGGTCCAATCCCTGCAACGCACCGACCGGCGACCGGTCGTAACGGAACTCGCCGTCGTAGTCGTCCTCGATAACCAGCGTGCCCCGCCGCCGTGCCCAGTCGACCACTGCCGCCCGCCGATCAGACTGCAGCGCCACGCCCAA
The DNA here is from genome assembly GCF_042882005.1 of Kribbella sp. NPDC058245. Lineage (NCBI taxonomy): Bacteria > Bacillati > Actinomycetota > Actinomycetes > Propionibacteriales > Kribbellaceae > Kribbella > Kribbella sp. NPDC058245. Next base: position 76,411 of record NZ_JBHVWY010000008.1, read on the forward strand.
CGGGAACTGGTGCGACGGCGTGAGCACCACCGCGCCCACATCGGGCATCTCGTCCAAGGCAGACAGATCGGCACCGTCCGCGTCGACCGGAAGGAGCACGGGTTCGAGCCCAGCCTTCAGCAACGCCGGTCGCTGGGTGTGAAGGCAGAACTCCTCGATCGCCACCTTGGTGACCCCAGCGTTGGCAAGCACCGCAGCAACAAGCCGTAGCCCCTCGGCCGCGCCGCTGCAGACGACGACATTGTCCGTGTGCGCCTGTAGGCCTCTGGCCCGTGCGAGGTAGCGGGCAACGGCATCGCGCAGCTCGCTCCGGCCTTGCGGATCGATGTATCCAAACGCCTCGAACGGCGCATTGCTCACCGTGCGCTTCACCGCTCGAACCCACTCATCCCGGGGGAACGACGACAGATCGGGATACCCAGGCCGAAGGTCATGCACCAGCCGCGGCCGGACCGCCGGAACCCGTGGCCGCGCTCGTTTCGTCGTGAGTTCTGCCGACCGTCGCGACACCTCAGTACCCGAGCCGTGCAGCGCCGTAAGCCATCCCTCGTTGATCAGCTCCGAGTAGACCCGAACAACGGTGCTGCGCCCCACCCCAAGATCCGCCGCCAACGCCCGGCTGGGCGGCAACCGAGTCCCCGCCGCCAATCGCCCGCTCCGAATCGCCTCCCGAAACGCGTCCATAAGACCCGCCCGAACATTCCGCCCACCGCCGCCAACGTCCCCCAAATGCAGGTCAAGCCCCGCCACTCGCGCACCACGGCTCGCCGGCTCACTCACGCCGAACAACGATACGGCCCGGCGCCTGCGATCACTTGGACGTTGCTGTCGCGACGCATCAACTTCCTGCGGGGGTGACCGTGGAGTCGTCGTCGACGGTCAGGTATCCCCGGCGTACGGCGTACTTGACAGCGCCGCGTACCTCCGGCTCAGAAGCGAGTGTGCGCTCGGCCAGGGCGCTGATGGTCTGCCTGCCGGCGATCGAGACGACCGATGTCAGGTCCGTGGCGAACGCTTCGTAGCGGTTCACGTCCTGCACGGCCTCCAGGTGGGCGAGCGTCTTGGCCGGGACCTGGAGCACTTCCTGCGGCAGCGGCCGAGCCGGGTTGTGCAGATAGTTGTGGCCGTCGAACGTCAAGTAGCCAAGGGCAACGAAAACTGGCAGCAGCATCCGGGGCGTGGTCGGGGCGGGTTGTCCGACCTGCAGCGCGATGTCCGCGATCGGCAGTTCGAGCTCGTGGGTGCCCAGCAGCAGATCGCGGTCCAGCCAGTCCTCAGGGCGGCTGTGCGCCGCACCCCAGGCGGCCAGCTCCGCCGCAGTCACGCCGTCGTCGCGTTCCTTCGCCAACCACACGCAGCTGATCGGCTCCATCACCTGGTAGTTGACGACCGCACTCCAGCCATCGTCGCCGGCGACCGGTACCGGTGATGAGGATCGCCGTATCCACCGCGGCGCCTGCACATCGTCGACCGGCCAGAAATCGAGCTGCCACCGGTCCGTCGGTGACTCGTCGTCGATGTCCGCCGGTACGCCGAGCTCGTGGTGCACGACGCGAACCCGGAAGTTGCCCGGCTGACCCAAGGAGAGCGCTTCCTGAACCCACGCAGGGCTGGTGACATCGGACAGGCCGATGACGCCGCTGCCACTGCGGTACGGGACCTCGACAACGTCCTCCCACACGTCGGATACCTCGCCCACCGGACCGTCGTGTACCTGAACCAGCACCTCCAACGGCCCATCACCGGCCATCGCGCGAAGCAGACCGGACCCGCCGCGTGCGATCGTCCCGATCGAAGTCGGCTCGCCGTCCTCGTCCGCGGCCCAGCCGTCCCCGCTGTCGCGGACCACCAGCGTGCCGAACTCGGGCCAATAGTCGTCATCGCGGACGCTCCCCACCACCGTCATACCGGGAGCCTAACGAGCGATTGGTTTACGACGACGTGCATGGGTCATTTCAGGGGATCACCGTTGAAATGGACCCTTATCTGGTCAAATTTTGAGAGGAGAACCAGCGACTTCAGGGGAGGTCCCCTCAAATCCTCGGGGCGAGGGCTGGCCGGGTGGGTGTTGTGGGGGCAGACTCGGTGACGGGGGTGCTCTGGGCTGTGCCGAAGCCGGGGCCGTAAGAGCGTTGGGGGATGGCATGACTGGACCAGTGCGTGTCGACGAGGGTGGAGTTCTCGCTCATTACGCCGACTGGCGGAGCCGGACGGCTGGGAGAGCGGTCGCGGCGCTCGGGCCGACGGATCTGACGGCCATGGCGTACGTCGCGGACGAGGTGATCGTTGACGATGAAGACCGCGAGCTGATCGACGAACTCGTCGGCCGGTACGGCGCGGAGGTGATCGACGACCGGGAACTCCCCGAGCCGCCGGACGGCATCCAGGTCCGCGAGGAGGGCTTGCGCGGGCCGATCGCCGTACGGGTGAAGTTTCGCGAGGTGCCCGCGGTCGACGGTCAGGACGACCTGCTGGAACGGGCGGTCGGCGATACCGCTGACGAGGTGTTCGCGAGTTCGGAGATGGGCGCGGCCGTCGCGGCGTTGACCGCCCGATTCGCCTTGGACGGAAGGCCGATCGGGCTCAATCTGTTCGGCGAACCACTCGCCATGCCGTTGTCCACGGCCACGGAAAGTGCGATCCCGGGCGCCGGGGCGAACCCGTTCGCCTACGCGGCGTTCTCGGGCCGGACCCGAATGGTCGAGGCCTGGCAGTTGATGGACTCGATCCAGCGGGTGCGCGGGAACCCGTTCGTCGTACTCGCCGTCCTGGACGACGGATTCTGGCTCGACGCCGGCGGCGTACCGAATGTCGCGGCCGGGCAGTCCGGCTCGGACCTCGGTGCCGGGGTGATGCAGCTCAATCTGATGGCCGAAGGCACTCCCGCGGGCGGGATGTCGCCGTCGAACGGCTGGCACGGCAACTCGGTGGCCAGCGCGGGCGCGGGCATCCTGAACAACGCGGCCGGGGCGGCGGGCAGCGGCGGGACGGTGGCCTCGCCGATGCTGTTCCGGACCGATATCTCCGCAGGCCAGCTGATGCGCTGCGCGCGGATGTGCGCGGCCTGGGGGCTCGACGTACTGAACATGTCGATCGGGTTCTGGGGCCAGGCAGAAATCTGGTTCCCGACCACGGCGTGGGACAAGGCGTTCCAGTTCGCGGCGGACAACGGCGTCGTGATGATCGCTGCCGCCGGCAACCACAGACCGCCCCTCGACCTTCCGGATGCCGACGACCACATCCGGCCCGCCACCAGAACCCCGGGTGTGCTCACGATCGGCGCGCTCGATGCCGCGGACAACGCCGCCGATTTCTCGAACTTCGGCTCGTCGGTCAACCTCTGGGCACCCGGTACGGCGATCCCGGTCGCGCCGGACGGCGCCGCTCCGCTCGGAACCACCAAGAACGGTACGTCGTTCGCCGCGCCGATCGTGGCGGGAGTCGCCGCGATGATGCGCGGCGCCAACCCGAACCTGAGCGCGCACGACATCCGCCGCATCCTGGTCGAGACCGCCTGGCCGGGGAATGGCCGGGTGACCAAGGGCCTGGACGCGTTCGCCGCACTGTTCGCCGCGATCGGCGCCGCGATCCCGGACAACAGCGAGCCGAACAACACCCCGGCAACCGCCGCCCAACTCATCGCGACCGGTCCAGGTGGTGCGCTGCAGCCGGGGCTCGGCCCGTTCACGGCGCGGTCGAAGGGAGGGGACACCGACTACTGGAAGTTCCGGGTGGAGCGGTTCTCGACGGTGACGGTGACCGTCGACTGGTACGAACGCCTCAGCACGCTCGGGGTTCACGTCGAGGGGGAGGACCCAGACGTCCGCGGCCCCGATGATCTGACCAGGACGGACACCGCCGGCGGGATGATCCTGACCGGGCTACTACCACCCGGCGGTTACCGAATTCGTGTCACCGGCGGCGGGGTGACGGCGTACAGCCTGCGAGTGGCACAACGTCCGGCCACGTTGCCGCGGGACATGTTCGAGAGGAACGACTCGTTCGAATCGGCGGCGGTGATGCTGTTCGAGACGAACAAGTGGAGCCCGTTCTTCACGCGCAGTTGGGGTCCCGGCACGTACGACGCCACGTTGCACCGCGACCTGCTGTTCTCGCCGTACATCGGCGGTGGTGCGAAGGGCTCGGTCAACGTCGACTACTTCCGGCTGGACGTGCCCGAGCGCAGGATCTTCAGCCGTCCCGCGGTCGCCGTCTTCGACTCCGACCAACTGATCGACGTGACGCTGTACGACGAAAGTCGCAACGTCATCGAAAGCCGGACTGGCCTCCGCCACGTGACGCTCTACCCGCCGCCGAAGTCGACGTGCTACCTGCGCGTCACCGGTGGCCAGGTCACCCGCTATCGCATCTCCACCGGGTTGGCGACCGACAGCCGGATCATCCCGGGACCGTGGGAGGAGGTGCACGTGTTCCCGAAGTGGTGGGGCGATCCGCCGCCGCTGCGTCTGGTCGACCGGGTCACGCACTACCTCTACGAACTCGGTGAAGACCGTGGCGAGGGGCCCGCGCTCGCATTCGGCAATCCCGGCGAGGACGTCCGGATCGATCTCATCGACCGCAACGGCGAGATCGTCCGCGAAGCCCGGAGCGTTGACGACCGTCTTCTCCTCGACACCGAGGGCCTGGAACCCGGTCCCTACATGCTCCAGATATCCCGCCCGGACGAAGCCACCGTCAGCGAGCTCCGCGTCGTCCCCCCACTCCCAACCCGCCACCTCCCTGGCTGAGGAGTCCTGGTGCCGAAGTCGAGGACTGGAGCAGACTCCGTGGGTCAGTTGGTGTTCCAGTGCGCCTCGAGGAGAGAGGCGATTTGAGCGGGCTTCTGCAGTACCGTCCAGTGGTTGCAGTCGAGTTCGACGACCTTGACGGCTCGCAGTGACTCGCCGAGGCGGTGGCCGAACTCGATCTGGCAGGCGGGGTCGAGCGCTCCCCAGAAGACGAGACTCGGTGCTTGCACGTTCGCCAGCCCGGGCTCCCACTCGGTGCCAACGGTCACTGCCGACCGGTACAGCTTGAGGATGCTGTCCTTCATCAGGTCGTCAACGTGAGCGGCTGTCTGGCTGGCGAGTTCGGCCGGGATGTCGAAGCTTGCGACCAGGTCGGCGAGTGAGGCCGGGGTCGAGTCCGCCATGAACTGCGCGCCCTTGTCCGGGTCCTGCCAGATCTCGGCGAGGGCATGCCAGTGGTAGGCGCTGTTGATCGGTCCGTTGCCGCCGGCCCATGTCTTGACGAGGTCGGGGCGCAGGGACGCAACACGGGCGGTGAGAATGCATCCCCAGTCGTGGCCGACCAGGTCAACCGGTTCGCCGATCGACTCCAGGCGCTGGATCAGCCAGTCGACGTACTCCTCCTTGGTCGAGCCGAAGCCTTCGGCACGCGGGGAGCCGAAGCCAGGCAGGTCCCACGCCTGGACGTCGTGGCGGGACAGATGCCCCCGTACGCCGTCCCACAGCCGGTGGGTATCGGGGACACCGTGGATCAGAACAGCCGGCACAAGAGATCCTTTCGTGAAGTTCGGTCTGTCCTCGATCCGGGCGCAACCGCCCCGTTGCTCCCGGATCGAGGACTCTCAAAAACTCTGCATCATGACGCTGGAAGGAAGGTAGGAGTCGTTCTCACACCTAGTAGTCCCAGACGGCCGGTACGAACCGGAACGCGTTGCCGGCGGCCGCTACGTGGCAGACCGACGGGAAGGGAAGGTGGGTCGCGACCAACTGGTCTCCACTGGCCGCCAGCTCTTGCAGCAGGCGGATCCGGACCCGGGCCGACTCCTCGGGGTCGTGCTCGAAACCGTTGTACCAGTTGGGATATTCGAACCCGGGCTGGAAGACCGCGTCGCCGGCGAACGTGAGCCGCTCACCGCCGGACTCCACCCGCACGATGCTGTGCCCCGGCGTGTGACCGCCGGTACGACGGATCAGCACCCCCGGCGCAACCTCGTACTCGGTCTCGAACGGCCTCAGCTGGTCGCTGTACATGTCCAGGAACCGTGCTGCCGTCGTCCGCAGCACCTCCGGGATCGGCGCCGGCATCACCGTCTTGGAGAAGTCAGGCGCCTGCCAGAACTCGGCTTCGGCCGACGCCAGATGAACCTGTACGTCGGCGTGCAGCCGACCGCGGAGACCGTCGACGAGCAGCCCGCCGATGTGGTCCATGTGCAGGTGCGTCAGCACCACATCGGTCACGGACGCCGGCGCGATCCCGGCAGCCTCCAGCCGGAGCGCCAACTGCCCGGCCCGCGGAAACCCTGGAAACTCCGTCCCCAGGCCGGAGTCGATCAGGACGGTCCGATCCCCGCTGCGGACGACGGCCACGTTGAGCGGCCAGTCGAGAATCTCCGGTGGCAAGAACATGTCCTTGAGCCACGCCGCCAGGTCGGGCTCCGCGACATTGGTGGCCATCGTCGTGGCGGTGATCGGCAGGACTCCGTCGCTGATCACCATCACGTCGATGTCGCCGACCTTCAGCGCATAGCGCGACGGAACCAGTTCGTCATGCTTTGCCGTGTTGCTGTTCCAGTTCAAGCTTCGTCTCCTCCGGAAGTGGTGCGTTCTCCAGGGAAGACAGGGCGCCGGTGCGTTTTGTGACAACAGCTGTACGCCCTGTCATCGCGCTCAGTGCTGGATGCGGATGTCGACCATGACATCGAGACGGAGGTCGATCAGCAAGGGTCGCTCGCGTTGCTCGATCGCGACGGCCGCCTTCGCCAGGTCGTCCGTCCCGTGGACGGTGACGGCCGTACCGCCGAGCGCGTGAGCGACCTCGGCCAGGTCCGGCCAGTCGAACAACGAGATGGCCGGATCGAGTGCACGGTCGCGGAACTGGATGTGCTCGGCGCCGTAGCCGCCGTCGTTGCACACGACAACGATCAGGTCGAGACGTTCGCGAACAGCGGTGCTGAACTCGGCCAGTCCTCCGTGCAGGAAGCCGCCGTCGCCGACAACAAGTACGACGGGCCGCCGCGGCTCGGCGTACGCGGCACCGATGGCGGCTCCCATGCCGGTGCCGATCGACCCGAAGTTCTGCGGCAGCACGAAGTCGCTCGGGTGCTGAACCCGGAGCAACGGCAACGACGTCATCATGAACCGCCCACCATCGGAGACCACAACTCGGTCCGCTGGCAGGACTGCGTTGAGGAAGCGGAGCGCGGTCGCCGCATCGACCGTTCCGGGTGTGGAATCGGCCGGCGTAGCGGCCGCCGCTTCCACCGCGATCCGCTCAGCCAGCTGATCGGAGCGGAAGCCGGATCTCGTGATCTGCCGTGCATCGAGCCGGCGCAGTATCGCCCGTGCCACGGCGGCCGGATCGCCAGCCACAACGGCGTCGTACGGGCCGAGGTGGTCAGGGTTCGCCTCGCTGTGGATGATGCGTTTGCCTTCGAGCAGCTTGCCGTGGCCGGTGGTGAAGTCGTTGAGGCCGGCACCGAACACCAGGAGACAGTCGGCGTCCGCGAGAGTCTGTACGGCGGTTGGCGTGGCCAGCCCGCCAGTGATCCCCAGGTCGAACGGATCGCCGCGGAAGAGCTCGCGTGCCTTGAGCGTCGTGGTCACCGGCGCTCCGAGACGCTCGGCCAGCCGGATGAGCTCCGAGCGGGCCGGAATCGCGCCTCGCCCCGCCAGCAACACGGGACGACGCACACTGGCGAGCAGGTCGACAACGTCGGCGACCGCCGCGGAATCCGGCTGCAACGGCTGGTACGCCGCCAGCCGGAGCGGGGTCGCGCGGTAGGCGATCTCCTGGAACTGAAAATCGGACGGGATGTTGAGCACCACCGGACGTCGCTCGATCATGGCGCGACGGATGGCAAGGGCGAGATCGTCGAGGACACTGCCGGGTGTCCGCGCCTGCTCGAACCCCGCGCCGGTGGGCAGGACGAAGTCGCGGTGGTCGACGTCCTGCGGATGGTTGCGGCTGGCAACGGGTGTGTCGCCCGCGATGACCAGCATCGGCAGCCGGCCGCGGACTCCCTCGACCAGCCCGGTGATCGTGTTGGTCAGCGCCGGCCCCTGCGTCACCGTGACCACCGCCAGATTGCCGGTGACACTGGCATATCCGTGGGCCATGAACATCGCGCCGGCCTCGTGCACTGCACCGACGTACCGTCGATTCTGTTCTGCGACGAAACTGTGGGCCATGAACATGTTCGCGTCACCGATCAGACCGAACATGACGTCGACGCCGTACTCCGCGAGCGCTTGAGCAACGGCAGCGTGAACCGCTGGCATGACAACTCCTTCTGCGGCCTCCGGGAGGTACCCGGTTGGCTCTACCAGCTCAGACAGAACGCCGGCCGACGATGTGACCGCATACCCAAGCTAGGCCTGAGATCTGGACCACTCCTCGAATTCGGCGCGGCTGTTGTCGCCGAGTGGGTAGTAGTCGGAGAGGCGGGCGCCCTCGTCGAGGCGCGCGCGGCTGAACCGCTCCCACTCCTCGTGCGCGCCGGCCGTGCGCATCAAGGCGTCTGCTTGGCCGACGGGTACGACGACGGCTCCGTCGTCATCGGCGACGACGATGTCGCCGGGCAGGCAGAGTGCGCCACCGACAGCCACCGGTACGTCGTACGCCCAGGGGAAGAGCTCGGCTTGCGATGCGTAGTTGGGGGTCGTGCCCGTGCACCAGATCGGTACGCCGAGCTGCCGGATCCGCCCCGCGTCCCGGATACGGCCGTCGACCACGATGCCCGCGCCACCGCGCTTCTTGAAGTAGCGCACGAGCATGTCGCCGAGGCATCCGGTGGAGGAGCTGCCGTAGGCCTGGATCACGAGTACGTCGCCGGGCTGCACCGACTCCAGGACAGCCCACAGTGCTGTGGTGCGTTCAATGGTCTCCTGCTCCACGCCGCTGGCGATGTCCTCGCGTTGCGGCATGAACTGCAACGTCAGCGCGGAACCCGAAATGGCCGGCTGGTCCGCAACCAGTGGCGTTGGCCCGTTGATCCACGTCCGCCTGATGCCGAGTTTGTGCAGCAGCGCCGACGAGGTCGCGGCGGACACGCTGCCCATACCGTCGACGAGATCGCGAGGCGCACGGCGGAATTCCTTGCCACGAACGGGCAGGAGGACGACGGGCTGGGTGGCTCGATCCTGGGGCGTTGTCATCGAAGGCCTTCCGAGATGGTCGGGTAGGTCTGGTGCCTGGGCGGGTATGCGCGCCGGGTCAGGTGGAACGTCGGTGTGACCTGGGTGAGCGGTGGGAGCTCGATCACGAGCTTGTTCGCGCCGACCGGGCGCTGCCGCTGCTCGACAGCCGGTTCGGTGACGTCGGAACGGCCGTGCACCGGCCCGGGCCAGCCGTCTGCCAACGTGTCGAACGTGACCTGGTCGATGCGGTCCTCAGCCCAGCCACCAGCCTGTACGACGACCCTTCGGGTGCGGACCGGATCGAGGTTGACCAGCGTGCAGGTGATCCCCTCGTTGGACAGGTGCCGAACCAGAGCCGCGACACCTTCCGGCAGACCGGGACGCTTGCGCTCCTGATCCCAGTACCGCAGACGGGCTGCAGGCAGGCCGCCGTTGTAGAGGGTGGTGGGCGCACCGAGGATCTGCTGCGACAGGATCTCGGTCGCGACCGGGTTGACCTGCTGCCACCAGTGGATGTCGTCACCCTGACTGGCGCCGTTGTCCTGCCGGATCAGCGCGAGCCGCTGCGAGACCTGGCCGAGTGCCATCAGCAGGCTCTGCCGAGGATGGTCGGGATACTCACCGCGGAGCCAGGCGTACCACGCGGCCTCGTGACCGGCTTCCTCCTTGTCGCGGAACTGCTGGACGCGCCGCCAGCGGTACCCGGCCCGGGCCAGGGTCTGCTCGAGCCTCAATCGGTCGCTGTCGCTGCCGCTGTTCCACCAGAGCCAGAACAGGAAATGGATCGGCGCCGGATGCCAGTCGAACCAGCCGTGGGCCGAGTACCGGTACGGCACCAGCTCGATCTCGTACTGGATGTCCTCGCCCAGATGTCCTTCCCACCAGTGGCCGAGTGTCGAGGCCTTGGGATCGAAGTGCTGCCGCCGACCCTGCGCGAGCACGGTGTCCAGCGGTCTGCGGGCCAGGTTCCAGGTGGACTCGTCGCCACGGATCAGGAAATCGTTGCTAGCAGCAATGAGTGCCGCGGACCCGACCGAGTGCAGTCCGTGCGGCCACGCCCAGCCGTAGTGGCCGCCGTACCAGTGGCCCGAGTGCAGCTCACCGACCTTGCCACCGGGGCCGACGTTGTCCGGGATCAGCCCGTTGTTGGCCTCCGCGCGCGCTCGCCAGGCATCGACGTACTCGATGATCCAGTCCCGGAACTCGGCGGCGTTGTCGTAGAGCCAGGCGTTGGCGGCAAGTGACGTGGCGGCGAGGTTGACGGCGGTGTCGCCGACGCCCATCCGCTCCTGCATCGCCTGGCCCATGCGGTCGGCGTTTCCCGGTGCGGCGAGATCGTCCCAGCCGCGGATGCCGTCGAGGTCGTCGAGCGGCAGGCCGTACGGCTTCATCCCGAGATGGGTGGCGGAGTAGCTCTCCCACTCCTCGCCGACCCCGGGGCGTGGTCCGCCCGAACCGTTGTGTGGGGCAACGATGATGCGGTGGCCGGGATCGTAGTTGCCGGTCGGCGATCCCGGCAGGTAGAGCCGGGCGAAGCGCAGCGCGCGTTCGCGGAAGGCCGGATCGGCCGGGTCCGCGGCACACAAGGCGTAGAAGAAGACCAGCGACTCGCCCTGGTGGAACCAGTCGTAGCCGCGTTCGTACTCGTCGATCAGGAAGCCCCGCTCGGTGAGCTGGCGGGTGACACCCTCCCAGTGCCGCTTGGCCGCTGCCAGGATGTCGTCCGACCCGCCCAGCAGATAGAACGTCGGCCAGTTGAAGAAGGGTTCGTAGAAGTCGTCGACGCCGTCGCGACCGAACATCTGCCCGTGGTAGCGCAGCCGTCCGTCCAGCCCGGTGTACTTGGCCTCGAACTCCCGCCACGCGGCCTCGATCGTGGCCATCAGATGCCGCTGCAGTACGGCCCACTCCGGAGGCTGGATGACCGGCGTACTCGCGCTGATCGTTGTCATCCTTTGAGCGCCCCCGACGTCAGTCCGCTGATGATGTGCCGCTGCATGAAGACGAAGAACACGAAGACCGGTGCGATCGCGAGCAGCAGGTTCGGATAGACCGCGGAGAAGTTCGTGGTGAACTGCCCGATCGCGGCGTAGACACCGGTCGTGACGGTGTAGATCCCCGAGGCCGGACCGAGGATGATCTGCGGGTTCACGAAATCCGCCCAGACGCTGACCGCGTTCAGTACGACGACGGTCGCGATCGCCGGCCGCATCAGTGGCACGATCACCTGGACCAGGATCCGGAGCCGGCCGGCACCGTCGATCCGGGCGGCTTCGTCCAGTTGCCGGGGGATCGTCTGGATGAAGCCGGTGAAGAGGAACACCGAGACCGGGATCGTCAGCGTCGTCTCGAACAGCAGGAACCCGGGCACGGTGCCCATCAGGTGAATCGAGCGGAGCACATAGACGACCGGGATCACCAGCACCTGACTGGGAATGAAGAGTCCGGCCAGCATGATCATCAGCGCGACGCGATGGGCCCGACGGATGCCGCGAGCAACGACGTACGCGGCGGGAATCGTCACGAGCAGGCACAGCAGACCGACCCCGATGACGAAGCCCGCGGTCACCAGGTAGCCCCGCACCACGTTGTACGTCGGCGCGGTCAGCGCATCCCAGAGGTAACTGGGGGAGAGGTGGACCAGGAAACTGAAGGGTCGCTCCATGATGTCCTGCTGCGACTTGAAGCTGTTCACGACCAGCAGATAGAGCGGTGCGAGCATGATGACGCCCGCCAGCGTGAGGATGCCGGTACGGAGAACCTTCATGCGGCGACGTCCCTCTCCGCCCGGCGGCGCATCGCCGTCAAGGCCACGGTGACAACCAGGATGACGACCATCAGCAGGACGGCCTGGGCGGCGCCGTACCCGAGCTTTCCGTTCGCGAAGGAGATGGTCAGGATGTAGTAGGTGATGGTTTGTGTGGTCCCGGCCGGACCACCGGCCGTCAGCGCAAGGACGAGTTCGTAGGTGCGGAGCAAGGAGATCATCGTCAGCACCAGATTGATCGTGACCACGGGTGCCAGCAGGGCGAACTTGACCCGCCAGAACGTCTGCCAGGCGTTCGCGCCGTCGATCACCGCGGCCTCCATCAGCTCGCCGGGCAGTGTCTGCAGGCCGGCCAGGTAGAGGACCATTGTCACGCCGAAGTTCGCCCAGATGATCACCAGAACCAGACTGGCGATCGCCCAGGCGGGTTCGGCGAGGAACGGGATGCCGGTGCCGCCGAGCGCGTGCAGGACCGAGTTGACCGCACCGTTGCTGCCGAGGATCGCTGACCAGAGGAAGCCGATGATCACCGCGCCGATGACGTACGGGTAGAACAACACGCTGCGAGCGACAGCTTTGAAGTGTCCCGGACCGTCGACCAGCAGCGCCAGTCCGAGACCGAGCGCATTGGCGAACAGCGTCCCGATGATCGCGACGACCAGCGTCACGACGGCTGCGTGGACGAGCGGCTCGTCGTCGAAGATCCGGCGGTAGTTCTCCCACCCGATGAACTCCGGGCGCGGCGTGAACCCGTCCCAGCCGGTCAGGCTCAGGTAGCCCGCGATCCCGATCGGGACCAGGATGAAGACCAGCACCAGGGCCAGCGCCGGGGTGAGCATCGCGATGTCCCCGGCCGCGGGCCCCAGACGTTTGGGTGGTCGGTCAGCGCGCATTCCCGGTCCACCACTTGTCCATTGCTGCGATCGCCTGCTCGGCGGAGTCGCCGAGGTACAGCTTCTGCAGGATCTTGGTGAGTTCGGCCGACCAGCCGCTCGGCGCGGTGTTGTCGCCGAAGCCGTCACCGGCCACGACTGCCCCGGGCGCGGCGTCGACGATCTTCTGGACGGCCTGGGTCAACGGGGAGGCCTGGTAGCTGAAGCCGGCCCGGAAGTTGCCCTCCGCAACAAGCTGCTTCTGTACGGCGGTCTTGTCGCTGACCAGGTACTTCACCAGCTCGAACGCCTCCGGCTTGTGCTTCGACGAATTCAGCACGCTGTAGAGGTCGCCCGCACCACCGACCTGGGGTACCGGCTTCCCGTCGAACGACGGAGCCGGGAAGACGCCGACGCCGAACGTGGGCTTGGCCTGGTCGATGGTCGGCACCGCCCAGTTGCCCATCACGTACGTCGCGGCCTTGCCGGAGGTGAAGTCGACCAGCGAGTCGTTGTACTTGACGCCGTTCGCGTTCTTGGACACGAGTCCGTCATCGATCCAGGACTTGTAGACAGCGGCGTACCTGGCGTAGTCGCTGTTGGTGAAGGTGACCGAGCCTTTGGTGCGATCGGCGTACCAGTTGGGGTTGCTCTGCATGACGACGGCGTTGGCCAGCTGCTGGAACTGTGCGGCAGTCACCCACTCACCGGCGGTTTCCAGCGGTGTGTAGCCGCCGGCCTGCTTGATCTTCTTCAGTACGGCGGTCAACTCGTCGACCGTGGTCGGGGGAGCGGTGATGCCCGCCTTGGCGAAGGCGGCCTTGTTGTAGAACACCAGGCTCTGGGCCTGGAAGGAGGCGCCTACCGTCCACTGCCGGCCGTCGATCCGCAGTTCCTTCGCGAACGGAGTGTCAGTGACCCACGGCTCGTCCGGAAGGGTCGCCATCACCTTGGCCTCGGCCGCGGTGGTCTGGCCGCCGAGCAGATCGGGTTCGGTGCCGGCGGCCAACTGCTGGGTGAGGGTTTCCTGGACGTTGCCGGTGGCCGCGGTCGGTGCCTCGATCTTGACGGTGACGCCCGGATGGGTCTGCTCGAACGGGGCCACCAGGTCCTCGTAGAAGCTGACCGGAAGGGCCGGTGTCACATTTACCAGCATCCGCACTGTCTTCTTACCGTCGGCTTCGTTCTGGCCCTGGCCGCCGCAGGCCGACGCCGCGAGCAGCGCGGTCAGGGCCAGGCCGGTCGCCATGATGACGCGGAAGCGTCGGCGTGTGATGGTCACGATCCTCCTCCATTGATAATCGACTATCGATTAGAGACAAGGTAGGACCGGTTTCCAGGCTCGTCAACCAGGCAACGTCAGGGCTTGGAGGGGAACTCGCCCTGCCCGACGGCGTGCACGAAGAACGCCTGGCCGGCGACCGCGGCGTTACCCGCGTCGAGCAGCGCCACCAGCCGGACGTGATCCTGAGCGACCGCGTCCCAGTCGCCGGTGAAGGCCGGATCTCCGATCACGTGCTGGCTGATCAGGGTCGGCTCCATGATCGACCAGACCCGGATGAGCAGCGGGCTGCCGGCCAGCTCGACCGCCGTCCGGTGGAACTCCATGTCCAGCAGGCGTAACTCGGCGCGGTCGTCGGCGGTCGCCGCGTCCACCATGCGCTCGGCGATGGCGCGCAGCCCGGAGGAGTCGACACCGGACAACCTGGCCACGGTCTCGGCGCCGAGCTTCTCGACGGCGGCGCGCAGCTCGCGCCCGATGGTGAACTCCTCGGGGGACAGTTCGGTCACGTAGCTGCCGCGGCGGGGGAGGGAGGTCACCATGCCTTCGTGGGCCAGGCGCTTGATGGCGTCCCGGACCGGCGCCTGGCTGACGCCCAGCGATCGCGCGATCTCCGACTCGACGAGCCGGCTGCCCGGCGCCTGAGTGCCGTCCAGGATCGCCTTGCGGACCAGCCCGTACACCTTGTCCGACAGCAGTTCCTGTGTGACGGACGCATCCTCGAAAGCCACCGACTACCCCTGTTCGTTGCTAGCGATAAACGATTATCGGCCACGGCGGGCCATTGACGGCGTACCTGGAGCAGATTACCTTCCCATCAATAATCGATTAGCGATTGGATTGAGATGATCCTGACCCTGTTCCGCGTGGGGATCGCCGCGACCGCCGCCTTCGCGCTCAGCGTCGCCGGCACGGCCGGAGTCCAGGCAGCGGGCACCGCGAGTCACCGGACCTACTACGTCAGCCCTGCCGGATCCGACACCGCCTCCGGATCCGCGGGTTCGCCGTACCAGCACATCCAGCGGTGCGCCGAGATGATGCAGGCGGGGGACACCTGCCTGATCGCCTCCGGCATCTACCGCGAGGTCGTCGTACCGGCCCGCAGTGGTACGGCGTCCGCTCCGATCACGTACGCCGCAGCGCCGGGAGCGGATGTCGTTGTCGAGGGCACCGACCCGGTGGCCGGCTGGACACAGACCTCGCCGGCCGACCTTGCCGACCTCGCGACCTCGGACCAGTTCCTGTCGGCGTCGCCGTTCGGGGACGCGGTCCGCGGTGGCCACATCTACCAGGCGAGCGCGACGCTGGACCCGGCACTGCCGGGGAACCAGGTCTTCATCGACCGAGGGCTCAGCGTCGAGGCGCAGTGGCCGCATCCAGGCACCAACCCGCTGAACCCGAAGATGGCCAAGGCCCAGACAGGAACCGTCACCAGCATCACCTCCAACGAGCTGACCCAGCCGGCCGGCTACTGGCTCGGTGCCCGCTTCACCGTGCGGAACTGGTTTGTGACCGAGACCGGAGCTGTCACGAGCTATTCGCCGGGCTCGCTCGAGGCCGCCGCGCTGCCCAACTGCATCAGCCTGAACTCCGGTGAGGGAACGCCGTTCTCGCTCAGCGGGAAGCTGACGGAGCTGGGGAGCCCGAACAGCTGGTTCTACGCCAAGGACGCGCACAAGCTGTATGTCTGGACGCCCGACGGCGCTCCGGCCGGGCAGCACACGATCGAGGCGAAGCAGCGCAACTGGGGCATCGACCTGTCCGGTCGCTCGTACGTGACGCTGCGCGGGATCGGTGTGCACGCGACCTCGATCCGGACGTCAGCAACGTCGACTCACAACACGATCGACGGCACGGTCGGCTCGTACCTGTCGGCGTACCTGGATGTGACGAAGGACCCCAACATGGTCGAGGACTACGACAACTGTGGCTTCCTCACTGCGGGCGAGACGACCTCCGGCATCGTTCTCGACGGGCAGTACAACACCGTCAAGAACAGCTATCTGAACTGGAGTTCCGGCAACGGCATCGCTCTCCTCGGCGCGCACAACTCGGCCGTGAACAACACGATCGCGAACGCCGACTATCTCGGTACGTACGCCGCGGGGATCAACCTGGTGGGCTCCGACGCCGTCGTCCGGCACAACACGGTGCACGCCACCGGCCGCAGCAGCGTGAACATCGACAACAAGGTCGCCGGCCGACGCGTGTCCGGGTCCGACATCAGCTACAACGACCTGTCCGACTACAGCTATCTCGTCAACGACAACGGCGCCATCTACATCTGCTGCTTCGTCGACATGGCCGGTACGGACATGCACCACAATCTGCTGCACGACCCGAGCCCGTTCGGTGCTTCGTTCGCCCCGGGTATCTATGCGGACAACAGCACCTTCAATGTGACGCTGCACCACAACGTCGCGTACGGCAGCACCACGCACGGCGTCGCCTTGTTCAACGGGGACGGGTCGAAGGGCAACCGGGCCTACAACAACACGTCCGGTACCGATCCGAACGCGGTGACGATGTTCTCGTCGACGTACTCGGACATGGAGGTGCGCGACAACATCGGTGACGTGGCGCCGAAGACCGGAGTAGTTGAGTCGGGCAACGTTCCGTATGCGACCGACCCGTTGTTCACTGACCCGCTGCACAACGACTACAGCCTGAAGCCCGGCTCACCGGCGCGGAACGCGGGTGCCTACCCGTACGGCGTCAAGCCGTGGACCGGTGGTTCGACCCTGACCCAGACGCTGGTCCAGGCCGAGCGATACACGACGGGCACCGGTGTCGCCCGCCACTACGCCGGGACCGGCACTGTCCTGGGCAACTTCGACGGCGGCGACTCGGCCGGCTATCGCTCGATCGACTTCGGTGCCGGACGCAACCTCTTCGTGGCGAGTATCGGCTCGGATCCGGCGTACGCGGGGAAGAGCTTCCAGATCCGGGTGGACGCCATCGACGGACCCGTGATCGGCACGATGACGATGCTGTCCACCGGTGGGTTCGACACCTACCGCACGCACTCGATCCCGATCACGACCACCAAGGGTGTGCACGACGTCTACCTGGTCGCGGCTTCCGAAGGCCCCGGCATCGGCAACCTCGACTGGTTCTCGTTCGCCACACCGAGCCGCTGAGAGGGGGTCGTCGGGCGGCGGTCAGGCGCCGTCCGGCGACGACATCGCGGGCGACCTTTGTCCAGCCCGCGAGGAAGGCACGCGCCGCGCGAGCTCACGAAGCGCCTTCTCTGCGGCGCTTCCGGGGGCGGCCTGGTAGACGTGGAGCAGCTGCCAAGGTGCGGCGTTCACGGTCAGCGTTTGGTAGGTGAGATCGAGCCGGCCCACGTCAGGGTGCCGAAGCCGCACCACGTCGTACCTGGGCAGCCGCACTTCGTGCTTGGCCCACATTCGCGCGAAGTCGGCGCTCTCCTCGCAGAGCCTGGTCACGAGCGCACGCCGTCGCGCTGACGCGTCGCAAGGAGTGGAGGAGACCGCATGTAGTCCGGCGACGGCTTTGGTGGCGACGATTTCCCAGTCGACGAAGAACTCCCGAGCTCTGGGGTTCAGAAAGGTGAACACCAGCAGGTTCGGTCGAGGTCCGGCCGGCGAGTAGAGAGCGGCTGCCAGCGGGTTGGCGGTCAGCACTTCCAACCGGGAACCAACGACCATGGCCGGGGTGTCCGGCCAGGCTGCCAGCATCCGGCTGAGGTCCGGATTGACTTCCTCGGACACGGATCCGTCGACGGCCAGTAGTGGGTGCGCGAGTCGGTGCAGGTGTTCGGTCGCCTCCGCGTCGAGGTGCAGAACTTCGGCCAGGGCTTTGATGACCTTGTGCGAGGGGTTGCGCTCGCGGCCTTGCTCGAGTCGCGACAGGTAGTCGGCGCTGATGCCAGTGAGCGTCGCCAGGTCCTCGCGGCGAAGGCCGGTGGTGCGCAGGCTCGGTGGTCCGGCGAGTCCGACATCGGCCGGCCGTAGCAGACCGCGCCGGGCCTTGATGAACTCCCCGAGGCGGTTGTGTTCTCTCATGTGGTCACCGTCATACCCGCTAAGACAAGACGTCATCATGAGCTGTGACGCCGTCATCTCAGGAGAGATGTCAGGGAGTTTCCCTCTCTGGATGACTCGGGTTCCGGCTGCAACGCTTCGGCACGTCACCTCCCTGCCGAAGGAGCAAACTATGGCGACCGAATCTCCGCACTCCCGCAGATCTCGACGACTGGCCGGCACCGTCATCGCAGCGGTGATCCTGATGGTGAGCACGGCCGTGACGGCGTACGCGACGCCACCGCCGCATCTGCCGCAGAACGCCAACGGGTACGAGCAGTCGTTCTCGCCGGCGTACGACTACGACTACGACGGGTGTTACGCCGTACCGGCCATCGGTGCGGACGGGACGCTCAACCCTGGTCTCGATCTCACCGGGGCCGTGAACGGTAATTGCCACGACAAGTCCGACCTCGACAACGCCCAGACCTACTCACGCTCGAAATGCAACAACGGCTGGTGCGCGGTCGTCTACGCCAGCTACTTCGAGAAGGATCAAGCCGTCACCGGTAGCGGTCTGGGTGGACACCGGCACGACTGGGAACACGTCATTTTGTGGATCAAGCAGTCGACCAACCGGGTCGAGTACGTGACCACGACGCAGCACTCGGGCCAGGTGACCTACCCGCGGTCCCAGGTTCGTTTCGAGAACACGCATCCGAAGGTCGTCTATCACAAGGACGGCGGCTCCACCCACTACTTCCGGCTCGCCGACAACGACGACGAGCCGCCGGAGAACCACTACCACGACTGGCGCTACCCGCCGCTGGTCGGCTGGGACGGCTGGCCGAGCCAGAGCCTGCGCTACGCACTCATGTACCCGGCCTACTTCGGTGAGGCCACCATCAAGATCACCGACAAGGAAGACCGCTTCCGCAACCTCCTCAACGCCGCCAAGCCCAGCGGTATCCCGTTCAACCCCTGGGCCTGATCGCAGCGACACGTGGTGACCTCACCGGGGCAGCAGGTCGGCCTTGGTGAGGTCGAAGTTCTTGTCGAAGATGCCGTCCGGGTCGTACTTGGTCTTGAGCGCGCGCAGGCGGCACAGCGTCGGGCCGGGGAAGGCGTCGAGCAGTCGCTCCGGGTCCGTGGTGGTCTCGAAGCTCAGGTACATCCCGTCCAGGTGCGGGTAGAGCTCGCTCCACAGCTCATCCTGGTACGACGTCCAGTCCGGGAAGGTGACGCTGACGACGGAGAAGTTCTGGCTGCGGTGCGCGTACGCCGTGGCCTCCGCCGATACGTCGTTGACCGCGCCACCCGCTGAGCGGAACTGCATCATCAGGATCTTGCCGGACTTGATCATCTTCTCGACCACGGCGGTGCTTTCCGCTGTCAGGTGGTCCAGCAGTCCACTGCGGTTGTGCGCAGGCCCGTTCCCGTCGTGCCGGTAGTCGGGCAGCTGGATCACCGACGCGTACGGCGTCAACTCGGCTTCCTGCTCGAGGACGGGGCCTACCGTGAGGAACGGCGCCAGCGCTTCCTCCGCCGCAGGCACGTCGTCACCGGCGTACACCAGAATGATCTGCGCTATCGGCGGTTGTCCGCGGCGTGCTGGGTAGAGCGCCATGAAGCTGGTCAGCTCGCGTGGTGCGTCCTCGACGAGCCGGCCCCATCGCTCCATGACCGCGGCGGTCTCCGAGGCATCGACGTACAGGGTGGCGTGAACGACGTCGTGCAACTCGGTCGCCTCGATCTCGAAGGCGGTGACGATGCCGAAGTTCCCGCCGGCGCCGCGGACCGCCCAGAAGAGGTCGGGCTCGTGGTCGGCGTCGATGCGGTGAAAGGTCCCGTCGGCCAGGACGATCTCGACCGCGCGGATGTGGTCGATCGTGAGGCCGTAGCTGCGAGCGAGGTAGCCGAGGCCGGCCGTCGTCGCCAACCCGCCGACACCCACCCCGCCGAAGTCGCCGGAGCTGATCGCGAGTCCGTGTGGCTCGAGTGCTGCGGCGACCTGGCCCCACCGCGCGCCGGGTTCGACGCGGACGAGGCGGCGGGCCCGGTCGAGGACCTCGACGGCGTTCATTCGGCCGAGGTCGACGACGATCCCGCCGTCGTTGGTCGAGCGTCCGCTGAAGCCGTGGCCTCCGCTGCGTACCGAGATCGAGACGTCCTGGCTGCGCGCGTACGTGAGTGCGGAGCGAACCTCGTCGACGGTTCCGGCCTGGATGACGAGTGCCGGCGAACCCTTGCGGGCGAACGTGTGCCGCACCCGGTCGTACGACGGATCACCCGGCTCGACCGCCTTCGTGCGCAACTCCACGGGCAGCGCGTCGTAGTCGATCCCAGGCACTCGTGCGGCCAGCGCGGCCGGAGTTCGTTCGATCTTCCGCTCTCTCGTGACGAGCTCCCGCAGTTGCGGGGCAACCTCCTGGCCGAGGACCTGGAGTGAGCGCGGGTCGTCGCCGACCAGGAAGAACGCGCTGAAGCCGTGATCCAGCACCAGCGGCAGCAACTGCTCCGCCCAGCTGTCCGGGCTGTCCTTCAGGAACGAGTCCGGACCCGGAGGCATCAGGTTGAGCATCCGCCGTACGGCGCTCGGATCGCGACCGGCCGCCAGTGCGGCCTCGTCGATCATGGTGTTGCCGGTGATGTGAGCGCCCGGCTCGAGGTACTCCAGTGTCGGCAACCAGCCGTCGGCCTTGCGTCCCGTCAGCTCGAGGATCCGTGGCTTGTAGGCACCGAGCCAAACCGAGATGTCATGCGCTGGCCGCGGCCCGCGCTTCGTTCCCGGGACTTGGTAGTGCTTTCCGTCGAAGCGGAACGCGCCGCGGGTGTCGGTGTCCCACACTCCGCGCACGATGTCGATCGCCTCGGACAAGGCCTCAAGCCGCTGGCCTGGGCTCTTCATCCCGCCGCCGCCCATTCCGTGGACGGCATCCGGGAATCCGCCGGCCCCGATGCCCAGCTCGAATCGGCCGTGGGACAGCAGGTCCAGGCTGGCTGATGCCCGCGCCAGTACGGCGGGCGGTCGCAACGGCAGGTTGAGCACGTTCCCGGCCACGGTGATCCGCTGCGTTCGGGCGGCGACCCAGCTCAGCAGGGTCCAGGTGTCCAGCAGCCCGGCGTTGTACGGGTGGTCCTGGAACGTCACCACGTCCAGCCCGGCCGAGTCTGCGGTCTCCGCCAGGCTCACCACTCGATCCGGGTCGCCTGCCGAAGGCGTCAGAAACGCCCCGACCAGCAGCTCATGCCCGTAGTCGCCCACTTCAATCCCCTCCGATAGTAGATAATCTGTCCACCAGATTATATGTAGCACAACGCATCATGATGATGGCGCATTCCTGGCGAGCTGCCCAACGCCGGTACGGCGCACGCCGTACCGGCATCGGGCTATGCGATCTAGGTCCCGAGGAAGGCGAGGAGTCTGGCGGTGAGTTCTCCGGGCTTCTCTTCCCAGAGCCAGTGGCCGGAGTCCGCGACGACGCCGCCGGTGACGTTGGTGGCGTATTCGCGGACCTGGTTGAGGACGAAGGGGCCCCAGCTGTACTGGGCGCCGAGGGCGAGGACGGGCATGGTCAGTTTGGTGCGGCCGTTCACCTTGTTGTCGGCGACGTCCTGGTTGAAGGCGCGGAACCACTCGAAGCTGGCCTCCAGATGGCCAGGGCGCCGGAAGAAGCGGCCATAGATGGCGGCGTCGGCCCTGGTCACGCCGTCCTTGTTGTACTCGACCATGTCGGCGAAGCCGTCGATCCACTCGGTCTCGCGACCTCTGATCATCTGTTCCGGAAGGCCGTTGCGGACGTTGAAGAAGCCGAGGTTCCACGAGCCCGGGCCGGCCGGAGTCAGTGAGGGCGACTCGTAGAGCTTCTGATCGGGGATCGGTGCTTCGGTGAGCACCAGCTTGGTGACGTCCTTCGGGTACCGGGAGGCGTAGGCATAGGACACCATCGTGCCGATGTCGTGACCGACCAGCCGGACGTCATGGTCGCGGCCGAGCTTCACCAGCAGGCCGTGGATATCGCCCGCCATCGTCATCTTGTCGTAGCCGCCGGCCGGAGCATCGCTACCACCGGCGCCGCGGAGATCCGGCGCGATCACGTGATAGTGCTTCGCCAGTTCCGGAAGGACCTTGTGCCATCCGTACCAGGTCTCCGGATACCCGTGCAGCAGCACGAGCGTCGGCCCGTGGCCACCCTCGACAAAGTTGATTCCGACCTCACCGACCCGGACCTTGTCCTCGCGAAAGCCTGCCGGTGGTCGCGGCGAACTCTGCGCGGCCGACGCCGCCGGCCCACTCACCAGTGCACCGGCAACCGACACCACCGCGATGGCGGCAGCCAAGAATCTCTTGTTCCAGTTCAACTTCGTCTCCTCCTGAAGAGCGATGACCGAAGACAGTCACGGCGGTGAGCGCCACACCGTGCAGTCATCGCTATAGACAGGACAGAGACCCGACCCGTGACAGTCGCTTCGCCAGCACTAGAAGGGGGCTGCAGGGTTCGAGTGGGTTGTTGGTGGGCACTGGGCGATCACTCGTCAGGCAGTGTGCGAGTCACTCCACTCCGTTCTGCGTGACGAAGGGTCCTGCTCATGACTGTCATCGATGGTGCTTCCGAGGTCTCTAGCGGGCATGAGGCGGTCAGCTGGGAAGTGGAGGCGGGGACGGCGCGCATCGTCGTCCGCGGCGCGTTCTGTGAAACGACCGCGGCCCTGGCGCGGGAGTTGCTGCTGGATGTCTGTACGCCGGACCTCGCGGGATTGGTGCTCGCGATCGAGGCGACCGTCGATCCGGCGGACCATGACGATCTCTGCCATCTGGTGGACGTGGCTCAGCGGCGGTGCTGGGCGGCCAGTTGCCGGCTGGAGGTGGAGGCGACGGATCCTGGCGCTTGCGACGCCTTGGCCGCGGCCGGGTGGGGTGCGGTGACGCGTCGATGAGGCTGAAGCGGAGTGACCCGGACGGGCCTGGCTTCGGCCGACGTGGGCGGGGGAAGGGGTTCAGCTATTTAGATGCTGACGGCAACGTGATCACCGATGCCGACGTACTGGACAGGATTCGGGCGCTGGTCATTCCGCCGGCCTGGAAGGACGTCTGGATCAGTCCGCACGCGAACGGTCACATCCAGGCGGTCGGGACCGATGAGGCCGGCCGTCGCCAGTACCTGTACCACGTGGAGTGGCGCAGTACGAAGGATGCCGACAAGCACGACCGGGTACGGCGTTTGGCCAACCGGCTGCCGGAGTTCCGCGAGGCCGTGGAGCGCGATCTGCGTGCCAAGGGCCTGACTCGGGAGCGTGTCTTGGCGGCTGCGCTGAGGATGCTCGACCATGGTGTCTTCCGGACCGGTAACGACCGGTACGCCGCTGAGTCGGGCAGCCGCGGAGCCGCGACGCTGCTGCGCAAGGATGTGCGCGTTCGCAAGGGCTTGCTGGTGTTCGACTACGTGGCCAAAGGCGGTATCCAGCGAAGCTTCGAGCTGGAGGACGACAAGCTCGTGCGGGCGGTCGCCGCGCTGAAGCGTGGCCGGCATGACAATCCGCGGTTGCTGGTCTATCGCGACAAGGACGGCTGGCACGAGATCAACGCGGGGCTGATCAACGAACGCTTCCAGGAGATCGTCGGCGACCAGTACACCGTGAAGGACCTGCGCACCTGGACCGCGACCGTGCACGCCGCGGCCGACCTCGCCGAGGCCGACCCACCGGAGACCAAGAAGGCCGCGAAGAAAGCCGTGAAGGAGATGCTGACCGAGGTCTCCGGCCATCTGGGTAATACGCCGGCGGTCGCGCGCAGCTCGTACGTCGACCCGCGGGTGATCTCGCAGTACGAGGAAGGCCGGACGATCGCCCGCGCGATCAACCAGACCGGTTCCGACGACCTCGACAGCCAGAAGGTCCGCGAGAAGCTCGAGCCCTCAGTGGCCCGCCTCCTCAAGGACGGCTGAGTCCGCCGGATCACGCTCAGCTGGTGAATTCGTCGACGCCGAGGGCGAAGTCCCAGTGACCGACGCTGTTGCCGCCCGCCACCGCGAGCGTTCCGATGGCGCGGGCCATATTTCCCGTGCCGATGATGGTGACGCTACTCATAAGGTGCACTCGCTTTCTTGTGTGTGGTTCAGATGGCCGTGGTGCCGCCGTCGGCGACCAGTTCCAGTCCGTTGACGTAGCTGGAGTCGTCGGAGGCGAGGAACAAGGCGACGGTGGCGATTTCTTCCGGGCGACCCATCTGCCCGCGGGGGATGAGGGACTCGAACGCGGCCCTGGTCGCCTCGTCGAACAGTTCTTCCTGTTTGGCGGTGGCGACCTGGCCGGGGGTCAGAACGTTGACCCGGATCTTGCGGTCGCGCAGTTCGTTGAGCCAGACGCGGGCCCAGGCCTGCTGGACGGCTTTGCTTCCTGCGTAGAGGCTCCAGCCGGGGAAGGCGCCGAGGGAGGCGTTGGATCCGGTCATGATGATCGAGCCGTTGTCGTTGATCAGCGGTAGTGCTTTCTGCACCGTGAACAAGGTGCCGCGCGCGTTGAGCGAGAAGGCGCGCTGGAACTGTTCCTCGGTGATCTCGCCGAGTACGGCGGGCTCGCCCATCCCGGCGCTGGCCCACAGCACGTCGATCGAGCCCTGCTCCCGCTTCACGGCGTCGTACAAGCGGTCCAGGTCGTCCAGGTCGGCCGCGTCCCCCTGGACGGCGGTGACGTTGCGGCCGATCCGCTTGACGGCCTCATCCAGTGCGTCCTGCCGTCGGGCCTGGATGAAGACGTGAGCTCCTTGTTCGACGAACAGTTCGGCGCCGGCCAATGCCATTCCGGTTGATCCGCCGGTAATCACCGCGACCTTCCCATCGAGCTTTCCCACGATTGCTCTGCCTGCTTTCTGAATCTCTTGATCGAATTCATTTCCGCTGCGTTGGTTACCTCTTCAGGCTGTCACCGGCCCGAATGGCTGTCCAAGACCGCTTTCGGTCGCGGTGATACCTTGGAGGCATCACCAACCCGGGAGGGCCCGTGGATCTGGACCTGCGCAAACTCCGCTACTTCCGCGCTGTCGCCGACGAGCTGCACTTCGGCCGCGCCGCCGAGGAGCTGCACATCGCGCAGCCGGCGCTCAGCCGCCAGATCCGAGCGCTGGAACACGATCTCGGCGCCGCGCTGTTCACCAGGAATCGCCACGGAGCGGCCCTCACCGACGCCGGCCGGCAACTCCTGACCGACGTCGGTCCGCTACTCGCCTCCGCGGACGCCGTACGCCGCCGGGTCGCCGTCGCCGCCCACGGCAGCCGCCGGCTGACCGTAGGCTTCCGGACCGGCATCCCGGTCATCCCGGCAGCGCAGGTGTTCGAGGCCCGACACCCGGACGTGGTCATAGACGTGCAGCGAATCGAATGGGACGACCAGGTCCCGATGCTGCTGGATGGCCGAATCGACGTCGCCTACATGCGGCTGCCCATCGACGAGACCGACCTGCGTGTGATCCCCCTGTACGTCGAGCCGCTGATGGTGGTCCTGCCCGCAGGCCACCGCCTGGCCGGCAAGGAAGAGCTCACCGAGGCCGACCTAGCCGGTGAACCGATGGTCTGGCACGCCGACCCGACCACGCACCCCACCAAGCGCCCCCACCCCGACTCCGGTCTCCGAGTACGCGGCGTCGAGGAGAAACTCGAACACGTCGCAGCCGGCCGAGGCATTTCCTTCGTGGCGCGTTCCGAGACCCTGTTCTACTCACGCCCCGACATCAGCTACGTCCCCGTCCCGGAACTAGCACCCGACCAGGTCTTCCTCGCGACGGCAGCGTCGCAAACCTCACCCCTGGCCGAGGACTTCGTCACCGCAGCCCAAGCCGCAGCCGACATCACCGCAGAATGCGGAAACTACGACGCCTATTCACCCGGCCAGCCCTGAATCGGGGCTTGATCGAGTGCCGCCACGTCAGCCGCCGGAACCCCCCTTGCCGGCTTTGCCGAAGCCGCCGCGCGCGATGGTGCCGATGTTGCCGCCCTTGGTAGACAGGCCGCCGCGCTGGATGGTCGCCGTACCGCCAGAGGTGTTGCGCAGGTTGGAGGTGGTGTAGCTGCCGTCGCCGGTGTTGTAGCGGCCACCGACCGGCGGCACCAGGAAACCGCCGCGGGTGGCCATGTAGAACCAGAAGAAGCCGGCCCCGGAGCCGTGGTACTCGCGCTCGTCCTTGCATTGGTCGTCGTCGGTCCGCTGCTGCGTCTGTGGGTCGACACAGATTGCTGCGTAGTCGGCCGTGTCGTTGTCGTTACTGCACCCGGTCAGCGATGCGGCGACCAGAGCGGTCAGTCCGAGCGTGATGCCTGCACTGCGCATCCGTCTGATTGGTCCAGATTGCGTCATGCCCTGCCTTCCCCGTCAGCAGGCGGCTTCATCGAGTACATGATCAGCGCGCCCACCACCATCGTCACACCCACCACAACCAGGGGACCGGTACCCACGTCGGAGACAGCCAGCACCAGTACGGCGACGAACGACGCCGCCGCCAGCAGCGGGACGACTACCCGTTGCAGCACCCGGCCCTTGAGCTGGCCGGTGAAATACACCGGTACGGCGATCGCGGTGGCGAGGTAGTAGAGCGACACCAGCACCGAGACGGCCCCGACGGCGTCGGCCAGTACTGCGTCCGAGGTAAGGACCAGGGTGACGTAGATGACCACGCTGGCCACTGCGAAGACCAGGGTGGAGACGCTGGGAGTGTGGAAGCGAGTGGAGATCCGCGCGAACTGCCCCGGGAACGCGTCGCGCCGGGCCATCGACAGCATCGTCCGGGCGGTCGGCAGGATGGTTGTCTGCGTCGAGGCGAGCGCGGAGACGAGTACTGCGCCGATCAGGAGCTTGCCGCCCGCAGTACCGAGCAGGTCGTTGCTCAGGACCGAGAAGAAGTCGTCGTCCGCGATCTCGCTCAGCGGGCCGACCCCCGCGTACACAAGCGCGGACCAGACGACTACGGCGTACAGGACGATCAGGAAACCGTTGGCGAGGAGTGCCGCGATGGCCGGAGTACGGCGCGGCTCGCGAGTCTCCTCATTGACGCTGAAGGACGAGTCCCAGCCCCAGTAGAGGAACACTGCGACCAGTACGCCGGTGGCCCACTTGCCCTCGCCGGTGTTCGTCGCGAGGCTCATGGTGCCGGCCTCTCGGAAGGCGTTGACGGCGAACCAGAGCAGTGCGACGACCTCCACCGTCAGCAGGATCGCCTGCGTCCAGGCGGCGATCCGGATCCCGCGGTAGGCGAGCACTGCCATCACGGCGATGAACACGGTCCCCAGAGCAGCTTGTGCTGGGCGGGAGTCGGCAGCGCCGTCCAGGCCGAGCAGCACATAGGTGTAGACCGAGGCGACCTGGGCCAGGTTGCTCATGACGAGCACGCAGGCCATCACGGTGGTCCAGCCGACCATGCGGCCGACACCTATGCCGAACGCCTTCTCGGTCCAGGGGAACGTCGTACCGCAGTCTGGCTCGGTCCTGTTCAGCTCCCGGAAGCAGAGCGCCACCAGGACGACCGGTATGGCCGACAGCGCCAGGACCAGGGGAGCGGCGGTACCGACGGACGCGGCGAGGAGCCCGACCGCGACCGCCACCGAGTACGCCGGCGCGGAGGAGGAGATCCCGATCGCGGTGGACGGTCCCAACCCAAGCGCGTCCCGCCGCAGACTGCGCCCGCGGGACCGTGAATCAGCTGTTGTCGTCATCGTGCCCCCAGCGTGCCATCCCAGGCCATGAAGGTGCCGACCAGGGCGGTAAGCACCTGCATGGCCACCCGTATGCCGCTACGCGATCGTGTACCGGATCATGTCGTTGCGGAGAACGGTTCCGGAGACTTTCACGATGCGCAGTGTGTGGTCACTGTTGCTGAGGCCGGATCGGGTGAACACGCTTTGCAGAGTGCCGCGGGAGGCGCTTTGCAGGTTCACCCGCTGAATGAGGACGTTGTCGACGTACACGTCAGCCTCGCCTTGGTCGGGGGCTACGGCCGTGAGCCAGGTGACGCTCGTGCCCTTGAAGGTGAATTCGAGGGATGCACCGTTCGCTGTCGCTGCGTGGATGTCGTCGCGGTAGTCGCTCCTGAAGGTGAAGGCCAGGCTGCTGTAGCCGATGGGTTGGGCCGCGAGATAGCTCTTCTTGATCGTGACCACCTGACCGGATGCGGTGTAGTCGGTGCCATTGACCAGTGTGGTGCCGCCTCGCTGGACGGAGGTCAGGTCGCTCACTGGTCGGCCGAGCTGAAGCACAACGTCCGCCTGAGCAGATGTCTTCTTGTCGAAGACCGCGGTGTCCGGTGTGAGAAGGCTCGGCTGTCGTACGTCGAGTCGGTCGACCAGTATGAACTGGCCGGACTTTTTCACCCCGCGGATTGTGTGCGTGCCGTTCGCCAGCCCGGAGACGCTGTAGACGACCTGCTGGGCACCACGGCCGCTGGCCAGGCTGGCGTTGACGGTCTGCTTGAAGGCGCCGTCGATGTAGATGTCGACCTCGCCCTGTGACGCATGCGTCTCGGTCACGTAGTCGACGCCCGTTCCGACAAAGGTCGAGCTGAAGGCGTCGCCGTTGGCTTCGGCGTACTGGACGTCGTCGCGGTAGTCGCCGAAGCCGCGGCCGGTGCTGGCGCCCCACGATCCGGTGTAGGTGATCTGTGCGTCGTTGTTGTTGAGCGAGACGGTGCGGACACCGCCCGGCGTGCGGACGTTGAATTTGTCGAGCAGCATGAACTGGCCAGTCTTCTTCACGCCCCGGATCGTGTGGATCCCGTTGGTGAGGCCGGAGGTGCCGTAGACGACCTGCTGTGCGCCACGACCGCTGGCTTGGTATGCGCTGACGGTCTGCTTGAAAACGCCGTCGACGTAGATGTCCACATCACCTTGTGAGGCGTGCTTCTCGGTCACGTAGTCGACACCGGTCCCGGTGAACGTGTAGGAGAACGCGTCGCCGTTCGCTTCGGCGTACTGGACGTCGTCCTGGTAGTCGCCGAGTCCGCGGCTCCAACTACGATTCCACGTGCCCGTGTAGTTGATCGCCGGGTTGTCATTGTTCACCTCGGTGGTACGGACACCGGCCGCAGGCGCCGTACCGCCTGCTGTGGTGTCCACGGTCGTGACGGCCAGCGAGTCCGTGATCGTCTTGACCTCCCGACCACCGTTGCGCTGCCAGGTTCCGGCGTACCCGACCCGCAGGTCGTCGTCGTTCACGCTGATCGTCGAGCCGGGCTGCGGCGTCACCTTCAGCAGCCGTACGCCGTGCGCAGGCACCGCGGTCGCCGTGAACCCTGACGCGAAGCTGCCGAGATCCTGCTTGGCCCACAGATCACGCACCTGCGCTCCACCGGCCAGACCGAGGTCGGACCAGTTCGCGGTCACCGTCGACTGTGAACCGCCGAGGTTGAACAGGGCAACGGTGTAGCTGCTGTCTGCGTTCAGCGAGTACCAGACCTGCTGGTCGGTCGCGGTCGACACCGGCTGCGCGGGGCGGCCGGCTTGGTTGACCGCGAGCACTTCGGTGTTCGTCAGCAGGCTCAGGCCGAACTGGTCGAGTTGCGTGAGGTCGTTGCCGACGTAGAACGGCGCGGCCGACACAGCCCACAGCGTCGCCGCCGTCCGCCGTTCGTCCTGGGTCAGGCCATCCATCGCGCCATTGCCGACGTCCAGTGAGTCGAGGTCGTTCCAGCCGCCGGGGCCGCCATGCCGCCACCACTCGGCGAGCTTGGGGAACAACCTGCTGATGTTCGGCCACGCGGTCAGGGCCTGCCCGGGGCAGTAGCACTCGACATCCCAGTCGATCCGCCAGCCGTTCGCGTACTGCTTCCAGTAGTCGGCGTAGTTGATGTCGAGCGCCCAGGACAGTTCGAACCAGATCCCGTGCGGGGTCAGCGCCTGCGACCAGCCGGCCACCTCGGCGCGCGCGTCGAGCGAGAGGTCGTTGTGCCCCGACCCCGGGGTGACACTGTCGAACTTGAGGAAGTCGATACCCCACTCGGCGTACAGATCGGCGATCGAGTTGAGGTAGAACTGCGAGCAGGGTTTGGCCATGTCGATGCGGTTTCCGAAGCCCCAGTAGTCAGCCTGCTGCAGCGGTTGGAGTGCGAGGTCACCAGTCCGGCACTCGGGGTGTCCGAAGACCGGGAGGTTGGCCTGTTGGAGGGCGGGAGAGATGCCGGGGATGCTGTAGATCCCGACCTTCTGGCCGTTGGCGTGGATGTAGTCGATGACATCGGAGAACCCGTTCGGGAACAGCGTCGTACTGGGCTTCGGGCGGCCGTAGGCGTCGATACCGTCGTTCCAGCCGGCGTCGATGTTGATCCGGTTGTACCCGTACGGCTGCAGCTTCTGGTGCATCGCATCGGACTGCGCCTTGAGCTGTGCGGCGTTGATCCAGGTCCCGCCGTTGTTGGAGTAGACCTGCATGCTGTAACTGCTCCAACCCATGTACGGCGTTCGCGCGCCCTCGCCGGCGGGTCCCGTCAGGGGCTGCACCTCCGCTGCCGCCGTACCGGTCGGGGCAGCGACCGAGGTCGACGACAGGCCTAGGGGGATGAGCGTGGCAACCACCAGCGTCGCCACAGACGCACGTAAGCGTCTGCGGTGGAGGGAAATGGCCATGGCAGGGTGACCTTTCTGTTGCTCCGGAGCGGGCCGGACCTCGCCGTCAGTTAATTCACGGCGTTCAGAAAGTCTGCACTGCGCCGAGCTGCGTGGCTATGGCTCACTGGCAAGTCGCTCGGGTAGGAGGGTATGGCCTTCACTGGGCGGACGGCGCGGGGTTCTGGTCGCGGTCGCGCCGGTCCTGCTCGCGTTTGGAGTAGGCGGCGGCGCGGATCGCCTCGTCTTCCAGACCGTGGAGTTGACCGTTGCCACGGCTCCAGTTGCCAACGCAGCCACAAGCGCAGACTCCAAACCCGGCACCAACAGCCACGGACGGTTGGCGAGCACCATGCCCAGCAACAGGCGCCAGCGGCGCTCAAGTCCGGGAGGGCGCCGCGGCGCTCATCCATCGGGTGGGGATCTAACATGCGGCTGACCAGCGAGCGCACCGCCCGGCGAGTGCGCCCATGCATCCGAGGCCCGCCCAGCGCAGGCCATGACAGCGCCGCAGCGCGTTGCTCCGTGTCGGTCTCGACCAGCAGATGCCGGCCCTCGTGATCGTGGAGTGGAAGTTCGGTCAGCCCAACGACGAGATCCCAGCCACGTTCGCGAGCCCGCTCCCGCAGCCGCCCCACCGTGGCCCCGATATCCTCAGACCCGGTCGTAAACGGCTCACTCACGACCGTGATTTCCCAGTGGCCGCTGCCATCAGGCGGCCTCAGGTCCGTCAGACGCCGCGCGATCTGAGTCGGTGCAGCCGGATCGGCCACGAGCCCAACGCGGATGGCTTCCATTCGGCCCCGGTATTCCTCTAACCGCCAGCACACGCACAACCGAAGGCCGCAAGCCGGGCCTCAGCAGGGGAGCGAGTCGCTGGCGGCGCTCTCCGCCATGGCTGGCGACCGAGGTGGCGGGATCCGGAGCGATACGTGGGCGGTCACAGGGAACGCGCTAGAGCGCCAATGCGAAAGGGCTCCGCAAGGCCGGCCTGTTGCCGCTTCTGGCAACGGAAAGTCAGCGACGCGTGAGGCGTATCCGCCGTAACATGGTTTCGGAACTAGGGGAACGGGTGCGCAGTGCGCGCCTCATCGGGTCAACGGGGGTTGGATGCTCGAGGTTCGTGTGCTTGGGGCGGTGGTGGTAGAAGCGGATGGGAAGCTGGTGCGGCTTGACCGGCCAATGGAACGCGCGTTGGCGGTGCGGCTGACTCTTGCCGGTGGCGAAGGAGTGTCCGATCAGCGGCTCAGCCGGGATCTGTGGGATGACATCGATGACGAGCGCATCGCGCAACGCTTGCGGGTGTTGACGCATCGACTACGTGGACGCCTTGGACCACACCGAGATCTGTTGCGTCGCACGGCGGTCGGTTATCGGCTGGATGCGTGTGCCATCGACCTCGTCGCCCTCGAACGAGCACAGGCCCGACTCGCGGGTGCGGGGGAGGGTGTTGGCCGGGAGGCGCTGCTACGGGATGCCGTCGGCCTTTGGCGGGACGATTCGTTGGTGGACGTCCGATCGTTTCCGTTCGCCCGTGGTGAGGCGGAGCGGTTGGACGCAGTCCGTCTCGACCTGCAGGTCGACCTGTACACAACGGAACTTGAGCTCGGGAATCCGGTCATGGCCGAAATCGAGCGCCTGGCCGCGACACATCCGCTCCACGAACCGATCGTCGCCCTCTCGGTACTCGCGCTGTATCGAGCGGGCCGACAAGCTGACGCGCTCAACCGGCTGACTGCCCTCCGGAACGCGCTGGCTGCCGAGTACGGCGTATCGTTGTCGCCCGAGAGTGCAGACCTCGAACTGAAGCTCCTCCGCCAGGACCCACATCTCGCCGCAGGTGACCCCGTCGTGGCGGTTGCTCGCCGAGTGCCGGAGCCTGCCCCGGTGGGGTCGGTGTCGGCAACGCCGTTCGTGGGGCGGGACGCCGATCGGACCTGGCTGTTGCAGCGCCTGCGCCGGCCGGTGTTGGTGACGCTCACGGGCGGCCCAGGAGTTGGCAAGACCCGCCTCGCGCGCGAGGTGGTGGCGTGCCTGGGTGGTCGTCGTACCGCCTGGTTGGACTTGGCCTCGGTCAGTACGCGGGGCGCGATGGTTGCCGGTCTGGCGGCGGCCGCCGGTGTGACCGAGGGGTCAGGCGATGTTCTGGCCCGGAGCGCTGATGCGTTGGCCGGCGCGGTGCTCGTCGTGGACAACGCCGAGCATCTGGTCGACCCAGTGGCGGATCTGCTCAGCGTGGTCCGGCGCACCAGCGACGGTTTGTCCGTCCTGGTCACGTCGCAGCGCGCGATCCGCATGGAAGGCGAGGAGGTCCGTCAAGTCGGGCCACTGGCGATCGAGGCCGCGACAGAGCTGTTCTGCGCACGCAGCGGCGCCGCAGCAGATGCGGATGTGACAGCGGTCTGTACGGCGGTCGAGTGCTGGCCGCTCGCGGTCGAGTTGGCGGCCGGACTCACCCGCACGCTGTCGGTGCGGCAGCTCGCAGAGCGCATCGAGTATCAGGTCCGGCTACTGGTTGGTGGTCTGCGCGACTCGACCGGCAGGCATTCCAGCTTGCGTGCGGCGATCGATTGGAGTCATTCGCTGCTTGATGAGCCGAGCCGCGTCGTACTGCGTCGCATGGCCGTGTTCGACGGCGGGTGCACGCTCGATGCGGTCGAGCAGGTCGTCGCGATGGATCCGATCACCGTGACGCTGGCGCTCGCGGACCTGCAGGATCGCTGCCTGCTTGCCGTCGACAACGCCACCGGTGGGTCGCCGCGATTCCGCTTGTTGCTCAGTATCCGCGATCACGGGCTCGAGCAGCTTGGTGCGTCCGGCGAGGAGTCCGACGTACGACGACGGCACGCGAACTGGTGTGCGGAGCTGGCGGCGGGGAGCGAGCGGTACGGCGGCCAGAACCATGGCGAACTGCTAGGCGAGCTGATGGTCGAGGAAGCCAACCTCCGGGCGGCGATCGAGTGGTCACTCGATCACGAGGCGACCTGGGTGACGCGGATCATCGCGCCGTCGTGGTGGTACTGGTGGGTGCGCGGGTTGCTGGCCGACGCGCTCGACTGGCTCGGCCGCTGCTTGGCGGCGCTCGACCCCGAGCCGACCACCGAACGCGCCTACACACTCCGTGCGATCGCTTCACTGACCAGGAACGGCGGCGACCTGACGAAGGCCCGGGCGATCGGTGATCAGGCCTTGGCGATCTTCCGGGAACTCGGCCACCAGTTGGGTTGTGCGACGACGCTGCTCGGGCTGTCGATCACCAATATCTGCCTGCGGGACTATGAGACGGCGTTGACGCAGAGCCGCGAGGCGAGCGCCGTCGCGCTCGCCCTCGGCAACGATCGGATTCGTGGTGCGGCGATCGACGCGACCGGTGGGGCGTTGCGCTGTCTCGGGCGGCTGGACGCGGCCGAAGACGTGTTCCTGGAGGTCGAGCAGTTGTGGATCACGATGGCCGATTCACGCGGTCTCGCCTCCACTCGCGCTGGTCTGGCGATGATCGCCAGGCAACGTGGTGAGCTGCCAAAGGCGAGGGCCTACTGCCTGGATGCGTTGCGCACCTATCAGGAACTGGATCTCACCGAGGGCCAACTCGAAGTACTCGAGTTGATCGCCTGCCTCGAAGTTGACGAGGGCCGGCCGACTGACGCCCTCCGGCTGCTGACCGTTGCGAGTCGCGACCGCCGCCGACTCGGCGTACCGTCCAAAGTCCCCGACGAGTTGGTCGCGCGCGACAACGCGGAGGCCTCGGCGCTGCAAGCCCTCGGCCCCGCCGCCGGACAGATCGTCGACGCCGCGACCGAAGCAGAACTCGCCTCGGTGGTCGGCGCGCTACTCCGCTGAATGCCCGAACAGGCAGCTGAAACGTCCGGGTAACCGACAGGAGATTGCCGCGCCACAGGCTCGAATCCTCAACAGGAGGAGACCGCCCGAGCCGGCAACCGTGCCGCGTTCGGGCACCTCGAAAGGGGAATCATGCCCAGACTCCGATGGCAATCAACAACCAAGACACTCATCGGCTTGGCGACCGCCTTGATCGCACTCGCCGTACCGACCGTGGTCGTTGCCGGCCCGCTCTACTGGACATCACAACAGCAGATCGGCGGCGCCACCGGACCAGGCCCGGCCGCCGGTGGTCACGGCTGTACATCAGCCCTGGCTTGGAAGGGGCCGACTGATCAGAACATCTATTATTCCGGGTACGACGAACCGGGTCAGCACGTCGTGCCGGGAGCTGTCACAAACGATGCGCCGGACATCGATTGTGCCGTAACGGACCGGGCCATCGTGATCGGCTGGCGAAGCGCTGCCGATGGTGCGATCTACGTCATGGAACGCCGTTACGGACAACCGAACAGTTGGACCGTCCCCGTCCGGGTGAGTGGACCAGCTGGCAGCAAGCCGTCGATCGCCGTGGATGAACCCTGCATGAATTGCCCCAGTTTCCGAAGGATGGTTGTGGCGTGGCGTGGACCAGGCAGCGACGGCACGATCTACCTCAACTCCTCCGAAGGCGGTCTCTGGAGAACACCCAGGTCGCTGGGTCCGTGGGCCTCTACCAATGAGGCTCCGCGGATCACCTTCGGAGGAAGCAGGGGACTGGCCGGGGTTTGGAAGGGGGCGACGAACAACCAGATCTACTACAGCACCGGTTCGGTCGACCAGCCGTGGGACGAACCGCGACCGATCGGTGGTGGCGGCGGCACGAGTGCGGCACCTTCCATCGACAACAACTTCGTGGTGTGGCGGGGGATCAGCCCTGATCAGGGCCTGTACTACACACAGCTGAACGATGCGCCTACTTGGAATTGGGACCCGCAGAAGCGGCTCTGCGGCGCCGGTGGCAGCAGTAGCGCACCCGACGTCAACCATGTCGACCGTCTGGAGTTCCCCACGGGCGGTTGGACCGGCCATCGGGTTGTCTGGAAGGGCGTCAACGACGACCCACGAATGTGGGAGTCAATCGGCCGAAGCCCCAAACAGGCCGGCGACTGCACCCCGTGATCCCACGCATGAGGTCCTTCATGGGCGCTCACTTCCAGCGCCACGGTCGCAGCGTCCAGAGCGGAGGTAGCAGCTCCCAGTACGGCG
The DNA here is from genome assembly GCF_042882005.1 of Kribbella sp. NPDC058245. Classification (NCBI taxonomy): domain Bacteria; kingdom Bacillati; phylum Actinomycetota; class Actinomycetes; order Propionibacteriales; family Kribbellaceae; genus Kribbella; species Kribbella sp. NPDC058245. Next base: position 112,091 of record NZ_JBHVWY010000008.1, read on the forward strand.
ATGTTCTGGCCTTTGAACTGGGTGAGGTCGATCCGATCGCCTGTGTGGGCGGCCAGGTGCGCGGGAAGCGCGCGGAAGTACGGCGGCAGAGCGCCTCCGTTGCCCTCGACGCCCGTGGCCAGTACCAGTTTTCGAGTCGTCTCGACCCGTTCGTCCACGTGGCCGCCGGTACCGGTCACCGCAAGCCGGAGGGCAAGGTGGTCGGAGGGCTGGGATGACGCCGACCAACCGGGTGTGGTGGCGCACCGGAAGGGCGACGGTGGATCCGAACCAGGCGACGTACTGCGCCCAGTCGGTCCGAGGAATGTTCTCGACGATGTCGTAGGCGGCCTGGCCGTGGAGGCGTTCGTACCAGGCCCGGAAGCTCAGTTCCGGGTGGCCGAACTCCGGCCAGGTTTTCGGAGTGCGCAGTGCGCGTTGGTGGGATTGGGTCAGCCTCGACGCTGTTGGTTGAACGCCGAGACCTGGGGCGGCGGCGTCTCGAGACACTGTCGCCCTTAATCCGGTCTGTGCCCAGTTCGGTCGTTTCTATGTGTCGTGACCGGCGCGAGCTTGATCGGCAGGTATCGGGTGGTCCGAGAGTTTGCGGGTGTCGATCAGCTCCTGGGCGACGTCGCGGAGCTTCAGCAAGGCCCGGGCAACCGTCAGCTGACCAGCGACGGAGATCTGGCGAATCAGCTCGACTTCGGCCCCCGTCCCGGGTGAGCATGTGCGCACGAGTCGCACCGCGCCGCCCGCCAGGCAGCCCGCCGCCCGCGGTGCGACAGAGTGGGGGTACGCCCGAAATGAACTGGACCATGCGCCGCGGCACTGCCGTGGTGGGTTGCGCGGTCGCCGTCGCAGCGGTCGTCGCTGGGTTACAGGGGCTGCCCGCCCCGGCCCAGGCTGATCCGCCGCCGGACAACAGGTCACAGCTGCTCGACGTGAGCACGCCGACCCGCGCCGATAAGGAGAAGCTGCTCAAGCTCGGTTTCGACGTCACCGAGCAGGCCGACGCCGATTCCGTCACGGTGTTCGCCGGGGACGCCCGCGAGCGGAACCTGCTGAAGTCCGCCGGCTACCAATGGACAGTCAAGGTCGCTGATGTCGAGGAGCAGAACCGTCTCGACCGCGCCAAGGACGCCGCGTATGCGGCCAAGACCGCTGTCTCGCCGCTGCCCAGCGGGCGAGACACGTACCGTCGGCTGGCCGACTACGAGGCGGATCTGACGCTACTGGCGAAGAAGTACCCGAAGCTGGTCAAGCCGATCACGCTGCCCTACAAGACCAGCGAGGGCCGCACGGTCCGGGGTATCGAGATCACCACCAACCCGCAGAACGTCACCGACGGCAAGCCCGTCTTCTTCCTGATGGGCGCGCACCACGCGCGCGAGTGGCCGTCGGCGGAGACCGCGATCGAGTACGCCTTCGATCTCACCAAGAACTACGGCAAGAACAAGCGGATCACGTCGATCGTGCAGACGACGCGCACCATCGTCGTACCGATCGTCAACGTCGACGGCTACAACACCTCACGCGAGGCCGCGCCCAAGGGTGACTTCAGCAAGTTCGATTACGAGATGAAGCGTAAGTCGTGTGAGGTGACGGCCAAGACGCTGCCCGAGGAGCTCGGCGGCGACTGTGGCAACAACCCGCAGGGCGTGCAGCGTGGTACCGACCCCAACCGGAACTATCCGGGCTTCTGGGGTGGACCGGGCGCCAGCACCAACTACCGCAGTGAGACCTACCGCGGTGACGAGCCGTCCATCCTGCCCGAGGTGCAGAACGTCCGCTGGGTCGTCTCCCATCGTCAGGTGACCGGACTGATCACTCTGCACACCTTCGGGAACCTGGTCCTGCGTCCGCCGGGCGTCATGGCCGTGGGTGCACCCCCGGACGAGCCGGCGTACAAGGCTCTAGGAGCATCGCTGGCGGTCGACAACGGCTACACCAACCAGCCGAGCTTCCAGCTGTACGACACCACCGGTTCGACCGAGGACTGGAGCTACTGGGCAACCGGCGGATTCGGGTTCACCTTCGAGATCGGCTCGTCCTTCCATCCGCCGTACGCCGAAGGGGTCATCGCGCACTACCTCGGCCAGGCTCCGGCGCCGGCACCTGGCGCGGGCGGTAACCGCGAGGCCCTGCTGACGATGAGCGAGGCCACCGGCAACGCCAAGCTGCACTCGACCCTCCTCGGCGCGACCGCACCCGGCCGCACGCTGAAGATCGCGAAGACCTTCCAGACCCCGACCTCGCCGGTCATCCAGCCGGACGGTACGGCGAAGGATCCGATCATCTACGCCGACAAGCTCGAGTCGACGCTGACCACCGGCCGCGGCCCGTTCAAGTGGTCGGTCAACCCGTCCACCCGCCCGTACGTCGCCGGCCGTTGGGGCCGCGACCCGGTCGCACCGACCCAGCCGTCGGTCACGTTGACCAACCCGGACGGGATTCCGGTCAAGGGCCAGGCCGAGACTGCGACGTTCACGATCAAGGCGCCGCCGGAGGCCGACAACGGCAAGGCCTCGATCAAGATCGGCTGGAACAAGCCGGACGTCGACTGGGACGTCTACGTCTACGGGCCGGACGGCAAGCAGATCGCGCAGGCGGCGTCGCTGGCCGACCCGGAGGTCGCTGTCCTGCTCGACCCGGTACCCGGCCAGTACACGGTCCGGGTGGAGAACTTCGACGGCGGCGAGACGGCCGACTGGACCGGCTCGGTCGAGTTCGCGCCGCCGACGCCCGCGTCGTACACCGGTGTCAAGGAGAGCTGGAAGCTGAGCTGCTACACCAAGGCCGGTAAGGTCCTCGGCACTCGCGAGGTCACCGTCGACCGCGGTAAGACGGTCTGGGTCGGCGACCCCTGCCGCCGCTTCAAGGGCTGAGCCACCCAGAGGACCCCTCGGCGATCGAGCAGTACGCCGAGGGGTCCGCTAGTTCTTGTCGACGTCGCGGAGGAAGTCGAGGACGGCGGTGGCCAGTTCGCGCGGGGCTTCTTGGGCTGCGTAGTGGCCGACGCCCTTGAGGGAGACGGAGCGAATCGCGCCGGCCGTGACCTGGGTGAAGGTGCTCCTGGTGAAGTCGCCGCCTCCGGCGCCGATGGCGAGTACCGGCATCTTGAGCGGGTTCGCGGCGGCGATGGCGGTGATGTCGTCGCCGTCTTGCAGCATTGACCGGTAGAGGCCGGTGGCGCCACGGAATCCGCCGGGCCGGGAGTAGGTCCGGACGTACTCGGTGAGGTCTGATTCGATGATCGCTCCGGGGGTCACAGTCATGGGCGGGCCGCCGAACGGGGTCAGGAATTCGTGCTCGCGACCGGTCAGGAGCATCTCGGGGATGCCTGGGGTGGTGAGCATGCCGATGTACCAGGCGCCCCCGCGGGTGACGTCGGCCAGTCGTTCCATGCCGAATCCGGGCAGTCCCGTCTCGATCGGGATGAAGCTGCGGACGTCGTCCGGGTGGGTGGCGGCCAGCCGAAAGACGACCATCCCGCTGATGTCCTGGCCTGCGAGGTGCACCGGGCCGACGTCGAGGTGTTCGACGAGTTGATGCAGGTCCTCGGCGGAGGTCGCGCTGTCGTAGGGGCCGGTCTCGTTGCTCGAGTCGCCGAAGCCGCGCAGGTCCACCGCGTAGACGCGGTGGCTCGCCGCCAGCAGGGGGATGAGCTTGCGGAACGCCCACCAGGTCTCCGGGAAGCCGTGCACCAGCAGGATCGGCGACCCGGTACTTCCGGCCTCGACGTAGTGGAGCCGGGTTCCGTTGACATCGACGTACCGGTGGGTGATCTCAGGCGGTGCTGCGATCTCGGCCATGACTGCTCCTCATTAGACAATCTGGTTGTCCATTGACAGTAGACAACCAGGTTGTCGTTGTCTAGCTCGGCACCGTAGCCTGAGGTCATGTCTCGCTCCGGTGCCGATCTCGCACTTCTGTTGCTCGGAGGTTTTCGCTCGCTGGTGGATGCGGCACACGCTGAACTGGCTGCCCGGGGGCACGCGGATGTCCGCCCCGTTCATGATTTCGCCATCCGTGCGATTGCGGCTGGTGCCGACAACGCCTCCGAGCTCGGCCGTCGGATGGCCGTCTCGAAGCAGGCGGCGGCCAAGACTATCGCCGTACTGCAGGAGCGTGGCTACGTAGCCCGCGACGTGGATCCTTCGGATGCCCGCCGCAAACGGCTTCATGTGACGCCGGAGGGTTTCGGCCTTCTCGCTGAAGCCGAGGCGATCTTCGACGAGCTGCGCGACCGCTGGGGACGCCAGATCGGCGCGGACCGGCTCACCGAACTCGAGACGCACCTGTCGGCGCTGGTCGGCGCAGAGCCCCTGCGTCTGGATACGCCGGGATGGATTGCGCAAGACCTAGGGGAGTAGATCTAGGCAAGCTCAGCGCAGGCGTGTCGTTGGCTGCGCGCTCCTGGCTCAGCAACTCCCGCAGGTCAGAAACTGGACCCAAGGTGCCCGCCGCCTGGCAGACATCCTCATCGCCGGACTCCGGCCCTGACCGCACCTTCTGCTACTTGCCTTAGTAGATAGTGCGCTCTGAAGTCCCGCGGGCTCATGCCGTAGCGCTGACGGAATGCGGCGCTCAGCACGCTGTTGGAGGAGAAACCGCAGCTTTGGGCCAGGTCGCCGATGACGATGTGAACGGGGCTGCGCAGGCGTTCGTGGACCAGCGCGAGTCGTTCTTCGCGGATCAGTTCCCGGGGCGTCGTACCAGCCTGCTGCAAGGCCAGCTGAACCTGCCGCAGCGACCAGCCCAGGGCACCTGCCATCGTGGCGCCGGTCAGTCCCGGATCGGTGGCGTGCTCGCGCACGTAGCGTCTGACCATCGCTTGGACCTCGACGAGGCCACCCTCGAAGTCCGGCCGGTCGTCGCCGACGGCGAGCATGCACAGGAGGTCGACCAGCCGATCGCAGACCGCATCGAATTCGGCTGCTGACAAGTGCGCCCGCTGGGCGAACAGCTCACCCAGCATGCCCGCCAGGACCCGGCCCAAGCCGCGGTTGATGTCGATGATCCGGGGTGCCGACCGGAGCGCTGCGGAGCGCAGGCGGTTGTCGATCTCCGCCGCGGGAATCGTCAGCAGCGCGATGTCGGCGTGGTCGAGCTTCGCTTCGAACGGCGAATTCGACGGCGCCAGGAATGCCCCACCTGGGCCGACGCGCAACTCCTGACCAGCTTGGCTGACCAGCAATTCACCGCGGATCGTCCACATCAGCGTGCGGCTGTCGTGCGGATCCGCGGACGCCATCGCGGCGGTTCGATGTCCCTGCGCACAGTCGGCCGACGCCCGGCCGAGCGTGTAGGCGGCCGTGCCGATGCGCAGCACCCGGCCCCGGAACGTCCCCGGCGAACAGGCCGGATCCACCCGGTAACGGGTTGCCGCGCTGAGGACGCTCATCCAGTACTCGACACGTTCCGGTGGCCGGACGTCGTCCGTCGTCCAAGAGTCGATCGAATAGGGCGAAACCGGGGGCGCGGTTGACATGGGTGCCTCACCTTGTTCGGGGGCGAAGAGCCGGGGGCGGTCACTTATAACAGCTTGATGTGTCTCCTCTGAAGGATTCTTTCGAAGAATCCTCAGTTCCCCTAGGTCCTACAACCCCCACCGCCGCATCCTTACCGCGTCTTAAGTCCCCGCACCGACGAACACGGCGGCACCGCCGCGGCCGAAGAGGATCTCCTCCGACCACGACGATGCCGCCGCGGAACGCGTGCAGATGTTCAGCAGATGCTGAAGACGTTGTGGCCCCAGACCTTCCACGAGACCACGCATTTCGTCTTCTGCTTGGGTTTGTCGTTGCGATGTGGGGAGCGGGTGTCGCCGCCGAGCATCTCGTAGAGGAAGTACAAGCCGACGCCCCGGCGGGTGGCTTGCCTGTCGGCCTTGAACTCGCCCCTGACCTTGCCGAGCTGCCCTCTCGGCGTGATGCCGCCCTTCACCCAGATCTCGCCGGCCCGGTAGAGGGTCCAGGCGCCACGGGAGTAGACGTACCACTTGACGTAGCTCCACCCGCCGCCACCGCTGTTCCCCTTGGCGATCGTCGTGCCGAGGACGGCGCAGGTGTTGGCCGGGGTGCCTCTGATGAAGCGGCAGATCGCGAGTCCGGCGCCGGCGACCTTGAACGCCGTGTAGTCCTCACCGCCGAGGACCGCGTTCTTCCCCTTCTTCGGCCGCTTGCGCTGTTCCTTCTTCTTGGGCTTCTTGGCGGCCTTCTTGGCCTTCTTGTCCTTGAGCTTGGCCGCCTTCTCCCGCGCCTTCTTCGCGGCGGCCTTCTGGGCGGCCTTCTTCGCCGCCGCGATCTTCTCCTTCTTCTTCTTGGCCAGGTAGCGCTGATAGTCGCAGCTGTCGCAGTAGTACTTCGAGGCCTTCTTGGTGGCCTTCTTGTGCTTCTTGGCCTTCTTCGGGGCGCTGCAGCCGTCGCAGTAGTGGCCGCCGGGCAGCACGCGCCATTCGCCGTCGGCGTCGCTGGCCGTGATCGGGGTGTTGTCGGCGTACGCGTACCCGTTGAGCTGTTGCGGGTTGTCGAAGTCGGCGACCGGGTCGGTGGAGATGAAGCGGCCGCGGGCGGAGTCGTACTCGCGGGACCCGAGATGGGTGAGCCCGGTGGGATCGTCGACGCCGTCGACGTAACCGTGCTCGTCCGGCCAGGTCGCCGCCGCGGCGCCGCGGGTCACGCCGAACGGAGTGAAGCGGCGCTGCTCGTCGTCGAGGCTGGCGGCGTTGACCGACAGCGTGTTGGTGCCGTTGTGGTCGGCGACGGTGAAGGTGAGACCCGACTCGTCGCGTACGCCGCTGGTCGTGCCGAGGTCGTAGTAGCGGGTCGCTGTCACGACGTTGGTGGGGCTGAGGTGGACCTCGGTGTTGTCCAGGTAGAGGGTGGTGCCGTCGGTGTCGCGGGCGATGAGCCGGTCACCGTCGGCGTCGTACAGGTAGCTGGTGGTCTTGCCGCTCTCGGTGAGGGTGGCCAGATTGCCTTCGGCATCCCAGGTCAGGGTCTGGGCCTTCCCTGCGACGGTGCGGGCGGTGGTGTTGCCCACGGCGTCGTAGGTGAAGCTGTCGTTCCGGGTGCCGGTGGCGACGCTGGTCAGCGCGTGCGGCCGGGTTCCTCCGGCGGCCGGGTAGGTGTAGTTGGACGTGGTGGCAGCGCCGGTGGCCGGATCGTGGTTGGTCTCGCTGAGCCGGTTGCCGGTCTTGTCGTAGGTCCAGCCCTGCCAGTACGGCGCCGCTCCGGCCAGCGCGCCCGCGCTGGGTTGGGTGGTGCAGTCTGCAGCCGGTGTCCAGGCCTCGGTGAGCCGGCGCAGGTAGTCGTAGCTGAAGCACTGGACATCACTGACACCGTCTTGGGGTGTGTCGGCGATCTTGGTGATGTTGCCGGTCGGGTCGTAGGTGTACTTCACGTCCGCCAGGTGTTCGGGGGCAGTGGAGCGGTCCACCAGGACGCGGTCCAGGCTCCGGGTTGCGTCGTCGTAGAACGCGGTGTGGACGAGCTGCTTGCCGGCCGCGGCGGACAGCGTCGACTGGGAGACTTCGTCGTACGGCGTGTAGGTCGCCGCAGTGAGCATCGTGCCGAGACCACTGCTCGCGGTCTGCAACCGGTCTGCCGCGTCGTAGCCGTACCGCAGTGTCTCCGCCGCGAGCCCACCCGCTGCCGGATAGGACACAAGCGACGGCAGCCCAGTGGCGGTGTAGCCGGTGTTGATCTTGTACGACCCGGCCAACGCGCCCTCGGACGTGGGAATCGTGACCGTGCTGGTCAGCGGCCGATAGCGGGCGTCGTACGCATCGACCGACGTGGTGTAGGCGTTGCCGTTCACGAAGCGGGTCGAGGACGCGAGCCTGCCCTTGACGATCGTGCCCGAGGTCAGGGTGTCGTAGGTCCACTGGGCACGTTTGGTGCCGGAGGTGGATCCGTCGTACATGCCGGTACGGCGGCCCAGCGCGTCATAGCTGTAAGCGAGGGTGGTGCCGCGCGCGTCGGTGCTGGTGAGCAGCTGACCGGCGTTGTCGTAGGTGAACTTGCTCGTGCCGGTGTCGGGGTCTTCGCGTTGGGAGACCCGGCCGCGCAGGTCGTACATGGTGTTCCAGGTGTTGCCGGCCGGGTCGGTCGTGGCGATCACATCGCCACGGTTGTTGTAGGTGTAGGTGGTCGCGTCGTAGGCACCGGTCGGCGAGCCGCCGGTGTACTGGCGCAGCTCGACGACCGCGTCGTCGGCATCGGTGACGGATGTGGTGGCCGTGTCGCCGTCCGGCGGGTCGACGCTGACGCGGTCGCCGCCGTACGTCGTCGTGGTGCGCCACTTCTCGAACCCGTGCGAGCGGAAGATCTCCGCCGTTCGGCGTTCGGCGCCGTCGTACACGTTCACGTCCTGGCCTGGTACGGCGGTGTCGCTCACTCCGGTCAGCAACGTCGTACCGGGGGCGCCGCTGTTCCAGTACATCCCGGTGGACTTCGCCTTCAGCCCGCGTGCGTCGTAGAACGTATCGGTGACGACTCGGCCGCCGTCGGCCGCGGGGTCCTGGGTCTGCCGTTCGCGCAACTGCCCGTCGAAGAGGTCGTAGCTGGCCTCGTACGTGCCGTCGTCGCGGACCTCTTCGGTGGTGATCACCGACGGCGCGTCCTGGCGGATCAGGTAGGAGTACTTGATGTTCGGCGTCTTACCGCCCGTCTTGGACCGGTCCGGCAGCCACACCGCGGTGATCCGGCCGAGCGGGTCCCGCGTTGTGTCCGTACGGCGCCCGTTCTGGTCGACCTCGGCGAGCGACTCACCGAAGGCGGGCTCGACGGTCGTCGTGGTCACGAAGCCGGCCGGGTTGGTCACGGTGATGGTGCTGACGGCCGCGCCGCTGGCCGGCGAGTAGACGGCCGACGTCTTGCGGTCGAGCTGGTCGTAGGTCTCGACCGGTCGGCCGTAGGAGTCGTAGACCGTGCGTCCCTCCTGGGTATAGACCGGTGTGGTTCCCGAGTAGGAGGCGAGTTCCTTGGTGAGGGTCTCGTCGCCCTTGGTCGGCGCTGCCCCCACAGTGGTGGACCCGTCGTAGAAGGTCAGGTCGTCCGAGACCGAGTCGGCCGGGTACGACGGTGTCGCGGTGCAGGGCACGGACACGGTCTGTTCGCGGGCCTCGAAATCGATCAGCCACGACGCGGTGTTGTAGGCGTACGTGGTGCGGGTGCATTGCTCGTCGCCGGTCTTGGCGGTGTCGCCGAGGTCGTTCTCCTCGACCTCGAGTCCGTAGGAGTCGTAGGTGCTGCGGGTCTCGGTGTTGCGCCATCCACCGCTCGACAGCGCCTCGCGGGACCGTTCGGCGGCCTCGTTGACCATATAGGCCTTGAGTGTGCCGTTGCGGGTGACCTGGGTGGCGGTGGGGGCGGAGATGATCGGGTCGGTGATCGCACCCTCCAGTACGCTGCCGCCTGCCTCGGTGTAGGTGAGGGACTCGCGTTCGAACCCGGCCAGTGCGGGCTGGTCGGTGATCGTGCCGCCGAGCGAGTCGGTGACGGTCACCGAGCGGGTGCCGCCGTTCGGGAGCTTGTCGCCGTCCATGCCGCGCAGGTACAGGGTCTCCTCCTGCGAGCGGGTCTCGCCGGGGTTGCCGTGGAGCTGCCGGACCTGGCCGTAGCCGCGCCACTGTCCCCACGTGCGGTACTTCAACGGGGTCAGCTCGTTGTCGTCGTAGTGCCACGCACCGCCGCCGACGTACTCGTAGTCCGTGCGTTCGATCCCAGCCACACCGGACTGGTCGTCTTCCAGCACCGTGACCGGCACGTACTTGTGGAACCAGTCCTGCGTCAGCGTGTCCGACGCTTCGGCCTGCCAGTACTGCGGGAAACACCGCTTGGTGTTCTGATCGGGAGCCGGCAACGAACCCGCCGTACATTCCGCCGCCGAGTAGTTCACGTGGAGGTGGCCGCCAGCTTCGTCGTACACGTCGGTCAACCGCCACTTGTACATCGGCGGGATGCCTTCCGCGGCGTCCACCCGGTTGGCCAGTTGCACGCCTTGGAACGATACCGATGGAAGCGACGCGGTCCCACCGACCTTGCCGGTCGCGGTGATCGACGCCAGCCACAACGCCGGCGAGGTTCCGTCACCAGGGTCACGGAACGCATAGCCCAACGCCCACGAGGTCGCATCCCGGTACGTCGTCCCGGACACCCACAGCTGGGTCGTCACCGACGCGAGCCGCTTGCGCGTCCAGAACGTCGGCGAATACAACCCCGTGCACTTCGCACCTGCCGAGCAGTTCTGGTCGTACGGCACGTCCGGCCAGTTCGCGGCGGTGGCCGACGTGATGTCGCCGGTGCCGCAGGTCGCACCCGCCGCGCAGCGCTCGTCCACCGCGAACGACACCCGCATCGGAGCCGGTGCCGAGTACATCGACGTGGACCGCTGGCCGTAGTCGACCCGCTTCAGGTAGCCGCCGCGCACGTACTGGGTGCCGGCGGTCGCGGTCAGGTTGCGGCCGTAGTAGTTCGTCTCGCTGCCGTAGAAGTACGACATCGCGTTGCCGTTGCGGTCGACGACGTAGTCCAGGTTCCAGCGCCAGCCCTGCGTGCAGTACGACGCCGCGAGCGACGCGCCGTGACACGGCTCGCCCGTGTCGTTGCCGAACACCGGCGCCGTCCAGACCGAACCGGTCTCTTCGTTGCCCGCGGCCCATCCCGGCAGCCGGTTCAGCCCGAAGTAGTACTGCGTGCCGTCGCGAGATGTCAGCCGCCAGTGCTCGCCGTCGTTGTCGCCGTTCACTGCGCCGGTCAGCCGCTCCAGCCGGGAACCGTCGTCGTCCCGCAGTTTCCAGGTACCGGTGGCGTCATCGTGAACCAGTTCGGACGCGGTCCCGCCCAGCACCAGGTAGGCGTTGTCGGTCTCCCAGCAGAGGTCCTGCGGCTTCGGCGTCGTCTTCACCTCGTCGGCGCACGACGTGTACCGCCGCTCGACGAATCCTTCGTCCATACCCCAGCCCTCACCGACCCACGAGGACTGGTTGTTCGTCGATGCGACCCGGCCGTCGATGTCACCCGACGAATAGCCCAACTTCAGGTCGGGCTCCGGGCCGCCGAGACCGTCCGGGCTGTCCATCGGGTAACCCCAGGTGAACGCACCCGACGAGCCGCCCGCGTTCCACGAGGCCGACGCCGACAACGCGGTCGGTTTGTAGCTACCCGCGCTGCCCGCCGGTGCCGACGACAACGCCAGCACCGTGTCCTGACTCGACGCGGCGATCTCGGTAGCGATCCGATTGTTGCCGGTGGCACTGGACTTCAGCACCTGCCCGTCCGAACACCCGGCCTTGTCCGGTGTGGTCAGCGCACACGCCGGCAGCCGCACGAGCCGCAGCCGGCTTGCCCAGTCACCGCCGTACGCCGAACGGAACGCCGAGTAGTCCACCTCGACCTTCACCTGGCCACTGCTCGCCACCTGGCTTGCCACCGGATCGGTGCGGCCGACGGTGAACAGCATCCCCGAGGCTCCCACCTTGGCGGCAGCCGAAGAGTCGTGAACCTGAACGCGTACCTGGCTCACACGCGCCGATGCGGCGCCCTGGCTCCGCACGGCGCCGACCCGAACCGGCAACCGGCCGGCTTGCGCAGTGGTGCCGTCGGCAGGGAGCGACACCTCCGCCACACCCGGCTCCGGTCGACTCACCTGTGGAGGTTGACGCAGCACGGACGCGGCCTTCGGGTCCGCCAGACGCGACTTCGGCGCGTAGTCGTGCCCAGGCACCGAGAACTCCTTCTGCGCCGCAGGCCGCCACGCGTCCGACGTACCGACATCGGCCTGCGCGGGCTGCACTGCGACCAGGCTGCCGGCAGCGAGCGCGACGGCCGTGACTATTCCGGTGAACGGCACCAGCATGGCGCCACTCCTCTCATCGAACGGGGCGGAACTGTGTCCACGAGCGGGCGGGTCACAGCTGGGAGGGCAAGTACAAGTCGGCGATCTGCTGATCCGTGAGCACACCGGAATACATCTGTACGTCGTCTATGGCGCCGGTGAAGAAGTCACGCAGACCGGCCGCCGACGTCCAGCCCGCTCCGAAGCGTGACGCCCCGGCCGCGTGCCATGCACTGCGGTGATACGTCTCGGCCACGAACTGGCCGCCCACGTACAGCCGCAACGTCTGGTCCTTCGCGTCGTACACCGCCGCGACGTGCGTCCACTCACCGGCTACTGGGGCGTCGAACGGGCCGACCGCCGTGTGCACCTCCGCCAACGCCGAGTCCGCGACCGGCATCGCCACCGACCAGCGGTAACCGCCGTACATGTCGTCCCAGACGTATCCCAGGCGGAAACCGCTCACCTGCGAGCCGTCCTGACTGATCACTACTTCGTTCTTGCCGACCGCGGACGGCTTCACCCAGGCCGACACCGTGAAGCTGCCGTCGGTGCGGACCGCCGGCCCCGTCGCCGTCAGCACACCGGTGGTGCCGTTCAGCTGCACCGCGTTGCCGCTCTTGCCGGCCACGCGTGATGCGCCGCTGGCCGACCAGGTCGCCGGATGCGCCCCGGCGGCGTCGCCGGCCGTCGTACCGGAGCTCTCGTCCATCAGCCACTGACCGTCGCGCCGGGCCACCTGCTGGATCTCGCCTGGCAGCAACACCCGGTTGTGCACCTGCAGCTGGTCCAGATCACCCGGCCAGTACTCGCCGTACGTGCCGTTGACCTTCGACCGCCCGATCTGGAACGAACCGGTCGCATTCCACGGCGTCGTGTACGCCGTCGAGGCCTCGAGAACGCCGTTGACGTAAAGCCGGATCTGGGCGTTCGGCGCGTCGTACACGCCGGTCAGGTGCGCCCATCTGCCGTCCGCCGCGGGCACCGTGGTGGAGATTGCCTTGCTGTACGTCGGCGAGGCGACGTCGGCCGAGGTCCGGCTGAAGATCCACCGCTTGGCGGAGCTCGAGTAGGACAACGTGAAGGCGCCGGCCTGGCTCCCGACCTGGGTGGCCACCGTCGCGTTGTGCGAGAGGTCGGTCAGTCGCACCCAGCTCGAAACGGAGAAGGAGTTCTGTGTGTTGACCACCGATGCGGTCGTCGCAGCGTACCCCGTTGTGCCGTTGAGCGTCAGGGCACCGCCTTGCCGGCCGTCGCCCCAGGACGTGCCGCCGGCCAGAGTGGCGCTGTGCTTGCCCGGCGCCGAGTCGACCGCCACGGTGCCGTCACCGGTCTCGTCGAGCCCCCAGTCCGCGACCGGTCCGGGCGCGGCGCCGGCGTAGAACACCGCCGTCACCACCGCGGATCTGTTGCCTCCGGCATCGACCGAGCGGACGTGCAGCCAGTTCACATACCGATCCGGCAGTACCGAAATTGAGGCCTCGCCACCCGCCTGCGACGGCGTCGCGGTCAGGTCCAGCGCCGTCGAAGTCCCGTTCAAGGTGTACTCGTACCTGACCACGTCGGACTCGCCGTTCGCGCCGAACGTGACCGGCAGGCTCGTCCCCATCACCGCGTCGCCGGACCCGTTGTCCGGGAACCCCGACGACACCGCCGTAGGTGCCTCAGGCGCCGCGTCATCCACGGCGAACTCACACCACGGACTCCATGCGCTGACGTCGATGCCGTCCTCAGCGCGCACCCGCCACTTGCCGACCACACCGTTGCTGAAGGCACCCGACGGAACAGAGGTCGCCACGACCGTCGGCGTCGCACCCGCGACGACTGGTGAGACGTACTCCCCGGCAGGGGCCGTACCATCGGCCGTCCACCACTCGAAGTGCGCCTGGACCGAGTTGTCCACGTCGTGGAGAGTCGCTCGAAGCGTCGGCGTCACCGTGGACACGACCAGCCGATCGGGACCCGTCACACACGACGCCGAGCCTTCGGTGGTGAGATTCGCCGGGCTGTCGGGAATCGTGTTGTAGTCGATGGTGACGCTCGGGTTGTTGGCGAACTTCCGCCACGAGTACGAGTCGCTCTTGCTCTCCGCCACCGTCGACGCCCGAAGTCCCTGCGTGACGTTGGACCAGCCGTTGGCCGCGGCGTTCGTGATCTGGCTGGTCACGTTGAACTCCACCCCGCCGGCCGGACAACTCGACGACGAGAAGCCCTTCGCGAAGCTCTTCTTCTCCATCTGGTACGCCCAGGTCGGCTGGTTCTTCCAGGTCGTCGCCGAGGAGATCGGGTTGGTCGCCCACACTTGCACCTCGCGCACCGTGCACGACCACGACCAGTTCGAAAAGGTCTGCAGCGTGGCCTTGAGGATGTGCTTGTACTTCACGCCGCTGGTGTCGAACTGGAAGAACGAGCGCGTCTTCTTCTGATCCGTGCCGTCGTAACCCACCCGCGCGACCTTCTCCGACGTACCGAGGTTCGCACCGTTGTAGAACGACGTGGTCGGGTAGTTGCTCCACACCTGGGTCCAGGCCTGCTTGACGCCGGACCACGACGGGTCGATGTAGACCGGGAACCGGGTGGTCTTGGCGGTCAGCAACGCCCGATCCGGCACGAGTGACAGCTGATCCCCGGCGACCCGGGCGCCGACCGCCGTGACCCGGCCACCAGGCTGTACGGCGGATCCGCGACCGGACGAATCCCACATGTAGGGCGCGGGCCCACTGAACACGACTTCGCCGGCCGGGTCCGTCGCGGTCAGACCCGCTGCCGTGGCATGAACCACCAAACCCTTGGTGGTAAGGCGATACGGCAGCGATCCGAGCGCCGGGTTCGCCGCGGCTGCCGCGTTCTTGACCACCAGGATCTGCGACAGACCGGCAGTCGAGGCGGTCAGCACGAGGTCGACCCCCGGGAAGACCTCCCGGTAGGTCGCGGTGTCGCCGGACAGCACCGGCTGGGGCAGTTTGTCCGGCCAGCCGACAGCCAGCTCACGGCCGTTCCGGCGAAGCCGCACCAGAGGCGTCTCGCCGCCCCCGGAGAACGCCAGATCGAGCGGGCCCGCGACAGGCGCGACCGTTCCGTCCGTTCCGGCCCGCAACGTCATGTCCACCGGCACCCACCCGGACGACCGCCGTACCCGGACCGGCAACGCCGACTCGTGCCGGGTGAACGAACCGTCCGGATTGGCCAACACCTGCCCCGTCTCGGTGGTCAGCGTGTCGACCTCGACCTGACGCCCCGTCTTGGCGGCGACACCGCGCGCCTTGACCTCGTCCAGCACCGTCGACGCTTCATCCAGCACCGCCGCGGAAGCAGCCGGCATCGCTGCGACGCCGACCAGGAAACCTCCGAGGAGAGCGAGCACACAGCCCATCGCCACCTTCGGCAAAAGGGTCCCGCGCCGCAAAGCACCGGCTCCCACAACACGACATCGATAAGACAAAGTGGACTTGCCCGGCATGACGGCCTCCCGGCGACGAAGGAAGATCTGAGTCCTCCATGCCAAAGAACACGGCCCGGCACCGTCGCGTCCACGAGGCGCCCCGCGATCCTGCGCATACCGGCAACAGGCCTGCGCATGTGCCGTCCAGAACCGGACAGTTGACGCATTCAGGACAACCAGGCGAGTGCTCGGTCGGTGACTACCAGTGGGGTCAGGGTTGGTGTCAACCGGCCTGCCGCCGAGCTGACGTCCGAAGGACCTGCAGGCCTGGTACGGCGTGTCTTCGGACGTAAGCGGCCCCGGAACCGGTGTGGGGAGGATTCGGGTCGGCGTCCAGCCGGTGTGGGGAGGATATGGGACCGATTCGGGGGGCGAATCCTCCCCAGATCTCGTTCCGGGCCGGGCTAACTCTCCCCAAACCGGTTTGGGGAGGGGTAGCGCGACAGCCACCAGCCAAAGCAGCACTCCGCGGCACGATCGCGGCATCTCCCGTGGTCGAGGTCGCACTGGGCTTCGGCGCCCCGATCCTTGGTCGCGCCCAGGCAGCCAAGATTCCGACCGGCCTGGGTGCAGACACGGTCGTCTCAGGCCCCGGTGACATGTTCAGCCTCATGCGCGCTGCCTACGTCCTGGAGCGCTTGACCTCCGGCTTCACCACCCACGACGCCCTCCGGGCCGCCACCGTCGACGGCGGTCGCGTCACCGGCCTGGACGTCGGCACCCTCGGCGTCGGCCGCCCGGCCGACATCGTCCTGCTCCGCACCGACCTCCTGGGCATGTCTCCGGCCAACGACCCAGTGGCATCAGTCGTCCTGGCCGCCGACACCCGCGCGGTCGACACTGTCCTGGTCGCAGGCAACATCGTGAAGCAGAACGGCCAACTGACCAACCACACCGTGTCGTCGGTACTGGCCAAGCTCGCAGAATCGGCCGGCCGAATTCTCGCCTAGCCACATCGAGCAGCGGCGGCCCGCGATCAGCGGCTCGCCGCTTCTCGCCTGGGCAGCTGGCCGGACGTGAAGCGGGCCTGCCGGACGTCTTCGTAGTGGGCGGCTGTGTAGTCGGCCACGACGCGGACCCGACCGCTACTCGCAGCTAGTCCGGGACCTCAGTGCGGCGCGGCGGCCAGGTGGGCGAACGGGGGAGGGCCGAGGATCTCGATGCCGCCGTTGTCGCGGCCCGACTGCGCGATCTTGGCGAAGTCGACCTCGTGGGCCGCGCCTTCGACGTACGGCTCACTGGCGCCGAGGTAGAAGTCCTGCCCGATCCCTGGCGTGAGTAGGCAGAGGATCCTCGCCTTCTCGGAGGTGACCAGGAACGCGTGCGGCATGCCGCGCGGCACCATCACCATCCCGCCCTCGCCGACCCGGCGCTCGACGCCGTCCAGGTGCATCAGGAGCTCACCCTCCAGCACGATCATCGACTCCTCGACCTCGGGATGGAGGTGCAGCGGGGTCACCTTGCCGCGCTCCATCGCGTCCTCGAACAGCAGATAGCTCCCGCCGGTCTGCTCGGTCGTGGCCAGCCAGCGATGCACTCCACCGCCGAAGAACCAGTGCAGCTCACCTTCCCCGGCGTTCCGGACGATTGCTTCGAGTCCGCTCATGATCCCCACCTTCCACTCTTGTGAGACTTAGGTCTCACCATGAGAGTGCGGTATCATTTTCATCGTGTCAATGCCCTACGAGCTCGGCGGCCGCAGCCGGCAGAAGCAACGCACGAGGGACGCCCTGGTGGCGGCCGCTCGTGAATTGGTCGCGTCCGGGCTGACGCCGACCGTCGAGCAAGCGGCCGCGGCGGCTGAGATCTCCCGCCCGACCGCGTACCGCTACTTCCCGAACCAGCGCGCTTTGCTGTCCGCAGCCCACCCCGAGACCACAGCCACCAGCTTGCTGCCGCAGGACGCGCCCGCCGATGTGAGCGAACGCCTCGCGACCGCGATCGACGCCTTCACGGCCCTTATCCTCGAAACCGAGCAGCAGCAACGCACGATGCTTCGACTCTCCCTCGAGGCCGACCCCGCCGAGCGCGCGGCGCTCCCGCTACGGCAGGGCAGAGCGATCGCCTGGTTCGAGGAGGCGCTGGCTCCCCTTCGTGAGGAGCTGTCGCCGGAATCCGTTCACCAGTTGGCGATCGCGATTCGCAGCGCCACCGGGATCGAGGCCCTCAGCTGGCTGCTCGACGTCGCGAAACTACCGCACGACGAGGCGGTCGCGGTGATGAAGTGGTCAGCCCAATCCCTCCTGTCCGCAGCAGTGGCCGGGTCGCCCCCGCCGGTCGGTTCGCCTGTCGAAGGAGCAGGTAGGTGAGCCGATAGCCGCGGCCGGTTCAGAAAATCTGCACTCCACTGTGCTGCGTGGCTATGGCTCATCAACCCGGATGTCAAAAGCTGCAACTCGGCGAAAGTCTCTGCCGTGAGCTCTCGACATCCGGCACTATTGGCCGGTATTTCACGAGCACTGGGGGATTCGGACAGATGAGCGGCGAGAGGCTGCGCACGACAGAGGTCGACGGCGTACCGGTCTACTGGTTGCCTGGTCCCGACACATTCCGGGCCAACCTGTGGTTCAGGGCCGGGATGGCGGACGAGCCGCTCCCCACCCGCGGCTGGCTGCACCTGCTGGAACACCTTGCCCTGCATGGGCGGCACTCGATCCGGACACCGGTCAACGGCCAAGTCAGTCTGCTGCACACCGCGTTCGACGTCGAGGGCGAGCCTGACGACGTGGTCGCGCACCTGCGCGACCTCTGCCGTTGGCTGAGCGAGCCGGACTTCTCCGAACTCGACCACGAGCGCCGCGTCCTGCGGGCCGAGAGCTCCCGGCGCGGTGGCAGCCAGGTCGGCAGTCATCTGCTCTGGCGGTACGGCGCACGCGGAGCGGGCCTCGCCGAGTACGACGAGTTCGGCCTCTACACCGCCGAGCCGGACGGGCTGCGTGACCTCGCAGCCCGTGCGTTTGCCCAGGGCAACGCGGTGCTCGCCCTGTCGGGTCCACCGCCCGCCGGGCTCGAACTGCCGCTGCGCTCGGGTCCTCGGATGACTCCCGCTCGCGCTGTCCAGTGCGAGCAGCCGCTGCCCGGTGGCTTCGCGGGCCGGCCCGCTGCGATCGCCCTGTCCGGGACGGCCGCCCGGTCGTCAGCGGCCGGAGCGATGCGGCGAGCCTTCGAACGAGGCCTGCAGGGCGGCCTCCGGCACGGCTCGGGAGTCGGGTACAGCGCCTGGTCGTCGTACGAGCTGGTCGACGCCGACCGTGCGATGCTGACCGTCGGGATGGATGTGATCCCGGAGGCGCTGCGATCCGCGGTCAGCGAGTCGATCGCCGTACTGCGGAGGCTGCGTGACCGCGGGCCTGATCCGGTCGAGCTGCGAGACGACCTCGATGCCCAGATCCGCCAGTTCGGCACGCAGCCCGCCCACCAGTGGCTCCCCTTCATGGCTGCTCGGGACGCGCTGCTCGGGACACCGGTGACGAACAGTGTCGAGGAATTGGCAGCCGAGACGGACGCGGTGACCGAGGCTCAGGTGCGCGACGTCGCACTGTCGGTGTGGCGCGATCTGCTCGTGTCGGTCGATCCGGAAGGTGCCGGCGATCCGCAACTGACGTGGCTGGGCAGTCCACCGGATGCGGCCAAGCCGTCGGACGGACGCCGGTTCCGGCCGACCGACCCGACGTCCAAGGGCGCGCTGACCGTTGGCACCACCCGCGTGCACCGGGAGACGGCCGACGGGCGCACGTCCGCGGCGTACGACGAGGTCGCGGGCATGGTCAGCTATCCGGACGGCGGACGGCAGCTGATCCGGCACGACGGCTACCAGGTGCAGGTCGAGCCGACGCTGTGGCACCACGGTCCGCAAGCGGTCGCGCTGCTCGACGCGGCGATCCCTCCCGCGCTGCACATCCGCATGCCAGAGCGGCCGAAGGACCAGATCCCGCACGTCAAGGTCCGCCGGATCGACACCTTCCGGTACTGGCTCGACCAGCCGGTCGTCTGGGTTCCGTTCCTGGTGCTCGTCATCCTCGGCGTCGTACTGACCATCACACCGGACGAGATCGGATCGATGCTTGTCCGCGCTGTCCCGATCGGTATCGCCATCGCGGTGGTCACCTTCATCAGACAACTCAGGAGCAAGAAGTGAAGCTGAGACGACGCCGGGCGGCGGCGCTGCCCGCGATCGATCCGTGCATGGGCGATCCGCTGGCCAGGTCGTTCTGCGACGCGTTGGCCCACCGCGACTGGCCCACCGCTCGCCAGATCCTGCATGGCACCGAGCACCCGGACGACCGCTGCTTCCTGCTCGAGGCCTGCGGATCCGTTCCCGACGTCCAGGACTGGATCGGCACGATTGCTGCGACTGACCCGCTGGCGCAATTGGTTCGCGGCTGCCATGCCACCGCGTGGGCCTGGGAGGCGCGCGGCGGCTACCGCGCGAAGTACACCCAGGCCGAGCAGTTCCGGCTCTTCTTCGAACGGCTCCGCCTCGCCGAGAGCAGCCTGTACGACGTGGTCGCGGCGAACCCGGACGAGATCGCGGCCTGGGCCTTCCTCGTTCGGACCGCTCGCGGTCTGGAACTCGGCCTCGAAGACGGTGAGTTCCGTTTCCACCAAGCGACCTCAAGACACGCCACGAACCTCAAGGCACACGCGGAGTGGCTACAGACCAACTGCCAAAAATGGTCCGGCAGCCACGACCGCATGTTCCACCTGGCCCGCTCCGCAGCCGCAGCAGCGCCGGACGGCAACATGCTGCACGCCCTCATCCCGCTGGCCCACCTAGAAGTGATGCTCGACCGCGAAGGCCCCGCCGCCCGCCTCTACATGACCCAGCCCGACGTCCAGGCGGAGCTCCGAGCCGCCGCCGAACGCTCCGTGCTGCACCCAGCCGCCGACCTCCGCCCCGGCTGGCCCCTCTACTTCAACACCTTCGCTATGGCCTTCGCCCAAGCCGCCGACCACCCCGCCGCCGCAGCCGTCTTCTCCCGCCTCGGCGACCAGATCACCACTCATCCGTGGCAGTACGTTCCGGGCGACCCGACCAAGACCTTCAACAAAGCCCGAGCAACCGTCAGCTAACCAGCGCCGCCTCCACCTCAGGCCGCTTTCCGTGTGAGCGCCACACGGCGGTGCAGCACGTACCGGGTCTAGCGTGACGCCTGGCGCGCGGTTTCATCCGCACTGCCAGGTGAACAGAGCGTCGTGTGGCTGTTGAGCGTCCTGCACGAGGTAGTACAGCTGACCGACATCGCCCCACATCATGTCGGCGTCGTCCTCCGAGGCCACCTGCAGCAACAGTTGCCAGCCGGACGCGGCGGACTGGACGCTGGGATCGTTCCAGTCGAACGGTTCGCCGACGAGGCCGCGCCGCAGCTGTTCGACTTCCATCTCGACTGGACCTTGCTGAGGGCAGGGATGGCCTCCGATCTGGTGCGTGTTGTAACCGCCGCCCGGCAGTTTCCACAGATCGTCGTACAGAGCCTCCACGGGTGGTGCGGCAACGCCGGGCCGTGGACCTGCCAGTCCATGCCTGTTCCAGACCGCCGCTGCCATCGGCGTCTCATGCGACGGCCAGGTCACCGTTCGTACCGCCGCGAGAGCGACTACCGGAAACGGGGTAAGACCAGGTGGCACTGGGGTCGCGGCGTCGGTGATGTTGGCTCGGGTGCTCAGTTCCGGGTGCAGATGAAGCACCCGGAACCCGGGGCGACTCGCGGGGTCCCAGGATCCGACCGTGCTCTCGGCGTCGTCGTACCTGTCATCGAAGTAGAAGAAGGCCAACCGGCCGTCGGCCGGCAGCCCCAGCTCGGGCAGCATCGCCGCGATCGGTGCGCAATCGAAACTCAGTACGTGGCCGAGCGGGCCATGTCCTTCCCACACCGGCCAGGAATTCACCGGAAGCGTGGGCAGTCCACCAAGCTGCGCCACAGCCGGCTCACCCTCGCCCGCGCGAACCAGCCGAAGGGCCGGACGCAGCATGGCGAGAAAATCTTCCGCGGCACCGATCGGCAGGTGTTTGCGCGCGAGCGCGGTCACGATGCCGAGCCGCTCGTCGGACTCGTCGCGCGTCTGGATCGGCGCCACCACGTCCGGCTCGCGTTCCGCACGAGCGTACTCCTCGACCTGTCCACCCGGCTCGGCACGAAGCGTCACGGTCGACTCCACGCCGTGGGCCCCCCGCAACGTCAGCATCGCCTGCAGCGAGCCATCCGCCGTCAGCCGGATGCCGTCCGCCCGGGCCCCGAACGACTCGTTCGTCAGCGGCAACTGCCTCAGCATCTCCTCGCCGTGGCGTGCCAACCGCCGACGCACCTCCTGCTCCAGCGCAGCACGTCGCACCATCAACTCGTCGTACCTGTCGGCAGGACTGCTTGACCCCCCACGGTTCACCATGACTGCAACCTAACCTCTTCGTCAGCAGTAAGACCGGCACCCGCGGTCGACGCCGTACGCGCGCCTGGTCTTCCCCACCAACGACACGGGCGAGAGCTGTCGCCCGGAATGCCACGCGTTGAGGAAGGTCTGCGGCGGCACGGCTCCCCGCCGGATCCACCAGTGCCCGGCAGGCGTCGGCCAACTGATCCCGAAATGCAGATGCGGCGGCGTCACCTGGGCACTCCCGGTCTTCCCGGTCAGGCCCAGCGTCTGCCCGGCCTTCACCACCAGCCCCGGCTTGATCCCAGCGCCGATGGCAGACAAGTGCGATCCGTAGTACCGCACGCCGTCGACGCCAACGACGGAGACCGACAACCCGCCACGATCACGCCCGACGTTCGTCTTCTTGTTCCAGGTGTCCACCCGGGTCACCTCATCGACCCGCCCGTCCACCGGCGAGACGAACGCACAACCCTTGTCCGCAAAGATGTCCGACGCCGGATAGTCATGATGACTCTGCGAAGCATCCGCCCGGCAACCACCAACCGGAAACACGTACCGGGTGGCGCTGATGGCGACCGGCGGCGGTGTAGCCGCCGACCTCGAGGGCCGTTTCAGCGTCGGGGGCTGGGTAGGCGTTGCAGCAGCAGTCGGCGCAGCAGTCGTTTCAGGCGGTTTGGCGACTGTCTTGGTACGCACGCTGGGCGCCGGCGCGGATGGCTTGCTGGACTCGGACTGGTCGAAGGCGCCGGTAGCGGTGAGTACGATCAGGCCGCTGCCCGCGACGACCAGCGCCGCGGACAGGAACGCCACCCAGACGGACCGCCTCACTGAAACCAAAAGTCGTTGACCACGGCAACTGAGTAGACGGTCTCGCAGGGGATGCCGTTCTGGTCGGCATCCATCCGCAGCGGACGGTCGTAGTACCACCAGTAGGCGACGGCCTGAGCGTACGTAGCTCCCCGGTGGGCCAGATCGCGGCAGAACAGCCCGGACGTCAGTGGTGTCACGCCGACCACCTCCCGCCCGATCCAGTATGAGCCGATGTCGCTGCGTGGATAGACGGTCTCGCAAGGGATACCGTTGCGGTCGGCATCCATCTGGTCGGGCTGACCATGCAGCCGCCAGTAGTCGATCGCCGCGACATAGCTGTACCCCTTGCTCTTCAGGTCCCGGCAGAAGAGTCCCGCCGAGAGCGATCGGACGTCGCCGATCGCCTTCGGCAAGGTTCTCACCGGTGCAGGCGCCGTCGTGGTGCCTTTGACTGACGGAGCCACGGTCATCGTCTTCACCGTAACCGGTACGCCGGTCGACTGCGGCGTCGACGCCGTCTCGGCGGCCGAATTTTGCCGGCTCATCAACACGACGAGCCAGGCGAGCAGTACGACGACCACCCCGACCGCGACTCCTGCCAGCGCCGCCAGCGTCGCGTTACCGCTGTCCTTGTTCAGCTGCGTGTTCTCGCAACTTTCCGTGACTTTTTCCGGTTCTCCATTCATGATTCCCCCGGGCCCCATTGAAGACCCGTCGCTCTGCGTTGTCCATGGCCCGGGAGGGGTCCTCGCCGGCGAGGTGGGCCGGAGGTCCATCCGGACAACATCTCGATGTCGCTCGGAAAGGCGACGATCCCGCCGAATCCGCCATCCGAGACGGCGCACGCATGCGACACTCCCACGACCACACCGGTCATGGTCGCAGCCACGAGCCCGAGGATGTCGCGGAATCGCAGTCTCGACCCGCTATGCGTGGACATCATCGGAGTCCCGGAGCACCGAGAAGGCGGCCTCGGTCGCTCTGGTGTCGCCGGCATTCTGAATCAACTCGGCCAGGCCCTGCAGTCGGTCGTCGCTCAGTTGGGCCGCATTATGCTCGGCGCTTCGCAGTGCTTGGCGGATGGCCGGCAGGAGGTCATCCTAAGTTGCCCGAGGCACTGAACTGCTGCCGCGGCTCCATCGGCATCGATCGGCTCAGCGCTGCGGAGACCCGACCCGCAGAGCTTCAAAGTCCGGTGCCGGCCGGGATCGGTCGAGCTCGAGGCGGCGCTCCTCCAGGTAAGCGAACAGGGCCGTCGGTATCTGATCTGCGCCGAAGGTGAATGTCCCACCGGTCACTCGCGAAGTCCCGGGCCGGGCTGAGACGAACCACTCCTGGACCCAGGTGGGCTGAGGGACGCTGTCGCCTATCAGTACGGGCCAAACGAGTAAGGTCTTTCGGCGGTCTGGTGAGAGGACTTTGGCTCTGCCTGGTTCACCCACTGTAGCGATTCACTGGAGGCCGGCTCGCGGTCGAGGAGCCCCGCCTGCGCTGGACGGCTGCGAAGGTGGACCGGTTGGGGGGAGCATCATGAGGAGTACAGGTCAAAGCGGGTTGCGGATCGTCGCCGCGATGTCAGCGGTGCTTGTGATGTCTACGGGGTGTGTCATCAATGCCCCAGGTGCGCCGCCGAGCACGGGAGGGCCACCGTCATCTGAGCGGTCGGCCCCAGCGGTTCCGGCCGCCCCCTCGACGACTCCGAAGAGCAGCGCTCAGGCGCCGCGCTCGGGACCAGGAGTGTATGCGTTCGCTTTCGATGGAGCGAAGGGGACGATTCAAGTGCCGGCCTCGGTCATGGACCCGCGCCTGGAAAGGTTCGGCGACTATCGCAGGCTCGCGAAGGCGCGTGCCATCACCTACGTGATCGCGCAGGTCGACAACCAGTCCGGCGGGGACATCAACATGTATGAGGTCGTGATTGTCGCCGAGGATGGCCGGCAGTTCGAGGCGACGTCGATCAGCGACTACATCGACGTTTGGCGGAACTCCTTCGGCGACGGGGAGGTGGCGAAGTACAACAAGGGCATTGAGCTGTCGTACGAGAGCAGATTCTTCCTGCATCCAGGCGCCAGGGGAACAGCGATCCTCGGCGTCAAGGAACCGATAACGAGCGTGCAGCGGGTGTTCGTCTACCCGGCAGGTGCGTTCAGCAGGGTTGAGGCGCGCAGAGTGAAGTGACCTCTCAGCGGCCGCAGCCGGCCGAGCGTTTTCGTCTGATTGGTGAACTCCTGAGCCAGTGATCACGGTCACCATGGGCGAGACATCGGTGCAGCGGGCCGCGTGTCCGCGACGCAGCAGCGGGCGGGAGCGGCGGCGGTTGGGGATCACGGTTGCCGGGATTGCTCTTGAAGGGGAAGCGGCGGTAGCCGCAAACGGGTAGGTGGGGCGAAGGGGCGGAGCACGCGACGAAGGAGCGCGCGTGCCCTGAGCGGGCGCGAGCGTCGTACAGGAATGAGAAGGCTCCGGAAGCTTGTGGAGCCGGAGCCCTTATTGCTGTGTCCGAGGCCGAACACGCACCTCCAATCACACGCCTCGAGTTGGAGCCTGAGAGCGGGTCAGCGTTGAAGCATCACGTGGCGCGTCGTGGTCCAGCCGAGGAACGGCCGGGCAGCCGGCTGCCCCTGGAGGACCTGGCGCAGGTCGGCGAGTACTGGATCGAGGCGCCGGGACACCGTTGACGGTTTCTCGGTAGACCAGGCCCAGGTCAGAAAGTCGCTGCGCTCTCCCGGAGTACACAGGGAAAGGAAGAACATCAGTTGGCGCCAGGCATAGGCAGCGTCCTTGATCGAGCGCAGCGGGCGCGGATTGCCGTCCACCCTGCGGAGCCTGGCGATCACGCCGCCGAAGGCTCGCCGGGATAGCTCGGGCCAGTCCAGGGTCAGGTCGAGGACGAGGCAGAGCGCGGCCAGATTGTGGGTGGTGAAGATCTGCGCCTGCTCGACGATCTTGCCGTTGGCCGCGACCGACCAACTGCCGGAACTGCCGCCGGCCCGCTCGTTGACCAGGTTGGTGAAGGCGGACTGTTTCGCGCTGGAGTCCCGCTGACCGAGCCAGCCGGCGTAGTCCAGACCGTAATACAGCTCGTACGGCGAACCCTTCAGTACTGTGGCCGCGAGATCCGCCGCCTCGGCGTACTTCAAGGAGAACCGGCCCGCGAAGATGTCGGCCGCAAGCTCCTCGGTCAGCGGCAGCGTGATCTGCGCGCTCTTCGCTAAAGCGCCGAGCTCTTGCAGCAGTGGGTTCGGCAGGATCGTCGCGGGGAAGCCGGAAAGCGCGTTCTCCGAGATCCGGATCAGGATCTCGCGCGCGGCGGCCTGACTTTCACCGGTCGGCGTCCGGAAAGAGTCGACAGCCTGCACCCAGGGCAGCTCGGTCAGCCGCACCTGGTGCTGGAGATCGACAAGGAGCAGCGACCGACGCCGCTTGAAGGCGCGATAGGTCGCCGCCATCAGGCGCTGAAGGGCCTCGTCGCGGTAAGCGAGGACGGTCGTCGCAGCCGTCAGGTCGGGCACCAACTGCGCCAGCACCTCCGCCGACGTCACCACACCGAGCTCGATCAGCTCCGCCACGGTTCCTCGCCGCGCCGCCATGACCTTCCGCCTCAGCCCGGCCGGAACAGCGCGTAGCACTCCATCGGCAAACTCGGGCTCAAGATCGCGAGGCGCCCAGCCGGTGGTCTGGTCGAGTGGAGCAAGGGTCGCGGCGAGCGTGGTGGCGATCTCGCGGTGCAGCGGCAGCGCGGCTTCGGCGAACTGCCCGGCGCGCAACGCCTCGTGTTCGGGCGAGCCAGGCGTGCCCCGGCGACGAAGCATCGAGTCGACTGCGTGTTGGAGCAGGCCTCGCTGACGAGGCCCGAGGCCCTTGCCTAGGGCATCTTCCAGGGCCAGCCGGAGGATCGCCTGGTTCTCCTTCGGCCGCTTGTGCTTGCCACAAAGGGAATGCGCGGCGGACAGTACGGCGTACCGGTCGAGCAACTCCTGGCCACGCAGGCGCCAGCCGGGTGGTTCGGCGCTCGCAACCTCGCCGTCGACGGAGGTCGCGAGCCAGTGCGTGAGCAGCTCATCGGTGAACGGATTCCAGACCGTCGTCGCCTCCCGCTGCGCCTCGATCCGCGGGTTGCTGCGAATCGACCGCAGCGCCGCCCGTACCTCGCCGACCGTGCGCCGCGAGACCACCGCTGGGTCGACGGCGGCGGCGTCCGCCGTACCGGGTGCTGGGGCGAAGCGGAGCCGATCGGCGTACGGCCGCAGGTTTTCGAGCAGGGCGAGTGCGGCGGCCCGATCGCCTGCGCGGACGAGCCAGGCGGCTGTCAGCAACGCGGCTTCCTCGGGCACGTTCACGACGTACCGGCAGTCGTCGAGACGAGCCTGCAGATCTGCCAGGCCCGCGTCGGTCAGGTAGTAGGCGAACACTCCCGCCCGGTCTTTCGCGATCGCAGCCTCATGCGGCTGCAACGGACCTTCCGACTCGGCCACACCGGTCGCGAACCCGCCCTGAACGACCTGCGGCGTCACCCAGACCGGGAAGCGCTTGACCGGCCGGCGGCTACCGATCCTCAGTTCGCCGCTGCTCATGCCCGCGATGACGCGACGCCAGCTCTCGACGCGCTTGTCGGCCTTGCGCCGCGTGGAGGCGCTCTCGTGGCTCAGCGCTGTCACGAATGCCTTGGCAAGCTGGCCTGCCGGGTATCCCGCATTGATCTTCGTCATCGCGAGCAACCGTACCGGGCCGCTGTGTCAGTAGCCTCGGTCTTTCAGTAGGCGGTTGGGTGCGGGGGCCGGGTCGGGCTGGGTGTGGCGAGTTGTGTTGCGGCGTGCGGGATCGGCCAGCTTGCCGACTGTTAGGTTGTCCTTCGGTTTGTGGGCGGGCGGGAGTGTTTAGGTGTGTAGCGGGTGCGGGATCTGAGCGAGTCGCTGGAACGCGGTGGCCAGGGCTCGGGTCCATTTCCAGTGCTGTGCCAGGCGCAGGGAGGTGGGTCAGTCTCACACTTACCACTTCACAGTTGAACTGTGTCATCGCAATCTCGCTGAACTTGCGGATGTAGGCCGCGCAGCTCTGGACCGATGGCCTGCAGCTCTGAGCTGAACTCCGACCTCCACCAGCTCGGTCTCCAGAACCTGTGCGGTGTCACATTGCAGGAGGTGCTGGGCGGAGCCTTCAGGCTGCGCTGGAGTGCGCCTGCGGGTTAGCGGTTGCGCCAGGCGAGAGGGGACACGGTCAAAGCGGCTTCGGCGAGACGCTGGCCGAATTCGGTTTGGATTTTGGCGCGGGAGGATTCGATCCAGCCGTCTGTTCGGGTGTAGCCGGATTCGCGGTACTCGACGGCTTGCATGAGGCTTCGAGGCGGTCGGCGTCTTTGGCGCAGCGGGACTCGAGGGTGTCTTGGGACTCGTACTCGGTGACTGCTTCGCGGATGCTTTTGGCGGCCGTGGCGGGTAAGGCGGCGATTTGGTCTTCGGTGATGCGTTCGTTGGGGGCGACTTCGACGTAGGGGCGGGCGCTGTGGGGGATGTCGCCGATGCGGGTTTCTTGGGAGTCGTGCCACATACCGAGGTAGGCGGCTCAGGCTGGGTCGGCGCCTTCTTCGGCGGCGATGAGGGCTGCGAGTTGGGCTACGCGGAGGCTGTGTTCGGCGACGGATTCGGGGTCGCGGACGCCGGCGTGCCACCAGCCGGCGCGGCGGAGGCGTTTGAGGACGCCCATTTCGTAGGCGAAGGCGATGGTGCCTGCGGCGTCTTTGTCGGTGGTGTTGTCGGCCACGGGGGTCCCTTCGTCAGCGGTCAGCGAGTTGGACTGCACATCGCAGGTTAATCAACTCGTCTCTGGTCTGAACCGGTGAACCCCGCGTCCAGGGCTTGCTCGACGCGCTTCTGAGTCTGCGCCCGCAGGTTGCCATTTCGAGAGGGCGTGCGTGAGCAGCGTTCGCGCGTCTGCGCCGTAGACGGCTGTCTTGGCGAGTTTGGTGAAGGCTCGTTCGTAGGCTTGAAGTTCGTCGGTTTGGGTGACGTGGAGTACGGCGGTGAAGAGTTCGACGAGGACCAGTTGGTCGTCGTACAGGTAGAAGCCGTGGGCTGGGGCGACGGCGAGGGGGGCGCCGAAGGGGACGATGCCGACCCGGATGGTGGGTAGCGTGGTCATCGAGATGAGGTGGCCGATCTGGCCGGCCATGACGTCTGGTGGGCAGAGTTGGTAGCGAAGGACTGCTTCGGTGAGGACGAAGTGGAACTTCTGCTCACCACGGTGCAGGATGCGCTGGCGGTCCATCCTGGCTGCGATTGCTTCGGTGAGTTCGGTCTCGGTTTTGGGTACGCCGCGTTCAGTCTCGTCGGCGTCGCCTTCGGCGAATCGGTAGCGGGCGTACTCCGCGGTTTGGAGCAGGCCTGGGACGAAGCAGGGCTCGAAGTTCCTGGTGAGGTCGGTGGTGGCTTCGATGTCGGCGATCGCGCGTTGTCTCGAGGGAAGGCCCGCACGGAACATGCGCCGGAACTCGACGTACTGCTGCTCGAGCGAGCGTAGAGACGCGATCAGTTGCGGGATGTCCTGGCTGCGATCGCAGAGGGCGGCCCACGTTGAGAGATCGGTGTCTGATGGTGTTTGGCGGCCTGCCTCGATCTTCGAGATTTTGGACGGTCCCCATCCGGCCGCGGCCGCGAGGCTGCGGCCGGTGAGGTGGGCGTCCAGCCGCATTTCTCGCAGGTGGTTGCCGAGAGCCTCGCGTGCACGCTGGAAACTGGACACCCACGCTCGCTTACTTGTCGATGCGGTTCTTGGTCAGGAATTCGTCGTCGAATGTCGCGAGATACCGCGCCCGCGGTAAAGCGAAGCGCCGAGCGATGTCGCGGTAGGCCGCGTGCTCGACCACGACCGCTGGATCCTGTACGACGTCCGCGCCGAGAAGGACATCCTGATCGTCGAAGCGCAGGATGCACATCTTGTGCGAGTCGAGAAGCCAATAGTCGTACGTCGGGAGCTTGAGTTCACGAGCTTGATCGCGTGTGAGGTAACGGATGTCTTCGCCGGCTGCGGTGTTCAGTCGCGACAGGTTGAGTCCGAATCTGGTGTAGTCGGACCAGGGCTCGCTCACGACGCGCACGCGCTCTATGTGTTGCCCCTCCAGCGTGCGACGAAGGACCATGCCCATCCAGTCCTCCATCCAGGAGTCGTCGGAGGGTAGGCCTGCGAGGAACGCCTCCACGTGTTCGGCTTCATCGGCGGCGGCGTACCTGTCGCGGACCTCCAGGCGGTACGCCGTGTGTTCGTAGCTGCGGGCGAACCGGACGAACTCCGGCCCAGCAGCAACGAACGTCGAGTCGGTCACGCAGATGTTCCCAGGTGATGCGCGAGGATCAGGTCGACCAGGCCCTGGGTGACAATCACGGCGTCCTCGCCCTCAGGAAAGTTGATCAGCTGGCCACGTGCCTGTGCGCTCGTCAGCTTGTAACCCTGTACGACGAATCGTCCGTCGTCGGTCGCGTAGTACGACGGGCATCCGTCCTTACCGGAGTTCGGGTCGGTTGCGAGGTGCTCAAGCTGGTGTGGCTGCTTGTGGTCCATGGTGCTCCTCCTGGCTTCACGGCGATTGGTAGTGGCCGCGTTGCTCCTCCAGAGTGCTGATCCGCCCGAGCAACAGTCAAGCACGCTGCGAGAAATCTCAAGCAACTTTCTTCAGAGCAATGTGTCCGATCACTAGCTTTCGGTGATAGGTCAGGGCGGTGGGTGAGCCCCGAACCACGCAGGTCGGAGCGTCGTTCTCCTGCCCTGTCGCCCTGACCGCTCCAACCCAAGCAGGTGCCAGCCGTACGACGGAGTTTGATGATGGATGCGGAGAGGTTCGCCAGCCGATGGCCGGTGCTGAAGTCGGCCACCGACGTCACGTGCGACGGGTTGAACCCACGAACCGACGATGTGTGCGTCCTCGGCCAGTACCACGGCTACCACCGTGACCGGAGTGGCGACGAGTGGCTCGACGACGGTGATCTCGCTCGGCCCGACTGGTAGAGCGGCTGTGGTGAGTACTGGTTGGTGAGGTGGTCGGACGTACGGTTGCTGCATGGTGGTGAGGCGGAGCTGGGTTGAGCAGATCATGGGTCTGCCGGTCAGTGTTTTGGCCCGTGGGGAGCAGGCGGGGTCCGTCCGGGCGGACGCGGCGGTGCGGGCGGTGTTCGCGGAGTTAGTCGAGGTCGATCGGGTTTTCTCGCCGTACAAGAGTGACAGCGCGGTCAGTCGGCTGGCACGCGGTGAGCTGGGTTGGGGTGACGTGGATCCCGTCGTGCGGGTGGTGGCCGAGCGGTGTGTGCGGGCGGGTGAGCTGACCGGCGGGTTGTTTGACGCGGAGCTGCCGGGTGGCGGATGGGATCCGTCGGGTCTGGTGAAGGGCTGGGCGGTGGAGCGTGCTGGAGAGCGACTGCGAGAGGTCCCTGAGCTGGACTGGTGCTTGAACGCGGGCGGCGACGTACTCGTCGTGTCCCCGAGCGACCGGTCCTTCACGGTCGGAATCCAGGACCCGCGTGATCCTGAGTTGGTGGTCGCCAGCCTGGCGCTGACCGGTGGTGCCGTTGCTACGAGCGGTACGGCGGCCAGAGGGGCGCACCTGTACGATCCGCGAACCGGTGGTCCCGTGGAGACCAGGTGGCTGTCGGTGTCGGTGAGCGGTCCGTCGCTGGAGTGTGCCGATGTCCTCGCGACCGCGGCGTTCGTCGCGGGGGAGGAGTGGCCTGGTGTGCTCGCGGCGCTGCCGGGGTATGAAGGTCTGGGTATCCTTGCTGACGGCAACCTTTTTGCGACGGCCGGTTGGCCCTCGAGGGGAGCGGCGGCAGGATGACAGGTCGACGGGTCCTGCTGATCGAGGACGATGCGGATCTTGCCGGTCTGCTTGATCGGGTACTGACCGATGAGGGGTACGGCGTGACGCGGGCGGGCGACGGTCACACGGGACTGCATCTCGCCCTGACCCAGCCGTTCGAGGTCATGATCGTCGACCGCGGTCTCCCGGCGGTGGAGGGCCTGGATCTGATCGCGAGATTGCGCGGCCGTGGAGTCAGTACGCCGATCCTGGTGCTGTCCGCGCTCAGCCGGACCGAGGACCGGGTTGACGGCTTGGACGCCGGCGCCGAGGACTATCTGGCGAAGCCGTTCGAGCTCAACGAGTTGCTGGCGCGCCTGAGGGCGCTGTTGCGACGGCACCTTGACCACGCCGCTCAGCTGAACGTCCCTGGTGGCTCCCTCGACATCGCTACCCGCAGCGTACGACGTACTGGTGGCGAGGCTGTGGAGTTGTCCGAGCGTGAGGCGGCGCTGCTCGGTCTCCTGGCGGCGCGGCCCGGTGTGGTGTTCAGCCGTGGCGAGTTGCTGGACTTGGTCTTCGACGATGCCGAGTCGGAGACCGTCGTGGATACGTACGTCCACTACTGCCGCCGCAAGCTCGGGCGCGGAGTGATCAGTACTGTCCGCGGCCTCGGCTATCGGCTGGGCAGTTCATGAGCGGACGGCCGATCGGTGACGAGGTCCTGGTCCGCAGAGCCGCTCGTGGCGTTGCCGTCCAGGTCGCGGCTCTCGTCGCCGTGGCGATGCTGCTGCTGATCGCGTCGGTGACGATCGTTGTGGTCCGCAGCCAGACGGGTGCGGCCGACGATCTGCTCCGGGCGGCGATCGCGACGGCTGATGACGTCGGCGACCCGCCGGCTGGCATGTGGCTGGCCATGAGTGGCCCTGCCGGTACGACGGTGACGCCGGGGCTGCCGAACGGCCTTCTCGCCGACTTGGTCGCGATGCGAAACGGTGCCGGTGCACAGGTCCGGTTGATCACCGTGGAGAACGGCGACGGTGAGTACCGCATCGCCACCGCGATCATCAAGGGCAAGCCTGTGCAGGCCGTGCTCGATCTGGCGACGGCGCATCACGAGCGCGCGCGGATGCTCGAGGCCATGGGGATCGCGTCGGCGCTCGCCCTCTTGTTCGCGGCGCTGGTGGGCATCCTGATCGGCCGTCGAGCGGTGCGACCGTTGGCCCAGGCACTCACCCTGCAAAGGTCGTTCGTGGCCGACGCCGGCCACGAACTGCGCACGCCACTGACGCTGCTGAGCACGCGAGCCCAGGTCCTTGACCGCGCCCTGCGCCGTAGTAGTTCGAGCGACGAGATCCTGCGCGACTCGGGTGGTGTCGTCCAGGACACCAAGCGGCTCGGCGAGGTCGTCGACGACCTGCTCGCCGCCGCAGACCCGCGCGGCGCCGAGGAACATGAGCCGGTCGATCTCGCCCGGGTCGCGGAGGACGTCGCGGACAGCGCCGCAGCCCATGCCCAGCAGGCCGGCGTTCGGCTGCGGTGGCAGGCCGACGAGGACAGCCTGTTGGTCCTGGGTGCGGCCGGCGCGATCCGCCGCGCGACGATCGCGTTGGTCGACAACGCCATCGACCACACGCCGGCGGACGGCGAGGTGCGGATCGCCGTACGACGGCATCGTGGTGACGTGATCCTGGCCGTCAGCGACACCGGGCCCGGGATCGGGCCGGAGCGGGCACAACGAGTCCTGCGCCGGTTCGACACCGGCGGGCATCGAGCGGGCCGGGCACACTACGGCTTGGGTCTGGCGCTCACCCACGACGTCGCGAATCGGCACGGTGGCCAGCTCCGGCTGGCTCCGGGCGAGGTCGGCGCGACCTTCGAACTGGTTCTGCCCGCGATCGAGGTGCCGGGTCACAGGAAAGCCTAAGATTTCGCGGGCATAGTCGAAGCATGACGAACGGCGGTGTCGAGCAGGCTGCGAGGCGGCAACGCCTCGGGCATGTCCGGCGGCGGCTTCGTCGTACGCCGGTCTGGTGGCGCGATGTCGTCGTCGTCCTGTGCTGGAGCAGCGTGCTGGTCGTGGTCGTTCTCTGGTTGTCAGGGCGAGGGCTTCAGCTGCTCGCGTCCGGTCCGGCCGATCTGCTGACGTCACTCGGCCGGCTGTCCGGTCTCGTGGCCGCGGACCTGTTGCTGGTGCAGGTGTTCCTGATGGCGCGAGTGCCGATGATCGAGCGGAGCTACGGGCAGGACGAGCTGGCCCGCAGGCACCGGCTGGTCGGCTTCTGGTCGTTCAACCTGCTGATGGTCCACATCGGGTTGATCCTCGTGGGCTACACGCTCCGCGATCACAACAATCTGCTGCGTGAGACGTGGACCGTCGTCACGACGTACGGCGGAATGCTGCTCGCGGTCGCGGGAAGCATCGCGCTGACGGTCGTCGTCATCACCTCGGTCCGGATGGCTCGTCGAGCCTTGCGTTACGAGTCGTGGCACCTGCTGCACCTGTACGCGTACGTCGGGGTGGGGCTGTCCGTCCCGCATGAGATCTGGACCGGCCAGGACTTCACGACGTCGTCGGTGGCGCGGGTCTACTGGTGGTCCGCGTACGCCGTCGCCCTTGCCGCGATCCTGGTCTATCGCGTGGCCTTGCCGGTGTGGCGGACCCTTCGGCACGGGCTCACGGTCCGCGAGGTCGTCCGCGAAGGCCCCGGCGTGGTGACGGTCACGCTCGCAGGTCGCGGGCTGCACCGGTTGCCGGTCCAGGCAGGTCAGTACTTCGTCTTCCGGTTCCTCGATGGCCCGGGGTGGTCACGCGGCAATCCGTACTCGTTGTCGGCGTCGCCGGCGCCCGACCGCCTGCGGGTGACGGCGAAGGCGGCCGGTGCGGGAAGCGGCCGGTTGGCGGGATTGCGGCCGGGTACCAAGGTCGCGATCGAGGGCCCGTACGGTCGGCTGACCGGCGAGCGGCGAGTCACCGGCAAGCTCGCGATGTTCGCGTGCGGCATCGGCATCACGCCGCTCCGGGCATTGCTCGAGGAGCTCGACTATCGACCGGGCGACGCCGTACTGGTGTATCGGGCGCACGATCTCGACGACCTGGTCTTCAGGGCCGAGCTCGACCAGCTGGCCCACCGCCGCGGCATCACGGTCCATTACCTGCTCGGCCGCCGGATCCGGAACCGGCAGTCGTGGCTGCCCGAGAGCGCCGCGGCTTGGTCCGACGAGGACGCGCTACGGAAGCTCATCCCCGACATCAGCCTGTACGACGTTTACGTGTGCGGTCCTGATCCGTGGATGGACGCGGTGGTCGCGGCGGCCGGCAGAAGCGGTCTTCCGTCGAACCAGCTTCATCAAGAGCGGTTCTCGTGGTGAGCGGGTACCGGCGCAACGTTGCGGTGATCGGAGCGTCGGGAGTACTGGTCGGTCTGCTCTTCCTGTACCCGACAAGCACGAACCAGACCAGCTCGCCGACAGCCACCGCGGCCGCGCCGGGGGCTGTCAGCACCGGATCGGCGAACGGCGATACCACGGTGACCGGTTCCTCGGCCGACACTCGGTACGGGCCGGTGCAGGTCCGGATCACGGTCCGTGCGCAGCGTCTGATTGCGGTGACCGCCCTGGTCTACCCGTCGTCGGGAGGACGCGACCAGGAGATCAGTGCGTTCGCGCTCCCGCAGTTGGAGCAGGAGGCGATCGCCGCCCAGAGCGCGCAGATCGACACCGTGTCGGGTGCGACGTTCACCTCCGACGGTTACCGGCGCTCGTTGCAGGCCGCCCTGGACGCGGCCCACCTGCAAGGCTGAAGAGCTCCAAGAAACCCCCAAGAACTGTCTGCGAGCGTGGCAACTCCAGTCCAGCGCCCCGAAGGAATCCGATGCAGACAGTCAATGGCCTCCCCGCCCATGTCCTTCTTGTCCACGCCATCGTTGTGTTGCTGCCGTTGGCGGCAGTGTTGCTCGCGCTCACCGCGATCTGGCCGGCTGCACGACGCCGGCTGGCCGGCCCGAACGCGATCCTCGCGCTGCTCGTCGTCGTACTGGTTCCGATCACGACGAGCGCGGGGGAGTGGCTCGAACACCGGTTGGCGCCCAACGCCCTGATCAGCCGTCACGCCGAACTCGGTGACACCGCCATCTATGCGGCCGTTGCCGTCGCCGTACTGGCGTTGATCGTCTGGTGGCGGAACCGCGAAGCCAGTGGCAGGACCCCGGCGAAGCGCCCTTACCTCGCACCCTCCTCGGGTGTTGTGTCCACTGTCGTGACGGTCATCGCCGTCGTCGTCGCGGGCGTCGCCGTCTACGACGTCGTCCGAATCGGCGACTCTGGTGCCAAGGCAAGCTGGAGCGACTGGGCCACCGGATCCTGACCGAGGTCGCGGCGTGGGCATGACAGTCCTGTCATACCTACGCACTGCTGTTCCCCACACCTGCACAACAGCGTACTTTTCCACCGTCCCGAAGGATCGCCCCCAGGCCCCGGAAGCACATCGCGATGTCCCGCTACCGAGTCTCAGCGCGCGTCCACGGCCTGCTGTCGCGGACCGCCTGGTTTCTTTGGTACGTCGCTGTCCTGCTCATCCCGCTGTTCCTCACTTGGCATGTGATCGCGGCGGACACCACTCCCGGTGAGGCCGTGACCCTCAGCGCCGGGCTGGTCGGGTACTCCGCGCTGGTCGTGGCGGTCGCCCTGCCGGCCCGGCTGCCCTGGCTGATCGCGAGCTTCGGGATCGAGACCGTGCTCGCGGTGCACCGGCTGATCGCGCTGGTCGCGGTCGTGCTGGTCCTGGTGCACCTGGTCGCGGTTCTGATCGTCGACCCACGAGGCTTGTCGATCCTCGATCTCGCGCACACCACGTGGGCCGCCCGGGCGGCCGGAACGTCGACGGTCGCACTGGTGCTGGTCGTCGTCCTCGCACTGCGTCGTCCGGGTCGCCAGCCGCGCTACGAGGGCTGGCGACTCGTGCACAACGGACTGGTCGCGGTCGTCCTCGTCACCGCCTGGCTGCATGTCTGGTGGCTCCGGCACCTCGTGTCCGACGTTCTGGTGGCCGCGTGGTTTGTCGTGTCCGGCTTGTTGCTGGTCTGCCTGGCCGTGCGGCGATGGATCTGGCTGCCGGTGCGCGCCCGCAGGTTCGCGTACGTCGTTCAGTCGGTCCGGGCGGTACCCGGCGACGGTGTGACGCTGGTGATCCAGGCCGACGGGCACCCCGGCCTGCCCTTCGAGGCCGGTCAATTCGTCTGGCTGAAGATCGGGTCGACGCCGTTCGTGTTCGAGGAGCACCCGTTCAGCATCGCCTCGTCCGCGGCGCACCCGGACCGGATCGAGTTCACGATCAAGGCGCTCGGCGACTTCACCGAGCTGCTCGTGGGGCTCCGGCCCGGACGCCGGGTCTTTCTGGACGGACCCTACGGCGGTTTCACCATCGAGGGCCTCGACGACGTACCCGGATTCGTGTTCATCGCGGCCGGAGTCGGGATCACTCCGTTGCTGAGCATGCTGCGCACCCTCGCGGATCGGGCCGACCGGCGCCGCGTCTGGCTGATCATCTCGGCGCGCACTCAGCGCGACTTGATGCTGGTGCCCGAGGTGGAGCAGCTCCGGGGGCAGCTGAACCTCAAGGTGATCCCAGTCGTCAGCGCGCCCGAACCAGGATGGACCGGCCTGACCGGGCGGATCGGCCGGAGCCTGCTCGGTCGAAACCTCCCGCGCCGACCCCATCGGCTGCACTACTTCATCTGTGGGCCGACGCCGATGGTCACCTCGGTCAGCCACGACCTCGCGGCCCTCGGCGTCCCCCACCGTCGCATTCACACCGAACGCTTCGGCTCCGTCTGACCTGAATTCCGCCCGGGACCGATGACGGGGAAGTGTCATCCCGGGTTCGCTCCGCGGCGGGTTGGGTGAGAGCTGGATGAGACCTCTGTCATTCGAGCCCGACGGGTTGTCCGGTGCCGCACTGTTGCCGCTGACGGCGTGACGTCTCCAGGACGCACGCGGGCGGGCAAGGTGGGGGTGGGGTTGTGACGCATTATCGGAGATCTGTGCCGCGGATGCTGGTCGGGCTGAGTTTGATCGCGGCGCTGCTGTCGGTGGGGCAACTGGCGAGGATCGCGGCGCCGGCGAGTGCCGCCGGGCCGGGGAGTCTCACCCTGCACGTGGCCAGCGCCCGGTCAGTGAATTCCGGGCCTGGATTCGTGCACGAGAACGATCCGGTGCCGCACTACAAGTGGCTGATCAACATCGATGACACCGGCGACCCCGGCACCCGGGCGAACCAGTTGACCGACCGTTGCCTGCCGGCGACCGCCCCCGGCGGATCGTCCGATCCCAACTACGCGGACACCTGCCCCTGGCCGTCGACCCGGCCCACTTCCGGCTTCGCGCCGATCGTTGCCCAGGGCACCGAAGCCGATCTGAACGACAGTACGGCGCTGGGCAACCTGCCGGCCGGCAAGTACCTGATCTCGGTCACCGCCGACGGCTTCAAGATCGACGGCCAGCACTTCACCATCGCCTCCGGAGCGACCGCCCACGCGGTGGTCCGGATGAATCCGACCCCGCTGCCGCTGACGACACTGCGGCTGCAGGTCTTCAACGACAACATGCCGGTCGACGCGACGTACGAGGCCGACGCCGAGCAGGGCCTGGCCGGCTTCACCGCCACCCTCTCCGACGTGATGGGACTCGTCAGCACCGACTACTACGGCAACGCGCTGTGCACCGTCTACCAGCACGCGAACGCCAACGGCACCGGTGCGATGCTGTTCGACGCCGACAACAAGCCGATCGTCGACACCACGCGGTCCACCGGCAAATGCGTCAGCGATGCCTCCGGTCAGATCGTGATTCCCAACCTCGGCCCGAACCGCTACGCCGCGACGATCGCGCCACCCGCGGGACAGACGAGTCAGTGGGTTCAGACGACCACGCTGGAAGGTGGTCACGACCACGACATCTGGCAGCAGGAGGGCGAGACCGGCTACGACACCGAGCAGCTACGCGGCGCCGAGCTGGTGTCCGCCGTCCAGTTCGGCTTCGTCCGGACGCAGGCACTCACACCGCCGGCGGGTACGCCGCCGACCGGTGAGATCAAGGGCGTCGTCATCGCCGGCCTGCCCTACGTGGGTGGTCAGAACGGTCAGGTCGCCGAGCCCGGCGGTTTCGCCGGCGCGAAGTCCGACGGCCCGATCCCGTATGCCTGGCTGGCGTTGTCCGACCTCGACGCCGGGGACGTCTCCGTGTACGTCGGTCGCGCCGCGGCCGACGGAAGTTTCGACATCAAGAACGTGCCCGACGGCACCTATCAGCTGAGCATGTGGGACGACGCCCAGGACTACATCCTGTGGAGTCTCAACGTCGAGGTGCACAACGGCGATGTGACCGATGTGGGCAACAAGATGCTGGTCGGCTGGTTCACCCACGTCACCGGCTCGGTGTTCGTCGATGCCAA
The DNA here is from genome assembly GCF_042882005.1 of Kribbella sp. NPDC058245. Taxonomy (NCBI): domain Bacteria; kingdom Bacillati; phylum Actinomycetota; class Actinomycetes; order Propionibacteriales; family Kribbellaceae; genus Kribbella; species Kribbella sp. NPDC058245. Next base: position 150,770 of record NZ_JBHVWY010000008.1, read on the forward strand.
CGGCAACGGGAAGCGGGACGCCGGTGAGCGCGCGGTGCCGGGATTCGGTCTGACCGTTCGTGAGCGGGACAACTCGCTGATGGACCAGGCGACCAACACCACCACGACCGATGCCAGCGGCAACTACGATGTCAGGGAGACCTACCCGCTGGGCAAGTGGCTCATCCTGGAAGGCTTCAACACGCGGTACAAGACCACCGGCATCACGTACCAAGCGGCCAACGAGACCAAGGCCACCACCCAGCTGGGCAGCCTGGTCGACATCAACTTCCTGCCGATCATCGGTCTCCGGGGCCGGATCGACTGGGGCGTACAGCCCTACGATCCCGGCACCAACGGCGGCATCGTCGGCACGGTCACCTACGACACCACGCGCAACGAGCTCGACCCCGCCAAGGCCGCGACCGAGCCGTACCAGCCCGGTATCCCGGGCATCCCGGTCCGGCTGTACGTGCCGAAGGCCTGTACCGACACCACCCCGGCCGAGCTCTGCCGGCAGGGTTACGAGACCGAGCCCAAGCAGATTGCCGACGGCAACGGTGGCCTCACGGACAACCCGCAGTACGGCGCGTTCGTGAAGGGCCCGGAGGTCCAGGATGCCTACACGTCGGAGGAGTGGGCACCGCCGCGCGGTTGCACGGCACGGATGTACAACGGCCAGCTACTGACCGACCAGCAGGCGTTGCCGGCGTTCGGTACGGCGGAGAACCGGCTATGTGTCGAATCGCCGATGCTGGGTGTCGCGGTCGGCGCCAACGACAGTGCGGGTGGAAGCCAGACGGTCAACGGCAACTACGGCTTCACCAGCTCGAAGATCAACCTCTATCCGGCGACAGACGCCGTACACAATCCGGACGGGCTCGCGCTGTATGCGCCGCTGCCGTCCGGCCAGGAGCAGGACCTGCCTGCCCGCGACTACATCGTCTCGGTCGATATCCCGAACGATCCGGTTGACGGCAAGCCGATGTACAAGGTGACGCGGGAGGAGGACGTCAACGTCTTCGACGGTGACTCCTACCTGCCGCAGGAGAACTACCCGCCGGCCACGCCTGCGCAGGCATCCGACCCGGCGGGACCGCCCGACCCGCAGCCGACGCCTCCGGACCAGCCGCCGTCGCAGCAGGCCGGCATCATCTCGCCGTGCGCAGGACCGCTGCACACGGTCGACGTGACCAACGAGGCCTTCAACGCCGGTGGCGGCAGCCCGTTCCAGGGCTACGAACGGCCGCTGTGCAACGACAAGCTCGTCGGCCTGCGGGCGAACCAGGCGACCGCGCCGAACTTCAACCTGTTCACCGACGTCCCGATCCCGACGCACTTCTGGGGCATCACGCTGAACGACCTCGGGCTGACGCTCGACAAGCGCAGCGTCAACTACGGCGAGGCGCAGGGCCTGCCCTTCGTCCCGGTCGGTCTGTACGACTGGGCCGGCCGCCTGGTCGACACGGTGCACACCGACTTCAACGGTCTGTACGAGGCACTCGAACCATCGACGAGTACGTACAACTGCCCACTGCCCGCAGGTCCGTGCCCGAACATGTACCGCTTCGTCGGCAACGATCCCGGTCAGCCAGGTGCGCTGAACCCGGACTACAACTCCAGGTTCAGAACGATCGCCACCAACTTCCAGGCCTGGCCAGGGCTCTTCACCGTGACCGACGAGGCGCCGACGCAAGTTGCCGCGACGGTTCTGGCGCCGGACACGACCACGGTCAACCCGACGATCTGTGATCTCGGATCAACTGTGCCGCAACTGCTGTCGGTCAGCAGGCCGTACATCCGCCGTAGTGACGCGAACCGGTCGATCACGGTGACCGGCTTCGGATTCGGTGCGGCCGGCACACCCGACCGCGTGACGCTCAACGGTACGACGATGAACGTGACGAGCTGGACCGACAAGAGCATCACGTTCTCCGTGCCAGTGACGTTCCCACTCGGTGCGGCCGCCCTCAAGATCACCGGACACAACGGCAAGACGAGCGTCAACGGGCTCACTTTGCAGGTGCTCGGGGCGAGCATTCCACTGCTCGCGGGAATGTTCGCGAACGACCCGTTGATCGCGGAGGTGGGGCCGACCAAGCCCTACAAGACCGTCCAGGCAGCCCTTGAGGCGGCGACGCCGACGCGGCTTCGCCCGTACTGGCTGGTCGTGGTCTGGCCGAACACCCAGACCAGCGCGAACCCGCATGGTGACTACAACGAGAACGTCATCGTGCACCACCAGGTCCGCATCCAAGGCGTCGGTCCCGGCGGCTTCGACTCGGCCGGCACGTGGGTACCAGGCTCGATCCTGGACGGTTCGGGCTTCAACCTGGACAACCCGAACGGCATCGCCTGGGTCAACCGTCTGAGCGGCTTGACCTACTCGGGCAACCCGGCCGTACCCGACTCGGCTGTAGTCACTGTGCTGGACGATCCAGCCCGGTCCGGGTTCACGCCGGCGAGTTGGCCGGTCACCCTCGACGGCCTCAGCATCACCGGCGGCGCGCAGGCCGATGTCACCGGCAACGTCAATGTGCTGACCGGAGCGGTGACCACGCCGTACGGCGCGGCCGGTGCACTGGTCACCCAGGGCGGCGGTGTCTACGTGCACTCCAACGTCCGCGGCGTACAGGTGACCGACAACGTCATCCACGGCAACGGTGGTTCGTACGGCGGCGCCGTCCGGATCGGTACGCCGTACATCGGTGACAACCGCAACTACGACCCGGTGATCGCGCGGAACCAGATCCGCGACAACGGTGGCACCAACCTGGCCGGCGGGATCGGTCTGTTCACCGGCAGCGACGGCTACCGGGTCGCGGACAACGCACTCTGCGGGAACTTCTCCGCCGAGTACGGCGGCGCGCTCACGGCGTTCGGCTACATGGCCAACCCCGGCGGCAGTACTGGCGGATCGATCACCGGTAACCGGGTCTGGTTCAACGCGTCGTACGACGAGGGCGGCGGCATCATGATCGCGGGCGAGCTGCCGGCCACGCCGACGGCGCTGTCACCGGGCTCCGGTCCGGTCACGGTCGATGCCAACATCATCCAGGCGAACCTCGCCAACGACGACGGTGGCGGGATCCGGCTGCTGCAGGTCAGTGGATCGCACATCTCCCGGTCCGATCCGCAGACCATCGCGATCACGAACAACACGATCGCGGACAACATCTCGGCGCACGAGGGCGGTGGCCTGGCGCTGGACGACGCGGTCTTCGTGAACATCGTGAACAACACGATCACGAAGAACCTGACCACGGCCTCGGCCGTGACCAGCAACGGCCAGCCGGCACCGGCCGGTCTGTCCACCGCCGCCAACAGCGATCCCTTGCAGGCGCGGTTGCGCAACACGACTCTGTTCTCCGGCTCGCAGACTCTAGCGGCCACGGAGTTCAGCAAGCCGACGCTGCTCAACGACGTGTTCTGGGACAACCGGGCCGGCACCTTCAGCGGCGGATACGTCTACGGCATCGGCGGTCAACTGCCCAACGGTACGGCGAACTCCGTCGACACCTGGGACATGGGCGCGGCCGATGTTCCGGGGGCGCTGCTAACGCCGACCCACACGGTGTTGCAGGACCTGACCGGAACCGCCCCGGACGCGACCAACTCCACGGTCGATCCAGGGTTCGTGTCGCCGTACGAGGTGTCGGTGAACATCCTGTCGGTCCGGACGTATCCGGCCTTCCGGGAAGCCGTCGTGGTGGCGCAACTGTTGCCACCGGATCTGATGGGCGACTTCCACCTGGCCACGGCCACGCCGGCCTCGTCGGCGCGCGGACGAGGCGCGGCGAACACGGTCGTCCGTTGGGGAACCGCGGCCACCGGGTTCAGTTACACGGTGACCGCGCCGACCCCGGACATCGACGGCCAGCCCCGGCCGACCGTTGTCGGCCTCCAGCGCCGGTACGACGCCGGGTCCGACCAGATGACGCCGTGAGCCGTGCGGCCTGCCGTGCTCCTCCACCGCGGCGGGCCGCACCATCTGCCCACATCGCAACAGCAACGGGAGAACTCCAGTGACTGCTAACTCCACGTCGCGTGGATTGACGCGGCGTACCTTTCTCACCGGCGCGGGTGTTGCCGGCGGCGCGATGCTCGGTGGGCGGCTGCTCACCGGTGGCACGGTGCTGGCCGCACCCGACCGGTCGGCGGCAGCGGCCGCCCATCCGATCAAGCAGGTCCACCTCGTCGGCACCGACGGCTGGGTGGCGATGCCGGGCGATGCACCGGCCGACCCGCCGTTCTTCCCCGACCCGCTCGCGCCGAGCCCGTTCAACACCTACGTCTTCGGCTTCCGGGACGTGACCGGGATGAGCTCGAACCTGGTCGCGGCCCAACGCGGCAAGGCGCAGGTGAGTGCCCCGATGATGGCGTTCGACGAGGACGACGACATCTACCTGACCCTGACCAACCTCGGGCTTGCGCAGCGGCCGGATCTGTTCGATGGGCACACGCTGCACTGGCACGGGTTCGTCAACGCGATCCCGCTGTTCGACGGTGTCCCGGAGCTGTCGCTCGCGGTGCCGATCGGGCGGGACCTGACCTACTTCTACCGGCCGCACGATGCCGGGACCTACATGTACCACTGTCACTTCGAGGACGTGGAGCACGTGCAGATGGGAATGACCGGCATGGTGTTCGTCCGGCCGGCCCAGAATCGGACACCGCTGCATCCGGGGGAGCGGTACGCCTACAACGACGGTGACGGGTCGACGGCGTACGACCGTGAGTTCGCCTTCATGCTGACCGAGCTGTGGTCGGCGGCGCACTACCGCGACGCGCACATCCAGGTCAACGACTGGACCGACTACGACCCGAGCTTCTGGCTGCTCAACGGCCGGGCCTACCCGGACACGATCGCCGCGAACGGGGATCCGCTGAGTACGACGGCCGGCCGGCTGCAGTATCAGCCGATCTCGTCGCTGATCCGTTGCAACGCCGGCGACAGGGTGCTGTTGCGGATGTCGAACCTGGGCTACCAGAACCATGCGATGACGGTGGACAACCTCGACCTGACCGTGATCGCCAAGGACGCGAGCCTGCTGAAGGGCCGCGACGGTACGACGAACTACCTGACCACGAACACGGTCGAGATCGGGCCCGGTGAGAGCCGTGACGCACTCTTCGTCGCACCCGGACCGGGCGAGTATCTGCTGTACGACCGCAAGTACTCGTACCTGAACAACGGAGGCGGCGCCGGGTACGGCGGCATGACGACGAAGATCGTCGTCGGGGCGCCCGGTACCTATCCCGCACAGACCGCGGCGAACGCGTGACGGGGGCGATGATCCGATGAACAGACTCTCGATCCAACGGGCGCTCGCCGTGACGGCGGCCGTCGTACTGGTCATGACACCGCTCGTGGTCCGCACCCAGGCCGCGGCCGCGGAGATGTCGGAAGGACTCCTCTGTGACAGCGACGCGAACCAGACGTTCTCGCTGACGGCGAGCGACGGCTACGTGTCGACGCCGGACGGCAACTCGATCTACATGTGGAGCTACGGCAACAGCAAGCGCGGCTTCCAGTTGCCCGGTCCGACGTTGTGCGTCGAATCCGGCCGGCCGGTCACCGTCGTCCTGCACAACAAGTTGCCTGAAGCAACGTCGATCGTCTTTCCCGGTCAGCAGTCGGTGCGGGCGAACGGCAACCCGGCCCAGCCGCAGTTCGACTCCGGTAGCTCACTGACGTCGCTGGTCCAGTCCGCCGACGCGACGGACGGCTCGGTGACCTACACGTTCACCGCCGGAAGCCCGGGGACCTACCTCTACGAGACCGGCACCGACGTCGACAAGCAATTGCAGATGGGCCTGTACGGCGCTCTGGTCGTCCGGCCCGCCGGTCACCCGAACCAGGTGAACGATCGCGCCGACTCGGCCTTTGCCAACGGCAAGGAGTATGTCTACCTGCTGTCCGAGATCGACCCCGATGTCCACCTGGCGGTCGAGCGGAACCAGCCGGTCAACGTCAACGCCTCGAAGTCGCGGTACTTCACGATCAACGGCCGCAGCATGCCCGACACCCTGGCGCCGAACAACGCGCCCTGGCTACCGGGGCAGCCGTACGGCGCGCTCGTCCACATCAAACCGTACGACGCGGCAACCAATCCGCTGCCGGCGACGATCCGCTATCTCAACGCCGGTAGCGTCAACTACCCGTTCCACCCGCACGGCAGCGACGAGCGCGTCATCAACCGCGACGGTCACGCCCTGCAGGGACCATCCGGACAGGACCTGTCGTACCAGAAGTACGACCTGGACGTCGGTCCCGGGCAGACCCTCGACGTGCTGATGGATTGGCGCGACGTGGAGAACTGGAACGCGACCACCAACCCGATCCCGACGCAGCTTCCGGCGATCACCGACCAGTTGCTGGTCGGGCCGGACACGTGGTTCTCGGAGAGCGGCTACCTGGGCACCAAGAACCCGGTGCCTTCGAACCTGACGCAGAACAACGAGTGTGGCGAGTACTACCACATCGCCCACAGCCATGCGCTGGAGCAGGCGACCAACTACGGGGCAGCTTTCGGCGGCATGATGACGGTCTTCCGCATCGATCCGCCCGCCGGCTGTGCGAGCCAGTGAGGACATCGACGATGACGAACAGACTTCGGGTCGCTGCCGTAGGCATCGCGACCACCGCGCTCGCAGCCGCGATGCTCTCGCCGGTCCCCGTCGCCGCGGTACCGGCAGCCCATCAGATGCCTTCGCGAGCATCGGTTGCCGTCGGCAAGCTCACCCCTCGCGGGTGCAGCTTCGCTGCCGGTACCGCTGCCTGTGATCTCTACGCGATGACCGGAACCACGACCGTCCTCGGAACCGCCGTACCGATCTGGGGCTTCTCCTCGACCGGTACCGCGGGCTCCGCGACCGCTCCTGGGCCGGCACTCGTCGTGCACCAGGGCGATCAGGTGACAGTCACCTTGCACAACCAGTTGGTGGGGCAGACTGTTTCGCTGGCGTTCCCAGGACAGTCCTCGCCTGCTGGTGGTGAGGACACGGCCGGCATCGCCTCGGGCGTCCGGACATACACGTTCACTGCCGGACGGGCCGGAACGTTCCTGTACGAGGCCGGACACACGTCCGGTGGTGCTCGTCAGGTGGCAATGGGCCTGGCGGGCGCGTTTGTCGTACTGCCGCCCGACGGATCGGCGTACGGCACGCAACCGGCCGGCTATCCGGCCAGCCAGTACGACGACGACGCGCTCGTCGTCCTGGGCGAGATCGACCCGGCGTTCAACGCGAACCCGGCCGGTTTCGACCTGCGCAAGTTCAGCCCGAAGTACCGGCTGATCAACGGAAAACCCTTCCCTGCCAGCGATCCGGTCGCGACGGACCAGGGGCACAAGGTCCTTCTTCGCTATGTCAACTTGGGGTCTCTGGCCCACCCGATGACGGTGCTCGGCGGTCTGCAGACCGAGATAGCACAAGGCGGACACGCGGTGCACTACAGCACCACGGTGGCGGCCGAGAGCGTCGATCCCGGCCAGACGATGGACGCGTTGGTGACCATGCCGACCGGGCCGGAAGCCAAGCTGGCGCTCTATGAGACCGCTCGCCATCTCGACAACAACGCGCAGCACACCGCCGACCCGTCGCAGTTCGCCTTCGGCGGCATGATGACTTTCCTCGACACCAATGCGCCACCTCCGAGCACGGACGGCGTCGGACCGGTGTCGACACATCTCAGACTGAGTCCGAACCCGTCCACCGGTCAGTCGCCGGTCACCGTCACCGCGGATCTCAGCGACGCGACCACCGGTGGCTCGGTGGTGAGCCAAGCCGAGTTCGTCATCGACGACGCGGTCACCGTCGGTCCCGGATTCGGTACGCCGATGAGTCTGCCGGCCAGTGGCGTCAGCGTGACAGGAGCGACCGGAACCATCACCACGGTGGTGCTGGCCGCTCTCGACGCCGGACGGCACACCGTCTTCGTCCGGGGATTGGATGCCGCAGGCAACTGGGGTGTCGTCGGTTCGGTGATCCTCAACCTGCCGAAGACCGGTCCACAGACGACCAACGGCTCGATCGCCGACGTGCCCGCCAACGCCACCGTCGCGGTCACTGTGTCCGCGACCGGTGACGATTCCGACGCGGGTGGTCTGATCACCGCTGCCGAGTACTTCCTCGACACCGCCGGAACCGACGGCACCGGGACCCCGCTCACGCTGAACCGCAGCGCGACCGTCGTCTCCGAGGACGTCGATCTAACCCCGGCCCTGCTGCAGACCCTCACCGAGGGAATGCATCACGTGCTCGTCCACAGCAAGGACTCGCTGGGTCTGTGGGGACCACCGCTCGACATTCCGTTGCCGATCGATGTCACCGGTCCGGCGGTCGACGCCGCTGCGGTCGGCCCGAACCCGACGAACGGCGTACTGGCCGACAAGAGCAACCCGGGCAACCTGCTGGTCTCGGCCGAGATCACCGACAAGGACGCCGGCGGCGCGGCGCAGAGCGTGCTGGTAGATGCGGAGGCGTTCCTCGATCCGACCGTTCCGAACCCGCCGGGTGGGTCTGGTCTGCAGCTCCTGCCGGTGGACGGGAAGCTCGACTCCACGGGCGAGGTGTTCTACGGACTGATTCCGTTGACGCAAGTCAGGGCGCTTGCCGACGGCACCCATCACGTCTATGTCCGCGGTCAGGACGCGGCCGGCAACTGGGGCCCGCTGTTCGCGGTGAACCTCGTGGTCGACAAGACGGCGCCAGTGCTGGGGGCTCTGACAGCCACGCCGAACCCGACTGGTGGGGCGGCCGTCCTGACCCTGACCGCTCCGGTCACTGATGCCTCGCTGATCGCGAAGGCGGAGTACTGGCTGGGCAGCACCGATCCGGGGGTCGGCAAGGGCATCTCGGTTCCGGTCAGCGTGGTGGCAGGCAAGGTCCAGGTGACGGTTCCGTTGGCATCGGTTGTCCCAGGCAACCAGGTGTTCAATCTGCGCGTGCAGGACCTGGCCGGCAACTGGAGCAAGGCGGTCAGCACGACCGTCTCGGTCCAACGGCCGAACGGGATCTTCTCCGACGGCTTCGAGTCGGGCGGCTTCGGCTTCTGGAGTTCGAGCACGGGTGGAGTGGCGAACACGACCACGGCCGCCCTGCCTGGACCGTTGGAGCCGGGCAGCGTGCGCGGGTTGCAGGTGACACTGCCGGGTGCGGCGTACCTGACGGACAACACTCCCGCGGCAGAGACGTCGTACCACGCGAGGTTCGTGTTCAACCGGAACACCCTCACCTCGGGGACCAACCCCGCCACAGCGCTGAGTCTGCTGCAGGCACGGACGGGTGCGAGTGCGCAGGTGTTCGCGTTGGAGTACCGGTTCACAGCCGGCTCGGCGCAGGTCCGGACCCTGATGGACCGCAGTGCTGCCGGGACCCTCACCGGAGCGTGGGTCACGCTCACGCCGGGCACCCACACGCTCCAGGTCGACTGGACGTCCGGGCCGGCCACCGGCACGACAGCAGGGTCGCTGCGGTTGCTGGTGGACGGCGTGAGCCGCTCGCTGCAGACCGGGAACACCAGCACATTGCGGATCGAGACAGCCTGGCTGGGAGTGTCGGCCGGAATGAGTAGCAGCTCCTCCGGGCGGGCGTACTTCGACACCTTCAACTCGACCAGGTTCACGATGCCGTAGCGGTTCGACGGCGGAGGCCTCGAGCACTTGAGGCCTCCGCCCCGTGCAGGGGAGGGAAGAAGCATGCTGCAGACAACAGTTCGTCGGGCCGGCCGGGGGAAGGGCGTCAACCGCCTGGTCGTCCTGGCGGCCGTGCTCGCGGTAGCGCTCGCGGCGGGCATTCTGGTCGGGATCCGGCTTTGGTCACAGACCGATGCGGCCGGGACGTTTCCGGAGAGTGCCGCGATCGAGCAGCAGTACGGCGTGCGTTTCAGCCGGGTCGCGGTAGTCGGGGACGGCGGCTTGATCACGTTGACCTATGTGGTCCTCGACAGCGAGAAGGCCACCCGGTTCCAGTCCGACGTCGGGCACCCGCCCGAGCTGCGCAGTGAGGCCCGCGACGGTGGGACCAAGCGCGTCTCAATCATGAAACAAGGACACACCCTGCGGGCCGGGCAGACGTATTACCTCGTGTACCAGAACACCAAGGGAGCGCTCCGGCACGGCGAGAAGACGTCCATCCAGGTCGGCAGCCTCGTCCTGCCGCATGCTCCGGTCCTGTGAAGCAGACATCAACCTGCCGGGGCTACCGCTCCCGGCTGGATCGGCAGCATGATCTCGAACAGCGCACCACCCTCGGGAGCCTGCGACACGTTGATCCGGCCGCCGTGCGCCCGGACCGCGGCCAGGGCCATCGGCAGCCCGAGCCCACTGCCCATCGGGACCACCGACGGCGGCGGGCGGAGCCAGAACCGCTCGAACACATGCGGAAGGTCGACAGCGCGGATGCCAGGCCCGGAGTCCGCGACGCCGACGACGTACCAGGGGCCCGAGATCGTGCCGGACAGCCGGATCCGCTCGCCGGGTGCGGTGAAGTGCACGGCGTTCTCGATCAGCGCCTCGATCGCGAGTTCGAGCCAGTCGGCGTCGGCTGTGATCCGCGCAGCAGCCGGCTTGTCGAGCTGCCAGTCCCGGTCGGCGCTTTCGGACCAGTTCCTGCCGATGCCGATGAGCAGCTCGCCCAGGTCGAGCTCGAGGTGCCGGAGCGCGCGCCCGGAATCCAGTTTCGCCAACGCGAGCAGACGGGTCGACAACGCCGACAACCGATTCATCTGCCGTACGACGATCGCGTAGTCCGTCGCCGACTCCGGATCACCGGTGAGGATCGGTTCGAGCAGCTCGAGATGCCCGACGGCGATGGTCACCGGCGTCCGCATGGCGTGCGAGGCCTCGCGGAAGAACTCGCGTTCGCGCTCGAAGACAGCGAGCCGTTCCTCGGCCATCAGCTCGACCTCCTGCTGGGCGGCGACCCGGCGGCGGGCGTGCCAGACCATGGCCAGGAAGAGCAACGGCATCAGGGGGATCTCGGCCCACTCGGCACGGCTGGAGCCGTCCTGCAACTGGTGGCTGACCAGGATCCAGCCGGTGAGCACGGTCACCATGAAGATGACCAGGAGGGTCGGCTTCAGCGGCCAGACGCGAAAACCGTAGACAAGCGTGAGGCCGAGGAACAACAGGTGATAGGGAATGACCTCCCGCTCGATCATCACCTGCATCAGCGCGAGCATCCCCAGCACGAAGACGGCGAGCAGGCCGTCGATCACGCGGTACCACTCCGACGCCAGCTTGCCGGCCCGGAGCCGGCTCAGCCAGGCCCCGCCACTGTCACGCGCTCTGAAGCTGATAACCGACATTGCGCACCGTCTGGATCACGTCACGGGTCATTTTGCCGCGCAACCGGCGGACGTAGACGTCCACGACGTTGGTCGCGGGATCGAAGTCGTAGCCCCACACGGCGGACAGGAGCTCGCTGCGGGAGCAGACCTTGTCCGGTTTGCGCATCAGATGCTGCATCAGCAGGAACTCGCGCTCCGACAAGGCCGCCTCGCTGCCATCGATCCGCAACCTGCGCGTCCGGATGTCGAGGAGGATCTGACCGACCCGCAGGACCAGGTCCTCGGTCTCCCGGCCGGCCGCGTCCCGCATCCCGAACCGCACCCTGGCCAGCAGTTCCCGGATCGTGAACGGCTTCGGCAGGATGTCGACTCCTTGCTCCAGGCAACGAACGCGCGCCTCCGCGTCGGCGACCGCCGAGAGCACCAGGATCCGGGTCTGCGGGCTGCTCACCAGTACGGCGGCGATCACGGCCTCGCCGTCGACCTCGGGCATCCGCAGATCGACCACCATCAGCTCAGGTTTCTTGGTCAGCGCCATCCGCAACCCGTCGCCACCGTCGGTCGCGGTGAGCACCCGGTACCCCTCGGCCTCGAGCCCTCGCCGGACGAATCGCACCACTTCAGGTTCGTCGTCAACTACCAGAATCGTTGTCATCGTTCCCCCCCAATGGCAGGTCGCGCAGCTGCGCGCACCCGACATCCAGTCCGCCCCCGAACCCAAGGCCATACTGACTCAGGGTGACGCCGGAGGGAAGGCCCACGGCACCCCAGTTCTTCCGGTCCCGGCATGACAATCGGATGAGAACCTCGTCATTTCCCCGCTCCTCGTCGCACCAAGGATGGATGCTGTCGATCACCACGGTTCGTGTCCGAGGGGGGAGTCCATGGGCGCGGTCACACTGGGTAGGCGGGCCCGTCCGCACCGTCGGTGGCTGACCGCGGTGAGCCTGCTAGCGGTCACTGCGGTGCTGTGGGTGGCCTCGGGTGGGGTCGCCCAGGCGCATCCCGTGCTGCTCCGGTCGACGCCGGACGACGGCCAGACTGTGCAGACCTCACCTCGACAGCTCGACCTGTGGTTCTCGGAACCTCCGACGGAGGCCGGGCTCGAGATCTCGTTGTCGGATCGCGACGGCAAGGTCATTCCGCTGGGCGCCACCCGGATCGCCGACCGCGGGATCCACCTGGTCGTGTCCGGGTTCCCGGCGTTGCCGCGCTCGGTGTACGAGCTGCGCTGGAGCGTCGTCTCGAAGTACGACCTGCACCGGCTCCAGGGCACGGTGGTCTTCGGGGTCGGGCTGGCGGCGACCTCGACCGGTGCACCGGCTCGTTCGGTCACCGGGCCGGCGGCGACGGTTCTGGACGTCGTACTGGGCTGGTTCGATCTCGCTGCCACGGCGGTCCTGTGTGGCTGGGCGTTTCTCTCGACAGCGCTGGCCCGGCGCCCTGACCCGGCGCTGCCGGAGCCCGCGATGGCGACCATGCTCGGGCTGGCGCTCGCGTTCGGGTTCCTGTCGCTCTTCACCTCACTGGTCCGCAGCGGCAGGCAGCTGTCGGAGGCAAGGAGTTCGGGGTCGGGATTGGCGATCTTGATCGACTCGGGCCAGTTGACGCGCTGGACGTTGCGCGAGCTGAGCTTGCTGGGAGTGCTGGTTGTGCTGATCAGGCGCGTCCGGGGCGCGCCGGCAGGAGCGGCGAGTACGTCGTTGCTCGCCGCTTTCCTGTTTGCCGACATCGTGCTGCGGTCCGCGAGCAGCCATGCTCAAGGTGGCCCGGCGTCCTTGGTCGTGCTGTCCCTCCACCAAGCTGCGGGGCTTGCCTGGATCGGCGGAATCGGCGTCCTCGCTGTCTTGACCAGCCAGTTGCGCGAGCGCCGAGGGCAAGCGTTGCGTCTCTGGAAGGCATTCGGGCCACTGGCCGCGGGCTGCGTCGCCGTGCTGACTGTGACCGGTCTCCTGCTGGCAGGACGCCAAGTCGCCACCGTCGATGCGGCACTGGGCACCCTGTACGGCGGAGCGCTGTTGGTGAAGCTCGCGGTCGTGGCGGCGGTGATGGCGCTGGGTTTCCGGCACGCCCGGCGGCTCCATCCGTGGCTGACCCGCCAGCCGGCTCGTGAGCCGAGGGCGCCGACGGCACGCGGTCAGCTGGTCACGGCCTTGCTGGGCCTCGGCGTGCTGCTGTTCGCGATGGTACTGGCGGTGAGTCCGCCGGCGCGTGGTCCACAGTTCAGCAAACCGCTGCCGGCGACGACACGGACGACGTACCAGGTGGACGATCTACTGATCACGGTGGCGCTCGCGCCGAACGTGCCCGGACACAGCCTCCTCCTGGTGGACGCGGTGAGCAGCAGGCGCCCTGTCCCAGGACCGATCACGGGGGTGACGGCCGACCTCGGCACGAACACCGGAATCGTCCTTCGCCGTACCCAGGGTGCCGCCGTGGGCGATTCACGCTGGCAGGCGGCAGTGGATGTCGACGTGACCGGTGACTTGCCACTCCGGATCGTCGCCCTACGCAACCACCCCGGCCCCGCCGTCGTCGCCGGAACCTGGGCAGTGCCGAGCGGTCTCGCGCCCCGTGCCGTCGTGGTTTCGAATGCTCCGCTCACCCCGTGGACGAAGATCGGCGCGGCAGTGGCCGCCCTGCTGTCCCTCGCCGTCGCGGCCGCGCTCATCCATCGCCGTCGCCGGCCGGCGACCCGGCCGGTTCGTCGCGTCCACCCCGACCTCGAGGTTTCGGAGACCTGACAGGCCGATTCAGCGGGTCGGACCGGAGAGGCGCCGAGCTCGGGTGCGTCTTTCATCGCGGAGGAGCAGGACGACCACTCCGGCAAGGATGATCGCGCAGACAACGGCGAACGCGACCAACGACGCCGGGCTGCTGCCCGGATGCCAACTCAAGGTCCCGCTGATCGTGACCAGCGTGCCGTCGACGAGCAGTTCGATCGCCCAGGCCCTGATCAGGTGAAGCTTGGTGGGAGCTTGGTCGACCACGGCCGGACGACCAGGCCCGGTCCAGCGGATCCGGTCGTCAGGGAACTGGGCGGTGTTCGACGTCGAGACCGCTTCCCACCCGGGCGCTGCCTCGGCGCTCGCGTCAACCGGGGTCGCCCGGCCCTCGTTGCGATAGTAGGTCGGCGCGTGCACGTTGTGTGAGACGCCGTGAGCGGTGATCCGGAGGTACTGATCGTGGTAGGAGCCCAACACGATGACAGTCCGGCTTGTCGGGTTCGTGATCCGCAGATAGCGTCCGTCCGCCGCAACGGAGATGTGCACACCGGGAACCGCGGGCCCCACGCTGGTGATCGCGCTGGCGAGATGCGGAAGCCCACCGTGCGCCGCGGCGGGCTCGGCGGCCACTGCCGAAAGCAGGAAGACGAGTAACGCGGTGACAGCGAGACGCCGTCTCCGCACCCGCCCTGATGACGCCTCCACAGCGCTCCCTGCGTCGAACTCCGGCAGCCAAGTACCCCTGACCCCGATTATGCGCCGCTACCCGGGCCGGGAAGTCCACGACGATGCGGATGATCGTCGGCTTGGACAGCCCGACGTCGAGCACGGCGACCGTCAATGGTCGTCGGACCGCGGACAGGCGCCATCTCGGTCCCTGCCCTGGAGCCTGCAGCATGTCGCTGACAATCCGCTGAGTGCTCGTCAGCAGGCTTCTTGGTCAGGCGGGTCGAGGCGGTAACCGTGGCCTCGCAGGGTGGTGATGGTGGGGACGGCCGCGCGGGAGCTGAGGCGGTGGCGGAGGGACGCGATGGTGACGTCGAGGGTCTTGGTCGAGCCGAACCAGTTGATGTCCCAGACCTTGGCCATCAGATCGTCGCGGGAGATGGCGCTGCCGGCGTTGAGCGCGAGGGTTTCGAGGAGTTCGTATTCCTTTGTGCGCAGGATGAGGTCGTCGCCTGCGATCGTGCAGCGACGAGCGGCGGTGTCGATGGTGAGGTCGCCGAGGGCGATCATGCCGGTGGTGGCTGGGGTGGGGCTGCGGCGGAGGTGGGCGCGGATGCGGGCGAGCAGGACGGTGAGGCTGAAGGGTTTGACGAGGTAGTCGTCGGCGCCGGCGTCGAGGCCGGAGACGATGTCGATCTCGTCGCTGCGTGCGGTCAGGATGACCAAGAGCAGGTCGGGCAGCTCCGAGCGGAGGCGCCGGGCGAGCTCGGTGCCGTCGAGGTCCGGCAGACCGAGGTCGAGCAGTACGACGTCCGCGCGATCCCGGCGTGCTCCGGCCAGACCCGCCGTACCGGTCGGGTACCACTGTGCGCGGTACCCGTTGCTGCGCAAGGCGCGCTCGAGCAACCGGCCGATGGTGTCGTCATCCTCCACGACGACAACCAGCGGCCGGTCGACAGCATTGCTCACGATTGCGACCGTACGGCGCGAATCCTGAGTGGGAGCTGAGTTCTCAGAGCTCGCGCAGCTCCTCGACCGCCGGTCTGGTCGTACCGCGAGCGCTCAGCAGGCTCCCGGCGAGAATCGCGCCGACCGCGACCACCAGGGTGACGACCAGGTAGGTCCACGGGACGGCGGTCGTCGAGGGCGGGGGATCGAAGACGCCGGTCAGCACCTTGATCAGCATGGCTGCCAGCGCCCAGGCAGTCAGCGCACCACCGATCAGGCCGCCAAGCGTCACGGCGATGGCCTCGCTCAGCACCAGCCCGCGGAGCTGACGTCGCCCGGCACCGAGCACGGTGACGATGGCGAAGGTACGGCGACGCTCAGCCAGCCCGAGTGCGAGCACCAGCCCGCCGGCACCAGCTGCGAGCAAGACCGCGAAGGTCAGCTCGAACCGGGTCAGCCCGGCCAGATCGACCGAGGTCAGACTGGAGCCGACCCGCGCCCGGATCTGGGTCAGGTCCGTCACGGTCGCCGAGTTGCCCAGCTGCTGCCGAGCGCCTCCAGCGACCGCGGCCTGGTTCTTGCCGCCGGTGTCGAGCAGGAATGCGCCGACGGTGGCGTTCCCGGTCGCCCGGGCGACATAGTCGGCGTTGGCCACGAAGAAGCTGTCGTGCGGCGCGGTCGGGAACTCCTTGACGATCCCCGCGTAATGGAAGGCCACCGTACGGAACGCCTTGGTTCGGCTGTCCTGCAAGCGCAGTCGCAGCAGATCACCGGGGGAGAGCTGGAAGTCCTTGACGGTCTCGTCGCTGACCAGGATCGAGTCAGGTTGCTGCGCCAACGTGGTCATCAGCTGCCGAGCTGTGCCGCCCACGAAGTAGGCGTCCTGCAGAGCCGTCGCACCGATGATCGTCGCCGGGCGGACGCCGTACAGATCCTGCAGGTCCGAGCCGACATACGCGAACCTGTGCTGCAACGGCTCAACCCCCTGTACGCCGGGAAGCGCAGCCAGTGTGCTCGCCGCCTCTGGGCCGACGTTCGTGCCCGGCGACTCGGTCACGGTGACGTCGGCGCCGTTGGTGACCAGCGCGTCGACCTCGGCCTGCTGACGGTAGGTCGCGTTGAACGTCGCGGTCGACACCGCGAACGAAACCGCCAGTCCGAGCAGCACGATCGACCGGATCAACGGGCCGCGCTGGCGCGACATCCCGGCAGCCGTTGTCCCAGCCAGCTGCCCGGTCAACGGCCGCACCAACGCGGCCAGCGGCCGCCTGCCGTGCGCGAGCGCGAGGGAGGCGAGGCGCCACAACAGTGAGGCGGCGCCGACCCAGAGCAGGGCCGGCCCGAAGAACGCCCAGTACGACACCGAGATTGCCGGAACGCCTTCGGGCGCGAGGACCAGCGAGTAGTTATTGTTGCTCGAGGCCCGGAAAACGAGCAGGGCAACAAGCAGGCAGACGAAGTCCAGACCGAACCGCATCCACAACGGGTTGCGGACGGCGCTCACCTGACGGCGTGCCGTCGCCACGGTACTGAACCGGACGTCCCGCCAGGCCGGCACGAGGACGGTCAGTCCCGCGACCACGAGCCCCGCGGCAACGGCGATCCCGGACCACGCAAGGGTCGTCGTACCACCGAAGCTGACGCGCCCGACGATCGCGGCCGCCGCGATCCCCAGGAGTCCGCCGATGATCCCGACCAGCGCGGCCTCCACGGCCGCCAGCCGCATCACCTGAGGAATCCCCAGCCCACGAACCCGAAGCAGCGCCTGCTCACGTCGCCGACGCGCGGCGCCTGAACCCGCGACAGCCGCTGTCAGTAACGCAGCCAGGACAGCGCCCGGCACACCGAGGAACAGGAACAAGATCTGTGCGTACGACGCGTCGCCGCGAGCCGCGTCCAGGGCAGCCCCAAGGTTGTTCCCAACCAGCGCGGCGCCCGATAACGCTGCCTCGAGATTGTGCGCGGCACCGACCACGGTGGTGTACGCCGAGGCCGGGTCAGCGGGCAGCACGGCGTTGCGGCGGACATGGATCTGAGTCGTGAGCGCAGCCGGATCGGAGGCGCCGATCGGCGCGATCAGCTGGTCGAAGAGCTTCCTGGGAAGCAGCAGAACGTTGTCCGGTGGAGCTGACGGCTGCGACTGTGGCGGCGCTCCAACCTTCTGGAACAGGGAATCCGCCTGCGGTAGGTCGACAACCCCGTCGATGCGCACCTTGACCGCCGCGAGCCCTGGCCGGCCGACTGAGATCGTGTCGCCGGGCGATGCATGCAGGTTGGCGGCCGTCTGCTGCGCCAGCAGTACGCCGTCGGCCCGGCCGGTCAGAGGCCTGATCTCGCCCGGAAACGATCGCTGGTAGTCGTCCGGCAAGCCGAGTACTACGCCCGGGCCCGTGGTCTGAGTCGATCCGGCCAGCGACGCCTCGAACCCCGTGGTCCGGCCGAAGCCAACCGACGACGCGACCGCCACTCCCGGCGCACTGCGAACTGTCTGCAGGACGGCCGCCGGATCACCATCGGCCTGCACCTCCACCTGCCAGTCGACCGCCACCGAGCTCGTCGCCCGAGTCGTCATCGTGGCCTTGGACGACGTCAGGAAGCTCCCCAGTACGGCGATCAACGCGACCGACAGGCCAACGCCGGCAGCGGTCGCGAGCAGTCGTCCGGTCCGGCGGCGCGCGAGGCCGGCGAGCCAGAGGCCGATCATGCGACACCGTCCCGAGCCGTCACGAGCAGCCGTCCGTCGTCCATCGCCCACCGCTCATCCAGCCGCCCGGCGATCACCGGGTCGTGCGTAGTCACCACAAGCGCAGCGCCTGTCTCGTCCGCGGCCGTGAGCAGCGCATCGAGAACCTGTACGCCGGTCTCCGCGTCCAGCTGTCCTGTCGGTTCGTCGGCCAGGATCAGGCGTGGTCGCAACGTCATGGCACGGGCGACCGCGACTCGCTGTGCCTGGCCGCCGGACAAGGTGTCCGCCAGTTGCCCGGCGTACCCGCTGAGTCCCACCGCCGCGAGCGCCACTGACGCTCGCGGCGTGGCTTCCGCCTCGTCAGTCCCGGTCAGTACGGCGGCCAGCGCGGTGTTCTCCAGTACGTCGAGAGCCGGCAGCAGGCTTGTCCCCTGGAACACCACGGCGATGTCGCGTGATCGAGCCGAAGCATCGACGCCGAACTCGGGCCAGTCCACCGAACCGCTTGTCGGCCGTTCGAGACCGGCCAGGAGATGGAGAAGGCTGGACTTGCCGGAACCCGAGGGACCGGTGATCGCGATCCGGGCACCGGCTTCGACCGCGCAGCTGCAACCGTGCACCGCGACGACTGCCCGGTCGCCGTGGCCGAAAGTGCGGGACACCTCGGAGCATCGCACCAGCGTCATTCGACGATCCTTCCGTTGGACAGCGTGATCACGCGGTCGGCGATCTTTGTCACGGCCACGCTGTGCGTGACGACCAGGACTCCGCGGCCGCTGGCGGCCCGGCCGCGCAGGAGTTCGAGGACGAGCTCCTCGGTCCGGCCGTCCAGTTCACCGGTCGGTTCGTCCGCGACGAGAACGTCGGGGTCATTGCTCAAGGCAACGGCCAGCCCGGCCCGCGCCAGTTCACCACCGGACAGTTCGGAGGCCAGCGCGTGCCCGCGGTCGCCGAGCCCGACCTGTTCGAGCAGATCCGCGGTCGAGTCGCCGGGCGCACGTCGTACGGCGGAGCGCGCCAGCCGGAGGTTGGCCTGCAGGGACAGGTGGGGGAGCAGGTTGCCCGACTGCAGGAGGACGCCGAGGCGACGGGCCCGGATCTTCGCGCGCTGAGCCTCGGGGCGGTGGCTGATCCGTTCGCCGCCGATGACGACCGAGCCACCGGCTGGTTCGTCGATGCCGGTCACGCAGCTGAGCAGGGTCGACTTCCCGGAGCCCGAGGGACCGATCACCGCGACGGTCTCGCCCTGAGCCACGTGCAGATTCACGCCGCGCAGCGCGAGGGTCTCCTCGTCGCCGGCCCGGAAGAAGCGGTACAGGTCATGACAGCGCAGTGCGTCCATCACTTCCACCGGACCGAGTCCGAGACGATCTTCCAGGGGTCGACGTTGTCGGCGTTGGTCGGTCCGGACAGCGTGAGAACGAGCTCGAGGCCGCCGTGGTGGAAGGCATAGCGTTCGAACGCGTCCCGGACGACCTTGCCCGTCACCGGATCAGCGCTGGAATCGCCCTGATAGGTGAGCAGCACCGCAGCACCGGCGGCACGGTCGACCTGGCTGACCTTGCCCAGCGAAAACTTCGGCACGCTGCGCTGGAGCTGCGGCACGACCTGGCTCGTGACCGTCTGCGGCGTGGCGGCGGTCGCCGAGCTCGCCGGTGCGATCTCGATCCGGTTCAGCTTGTCGGTGAAGGACGTGACCTTGCCCGCCGTACTGCGGGCCCAGCCCTCCGGCACCTTCACCGAGAACCCGGCGCCTTGGAAGGCGACGAACGCCTGGTTGTCGGGGATGTCACCCGGCGGGTTGGACTCGGTGGCGACCGGCTTGGGTGGCGCGGTGGTGCTCGGCTGTGGGGTGGAGGGCGCAGTCGTGGGTGGTGCGCTGGATGTGGTTGCTTCCGGCACCGAAGGACTCGGCGTGGCAGAGCCCGAGCCACTGCAGCCGGCCACCAGTGCGGCGGTCGCGAGCGGGACAGCGAGCAGGTACGAGCGATTCATCGGTCATCTCCAGATTTCGGGGCTTGCTCACGACGCTAGGAAGCGGCAGGCAAACACCGACCCCGCTGCCGGTTAGAGGACGGCAAAACTTTCGCGGAGACCCGGCCTGGAGGGCGGATGATGGCGTGATGAGGCGCCGGATCAGCAGAGTCGCGTCGGCGGCGGTCGCGGTGTCTTTGGTGCTGCTCGCGGTGCCGTTCGCGATCGGGATCAAGTTCGCCTACTTCACCGACGAACGCACCGAGCTGGAGCGTGCCGCGCTGGCCACTGCCGTTCAGGTGGCGCCGGACTTCAGCGCGGCCGATCCAGTCGAACTGCCGCCACCGGCGACCGACGGGCAGACCGCGGTCTACGACCGGTCCCTTCGACTCCGCGCAGGCAACGGGCCGTCGACGGCCGACGAGCTGACCCGCGGCGCATTGGCCGGCCGGGTGACGCAAGGCCAGATCAACGGAAACCTCGTGGTCGTGGTTCCGATCGCCGCGTCCGAGCAGGTCGTCGGAGTCGTCCGTACGGCGTCTCCCGTGAGCGAGGTCTGGACCAGGATCCTGCTCAGCTGGCTCGCGATCGTGGGAGTGGCCGCTCTGGCGCTTCTCGTCGGGGCCGTCGTGGCGGCGTGGCAGGCTCGACGCCTGAGTGCTCCACTCGAGTCCTTGGCCGAGGTATCGAGTGCGATCGCGGCGGGTGACCTGTTCCCGCGCGCCGGGCTGAGCGGGGTTACGGAGATCGACCTCGTGGCCCGAGCCCAGAACGCCATGCTCGACCGGCTGACCGACGTACTCGATCATGAGCGGCACTTCTCCAGCGACGCGGCCCATCAACTCCGTACGCCGCTCGCCGGGCTGCGACTCGTGCTGGAGACCGCGCAGTCCGCGGATGCTCGGGAAGCGATCGTCGACGCGCTCCAGCGCACCGACGAACTGCAGCGGACGGTCGACGAGGTTCTTGCCCTGTCCAGACTGTCGTCACCGAGCGGGCCGGTCACGACCGTAACCGAGGCGTTCGCAGCGGCAAGGCACCGATGGCACGGTCTCCTCGCCGACGCCGGTCGGCGCATCGAGTTCACGATCGAATCATCGGTCGGGCCGCGGGCCGTGCAGCAGACCGCCTGCCGGCAGATCCTCGACGTACTGATCGACAACGCGAGGACGCACGGCCGCGGCACGGTCTCGGTCAAGGCGCGGGACGCACTGGGTGCCATTGCGATCGATGTGTCGGACGAGGGCGCCGTTGTTGTCGGCGCCCGTGAGCTGTTCCGGCGCGGGACCTCCGGGGCAGCAGGCCCTGGGATCGGATTGTCGCTGGCCCGCAACCTCGCGGAGTCGGTCGGCGGCCGGCTGGTCCTCGTGAGCTCGCGACCCACGACCTTTGGATGGCTGACGCCGGACCTCGGCCGGAGTGATTCTCAGCGTGCTCTCAGCGGGTGAGTTCTAGATTCGGATCGTCTTACCGACTTTGCGATCCGGAGCTGTGGCGATGAACCCGTTGGACCCTCAGAGTTTGCTGACCCATCTCGGCCCGTGGGCGGTGTTACTGGTCATGTTCGCCGAGACCGGACTGCTGGTCGGCATTGTGCTGCCTGGCGACTCGCTGCTGTTCACGGCGGGCCTACTGACGACCACCGCCGTACAGCTGTCGTTGACGCAGACGCTGATCTTGGCTCCGCTGGGTGCGTTGGCCGGGGCACAGGTCGGGTACCTGATCGGTCGGAAGGCTGGGCCTGCGCTGGTCGATCGGCCGCGGTTGTCGCGGCCGGCTGAGCGTGCCGCCCAGCATCTCGAGTCGTACGGCGCAGGCAGGGCCGTCGTCCTGGCGCGGTTCATCCCTGGAGTGCGGACGGTGATGAACCCGTTGGCCGGGGCGCTGCGGGTTGATGCCAAGGTGTTCACGCGGTGGCAGATCGTGGGAGGAGTGGTGTGGACGGTCGGGCTGATCCTGGCCGGTCACGCGCTCGGCAGCCGGATCCCGAACGTCGATCACTACCTGCTCCCGATCATCGCCCTGATTGTGCTCGTCTCGCTGATTCCGCTGGCTGTCGAGTTCGTGAAGCATCGGAAGGCTCGCGCCACAGCCTGATCACGCCGAGGACTGTTGCGAGGAGTGCCAGCCAGGTGAGGGCGAGCGTCCAGCCGGCCAGTACGTCGGTCGCCCAGTGGTAACCGAGATAGACGCGGCTGAGACCGACCGCCGCGCTGAGCAGCAGGGCTAGCGCGGTGCCCGCGAGCTTGGTGACGAGGAAAGCGTTCGAGTACCAGAGCAGTGCCGCGAGCAGGGAGAAGAACACCAGCGAGCTGAGGCTGTGGCCGGAGGGAAACGAGAACCCGGTGCTGACCGTCCCGACGACGATGGAGGAATCGGGACGGTGGCGGCCGATCAGGACCTTGAACCCGTAGGTCAGCCCGGCGGCGCCGAGCATGCCGACGATGAGAATGAGGGCGGGCCGCCACCGATGAGTGCCGGCCCGCAGGATCAGGGCCGCGATGATGGTCAGGCCGGTCAGGACAGGGATCTCACCGAGGAAGGTGATGGCCCGGACCAGGGGCGTGAGCTCGTCGATCCGGTGGCTGACGAAGGTGCCGGTCAGGTGCGGGTCGAACGCGGCCAGGTCGTCGCCTTCGGTGGCCGCATCGGCCAGCCCGGCGAAGGCCGCCGCGCCGATGCCGACAGCGACCACCCCGGTGGCGATGCGCGCTCTGCTCATGTCAGCCGCTCCGGGCCGCCGCGCCGGATCAGCGCGCGGAGGCGGGCGACCAGGATCAGGAAGCTGAACGGCTTGGTCAGGTAGTCGTCGGCCCCGAGGTCGAACGCGTCGGTCTGGTCGTACTCGCCGTCCTCCACGATCAGTACCCGCATACCAGCCAGTGTGGTCTGCGGTCGCTGAGAACCAACTGAGTGACGCGGCTGATCACTGCCTCGGGAGCGTGACCGTTGCCGTCGTACCCCCGCCCGCGCGCGGCGTCAGCGTGATCGAGCCACCGTGCGCCTTGGTGATCTCCTGCACGATCGAAAGCCCCAGCCCGGAGCCGCCGCTGGTCCGCGCACGGCTGCTGTCCAGGCGCACGAAACGCTCGAAGACTCGTTGCCGGTCCCCCTCGGGGATGCCGTCGCCGTCGTCCTCCACAGTCAGTACGGCGGCTCCGTCCGCCTCGCTCGCGGTCAACCGTACGGTGGAGTGCGCCGCGCGGGCCGCGTTGTCGACCAGATTGCGGATGAGCTGGCTGAGCCGCGCGGGATCGCCGCTGATCCGGACGGGATGGATGTCGCCGGTGACGGTGAGATCGGGAGCGGAGCCACGGAGTCGCTGAACCTCGGCCTCGACCAGATCGTCCAGATCCACATCGGTGCGTTGCATCCGCAGACCGGCGTCGTCGGCCTTGGCGAGCAGGAGCAGGTCCTCGACCAGCCGGCCCATCCGCTCGGTCTCGGCACCCATCAGCTGACTGAGCTCCTGCCAGGCCCGTCCGGTCGGATCCGCCTCGGCAACCTCCAGCGCCGCGGTCAGAGTGGCCAATGGAGACCGCAGTTCGTGGCTGGCATCGGCGACGAAACGGCGCTGGGTCGCCTGGCCCGCTTGGAGCCGGTCGAGCATCTCGTTCATGGTTGCGGCCAGCTTGGCGATCTCGTCCTGCGTCTCCGGCACCGGCACACGCTCACCCAGGTCACCGGCCCCGATGCCCTGGACGCGCCTCCGGATCCGCTCGACCGGTCCGAGTGCCTGCCCGGCCAGGAACCAGCCGGCCACTCCCACGACGACCAGCAGGATCGGGAAGCCGACGAGCAGGTACTTCGTCACCGTGGTGACTGTCTCGCGCTGGGTCTCGACCGACGACGCAACCACGACGACGTATCGCTGACCGCCGTACTCGGCGCCCTGGGCAACGATCAGGTAGCCGTCCTCGTCGAGCAACGGCATCCGCCCGACCTCGGAACGTTCGATCACCCCCGGTGCTGGGCGCAGTGTGGTCAGCGGCTGGGTGTCCACGCGGCTGGACGAGGCCGCGACGACGTGTCCGGTGGCGTCGATCACCTGAACCAGTTGGCTTTGTCGCGTCGTTTCGCCCAGCTCCGCGCTGAGTCCCTTGACGCCCTCCTCACCGACCTGCCCGACGACCTCGGTGCTGCGGGCGTCGGCGGCGTCGGAGACTCCAGTGATCAGGGCGCGCTGGAGCAGGAGCAGTAGTACTGCGGCGCCGAGAGCCATCGCGACGGCCACCACGACAACAGCCGCCGCGGTCGACCGGCTGCGCACACTGGATCGACGCAATCGCCCGACGACCGTTCCCCGTACCGGCACCGCACACCGTCCTTCCCGCTCGGTATCCATCTTGGCAGAGCTAGGAAGTTCGCAGGGTGGCGAAGAGGTCGTCGAGCGGCGTGCCGGGTGGCCGGCCGTGTTCGACGTACCACTCGTGGCCGAGCATCCTGCGGAACAGCCAGCGCGGGAGTTTGAGCAGCACCCCCACGGTTCGCTGCCCGGATTCGGCGCTGGCCTGACTGGCGTGAGCCTGGAGGGCTCGGCGTTTCTGACCCGCGTACGCGCGGACGTCAACGCGGTGGGTGATCGTGGCGGAGTCCGAGTATGCCGTGTCGTAGGCCGCTGCCCGAACCTGCGGCAGTACGCCGGGAATGGCCTCGACGATCCGGATGAGCCGCTGGATCAGCCGGCGGTCGATCGTTGCCTCGAGCACCAACGGCGTACCGGCCTGTTGTGCGGCGTACACGCCCACGGTGTGCACCTGCTGATGATCGGGGTGGCCGTAGCCGCCGGCCGGGTCGTAGATCGTCAGCGCGTCGGCTCCCTCAGACCTCAACAGCTCGATCAGCGGCGCTGCTGCCTCGCTCACCGGCAACCGGCTGAAGGACCCCTTCGGCGCAGTGCCCGCCGATCCCGAATCCGGAAAGCCGAACCGGACGACGCGGGCGCACCCGAGCGCGGCAGCGGAGCGATCCAGCTCGTCGCGCCGGTGCCAGCCCAAACCACTGCCGGCCCGGTACGGCGAGGCTGCGGCGCCCGCCTCGCCGTCGGTCGCGACTGCGAGCACGACGCGGTGTCCCTCGGCGGCGAGTCGCGCGAGGGTTCCGCCCATCAGCAAGGCTTCGTCGTCCGGATGGGCGTGGAAGGCAACAAGGGTGAACGGCGCCATGGTCCGAGAGTGCCACGCCCTGGAGGTTTCGCCGAGTCGCTCTCAGCGGCGCCTCAGCGACGTGCTTCCACTCTGGGGAGATGGGACGTAGGCGGGTGTTCATCTCGGTAGTGACCGGGCTGGCGACGGTTGCGCTCGTGGTACTGATACCGCGGGTGGTGGGCGCGACCTGGAACGAGGTCGGCGGCATCCTCGGCCGGCTGACACCAGGCGATCTGATCGCGCTCACTGTGATCTGGATCGCCGGGCTCTGGGCGCACACGTACGCATTGGCCGCATCGCTGCCGGGCTTGACGAATCGGCGGGCGCTGACGCTCAGCTTGACCGGGAGCGCGGTCGCGAACGTCCTGCCGCTCGGCGGGGCGGCCGGGACCGGGCTGAACTTCACGATGATCAGGGGCTGGGGTTTCAGCGCCGGCGCCTTCAGCGGATTCATCGCGGTCACGACCTTGCTCAACATCGTGTCGAAGCTGGCCGTGATCGCGGGAGCGCTCGCGCTGATCCCGTGGCTGCACAGTGCCTCGGCGTTCGGGCCGGCGAGTTTGCTGTTCATTCCGGTTCCGGTCGTCGTCGCGTTGATGATCTGGGTGCTGGCTCGTGAGTCCGCGGCCGGGAAAGTCGGGGCAGCACTCGGCAGAGTGGTCCCGCGTTTGCGGTTGACGGACCGGCTGCCCGCCGTACGGCGCACGATTCTGGACGTGTTGCGCGGTGGATGGCGTCCGATGACCGGTGGGATGGTGGGCTACCTCGCGTTACAGCTCGCTCTGCTGTGGTTGTGTTTCGCCCTCGTGGGCGCGCCCCTCGCGATGCCGGTGCTGTTCACGGCTTTGGCGGTCGAGCGGCTGCTGACGCTGGTGCCGATCACACCGGGCAGCGCGGGCGTGGTCGAGGTCGGTACGACGGCGGCGCTGGTCGCTCTTGGCGGCGCACCGGCCAGTGTGGCGGCCGGACTGCTGCTGTTCCGCGGATTCACCTATCTGCTGGAGATCCCGGTCGGTGGCGTGCTGCTGGCCGGTTGGCTGTTCAGCCGGCGTGCGACGCGCGAGGCGGTCTCATGAGAATCGCGCTCGTCAGTGACTGCTACCTGCCACGACTGGGTGGGATCGAGCTCCACGTCCACGATCTGGCGGTTCAGCTGAACCAGGCGGGCCACGAGGTCACGGTGTTCACCACGACGCCGGGCCCGGCCGAACCTTCCGCGGTCGGCGTCGTCCGCCTCCCGGCCATTCCGCGACCGTCAGCAATCAGAGCAGTGCGCGACTTCGATGTCGTCCATGCGCACACGTCGATCTTCTCGCCGTTGGCTTGGCGAGCCGCTCGGGTTGCCGAGGTGCCGCTGATCACGTTGCACTCGCTGCCGAGCGCGTCGATCCCCTGGCCGATCGCGCGCCTCGACCGGTACGTCGGTACGGCACGCTGGACCGCGGTGAGCGAGGTCGTGGCCGACGTACTGCGGTCTGCACTACCCGGGCGCTCGGTCGGGATCCTGCACAACGGAATCGATCCGGCGCAGTGGCAGCAGTTGCGCCTTTCACACCAAGCCCGCACGGTCGTCAGCACGATGCGCCTCACTCGGCGGAAGCGGCCCCTGGCGCTGCTCCAGATACTCGAACGAGTGCGCGAGGCCGTCCCGGCGGAGGTGCCGTTACGCGCGGTCATCGCAGGCGAGGGCAATCAGGAGGCGGCCTTGGTCGGCGAGCTGCGGCGGCGCGGCTTGGCCGGCTGGGTCGAGCTGCCGGGGCGCCTGAGCCGGTTCGAGATCCGGCAGCTCTACGCGGCCGCCGACGTCTACCTGGCTCCAGCGGGGCTGGAATCGTTCGGTATCGCGGCGCTCGAGGCTCGTTCGGCGGGTCTCCCGGTGGTGGCGATGGCGTCCGGGGGAGTGCGCGAGTTCATCCGGCCCGGCATCGAGGGCTATCTCGTCGGCAGCGATCGCGAGATGGCGGACACGACCGCGATGCTGCTGACCGACCCGGACCTGCTCTCCCGGATCTCCGAACACAATCTCCGGACCGATCCGGCGATGGTCTGGGATCAGGTGGTCGCGGATCATCTGGACGCCTACCAGGCTCAGCGTGCTCTCAGTACGCCACATCTAGCGTCGGCCTTATGAGCGCTGAAGACACGGAGTTGGCTGGCTGGGGCCGGACAGCGCGTAAGCGGAGCCGAGTCCTGCGGCCCGCGTCCACCGACGCGCTGGCCGAGTTGGTGCGCAATGAGCCTGCGGTGACGGTGCGTGGGGCGGGCAAGAGCTACGGCGATGCCGCGCTGCCCGGCGCGGGCGTTGTACTGGATATGACCGGCCGGAACCAGATCCTGTCCTTCGATCGGAACACCGGCCTGGTGATCGCCGAGGGCGGTGTCTTGCTGAAGGAGATCATCGAGCGGACGCTGCGGCTCGGCTGGCTGTTGCCGGTGATCCCGGGGACCGAGCGGATCACAATCGGCGGCGCGATCGCCTCCGATGTCCACGGCAAGAACCATCCGGGGGCAGGCTCGTTCGGTCACCATGTGTTGTGGCTCGATCTGCTGCGGTCCGACGGGACCGTCACGCGGCTGTCTGCGAACCAGGACCCGGATGGCTTCTGGGCGACCATCGGTGGCATGGGCCTGACCGGCGTCACGGTGCGCGCGGCGATTCAGCTGCAGAGGGTCGAGACGGGGTGGGCGATTCAGAACCGCCGGCGCACGCGCTCGCTCGAGGGCACGCTGGAGGCGCTGCGAACGCTGAGCGGCTGGCAGGAGATCGATCCGGACCGCCATGTCATTGCTTGGCTTGACGGCAGGGCGGCGAAAGGTGCGCTGGGGCGCGGCATCATCGACGAATTCCGGCCGGCTTCGTCCCGAGACCTCCCCGGCTCGGTGGCGCCCTACCCCGAACGCCGGATGCGAGCCGGCGCCCCCAGATCATCTTTGCCCGGACCCGGCGTCGTTTCGCGTCGGACGATCGGTGCCGCGTCGACCGCGCGCTGGTGGCTGAGCCGTCCGGCCAATGCACGGCTGGTTCCGTTGGCTACGGCGCTCTGTCCATTGGACGGCGTCGAGTCGTGGCCGGCCGCGTTCGGGCGCGGGGGATTGGTGCAGTACCAACTCGCTGTACCGCCGGATCGGGAAGCTGCGATCCAGGACGTACTGCATTTCTTAGCTGCCCGTCGACTGACGCCTGCGCTCGTGACGTTGAAGAGCTTCGGCTTCGGAAATGCTGGACCGCTGTCTTTCCCGGTTCCGGGCTGGACGCTCGCGCTAGATCTGCCGGCTCGCTGGCTGGGGGATCCGAAGCTGTTGCGGCCGATCGACGCGTTGGTGGCCGACGCCGGTGGCCGGGTCTATCTGGCCAAGGACGCCGTCGTCGATCCAGCGCTGATCCCACAGATGTATCCACGGCTGGCTACCTGGCGGGAGACCAGGGCCCGCCTCGATCCGGTCGGTCGCTGGACGTCTGCGTTGGCCGAGCGTCTGGACCTCGTGCCGTGACTGCTTTGCTGGTCGGTGGGTCGTCCGAGATCGGCATGGCGGTGCTGCTGGAGTTGCTCGGTCCGCCGCCGCGCCGCGTCGTACTGGCGGGCCGTGCGAGCGTTGAGCTCTGGACGAATGCGGAGAAGCTACGGGCTGCTGGGTTCGACGTGACGACGACCCAGTACGACGCCACGCTGCCGACCGCCGAGCTGGACGGCCTCGACCAGCCGCTCGATCTGGCGATCGTCGCGGTCGGCGCGATGACGTCTGCGTCGTACTCCGAGGGCATCGTCGTCAACGGATTGTCGGTCGCCTTGCTGCTGCGCACGCTCGCGCAGCGCGGCGCGAAACAGGTGGTCCTCGTCTCGTCGGCGGCAGCCGTTCGCCCGCGTCCGTCGATCGATGCATACTCGCTCGGGAAGCAGCTCGCCGACTCGGCAGCGCTCCTGCTGGCTCGCCAATCCGAGGCCAGGGTGGTCGTCGTCCGGCCGGGGTTCGTCGGCACACGGATGACCGACGGGCTCGCGAAGCCGCCGCTGGCGACGACGCCGCAACAGGTTGCAAAGCGGGTACGGCGGGCGCTGCGCGGCCGCCGTACGGTGGTGTGGGTGCCATGGGGGATGGGTGTCGCGGTGCGGATCCTTGGACTCGTCCCGCGGCGGTTGCTGCCGGTGGGCTGGCGATGAACGTTCTCCGGATCCTCTCAGCGGCTCCTCGCTCTACTGAGACCATGAAGCAGAACGCAACCAAACGCCGGCGCCGGATCCGCAAGCGCTGGATCGCCTTGATCTGCTGCCTGTTGCTCGTGGTTCCGGTCGTGTCGTACGTCCGGGCTCTGCTGTATCCGGGCAGTGCGACCTTCGCGGTCCGGACGGTCGAGTGGCTCCGCGATCACGGCGGCGGAAAGATCATCGACACCATCGAGACCTGGAAGTACACCCATCAGCAGCCGCCGAGCACCGGCGTACCAGCGGATGTGACGACGGCGGCCCCACCGGCGCGGCCCTCGAACCTGCCGACCGTCCAGTTGCTACCCGGTACGGCGGCACTGCCGCACGAAGGCGCCTGGACGGTCGCCCGCCGTACGGCGAGCGGCAAGCCGTTGCTGTGGGCAACATGGTTCCGGCCGGACCCGGCGCACCTTCCGGTCTCGGTCGGTGCGGCCGTGATCCCGCAGTCCGGGACCCGGCTGGTGCTGATGCCGGGGACGCGGGAGCCGGTCGTGGGAATGTCGTCGGCGAACGGATACTCGGTGCCGGCCGCGGATCGGAGCAAGCTGATCGCCACCTTCAACGCCGGGTTCAAGATGAAGGACTCGCACGGCGGCTGGTGGACGACCGGCAACGCCGCCGTGCCGCTGGTCGACGGCCGGGCGTCCGTGGTGATCCACCGCGACGGTACGGCGCAGGTCGGAGTCTGGGGGCAGAACCTGCGGATGAGCGCGGATGTGGTGGCAGTCCGCCAGAACCTCGATCCGGTGATCGTCGACGGGAAGATCGTGGACGGATTGACCGCGAACGCCAACGGACGCTGGGGGAGTGTCCGGAGCCAGTTCCAGTACACCTGGCGATCCGGGCTCGGAACCGATGCTCACGGCAACCTGACCTATGTCGCCGGCAACGGGCTGACCTTGGCGAGTCTGGCGAATGCGATGCACCAGGCAGGGATCCAGCAGGGCATGGAGCTCGACATCCACGCAACGATGGTGAGCTTCGACATCGAGCAACCCGGACGCGGCGGTGTGATCAGCAAGCGCCTGCTCCAGTCGATGAACTCACCTGCGGATCGCTACCTGGTCGACGACCAGCGCGACTTCTTCTACGTCGTGACGCGATGACTGGACTCCGTGCGCCGGCAGTCGCCCAGCCGGTCGGCCTCGGGACCGGTCTGCTGCGACTGAGCCGTCCGCAGCAGTGGCACAAGGCGCTGATGCTGTTCGCCGCTCCGGCCGCCGCAGGGGCCTTGGAAGCACCGCAGGTCGTACTGCGCGCTGCGATCGCGGCCGTCGGGTTCACGCTGCTCGCGGTGGCGATCTACGCGTTCAACGACATCCGCGACGCGCCAGACGATCGTCGGCACCCGCGGAAACGGCTGCGTCCGGTCGCGGCCGGCGTCGTGACTCCGTCCACCGCCGTGATCTTCGGAGTGATCGCAGCTCTGTGGGGGCTCGCGATCACAGCGTCTCTCGGACCTGCCACGCTCGCGCTTGGGGCCGCCTACCTGGTGGCACAGTTGCTCTATGTCTTGGGGCTGAAGCACGTCGCGGTGATCGACCTGATCCTGGTTGCGCTCGGATTCGTCCTCCGTGCGGCTGCGGGCGGCGTCGCTACCGGCCTCCCGGTGTCGCACTGGTTCCTCCTGGTCTCCCTGTTCGGTGCGCTGTTCCTCGTCACCGGCAAGCGGAAGGCAGAACGCACAACCGCGAGCAGGCCGGTACTGGCGTCGTACCCGGCCGAATGGCTCGACCAGGTGATGACGGTCGCACTGCTCGGTGCCGCGATCTCCTACGGCCTGTGGGCCTTCCAATATCTCGGCCAGGACGTGTACCGCGAACTGCTGGCGATCTCGTTCCTGCCGTTCCTGACCGGCCTGCTTCGCTACGCGCTGCTGGTCTCCACCGGCAGTGGCGACCGGCCGGAGCACCAGATCTTCCAGGATCGGGTCCTGCTCGCGGCCGGATTCACCTGGGCGGCATTGGTCGGAGTCGGGCTCTATCTCGCGTGAGGTAAGACCCCGGCGCTGGTGGGCGCCGGGGTCTACCACCGCGAGCTGATCACCCGAGCGTGGTCAGCAGGGCCTGGACCGCCTTCTTCTCGGCGGCCGGGTCCTTCGTCAGCACTGGAGAAGAGCCAGTCTTGACTCTGTAGTTGGGTCCAGGGTTGAGGATGGGGCTATGCGAACCAGCGAGCTGGCTGACCAGGCCGGTGTGAACCCCGAGACGCTGCGCTACTACGAACGCCGCGGGCTGCTGACCCAGCCGCCTCGAACTCCGGGTGGCTACCGCGACTATCCGCCCACGGCGGTGGAGCTGCTGCGGTTCATCAAACGAGCCCAGGAACTCGGCTTCACCCTCGACGAGGTCGAGGAACTGCTGCACCTGGACACCGGTGGTCCGGACAGCTGCGACGCAGCCCGTGCGCTGGCCGAGCACCGCCGCGCTGACCTGGAACGCCGGATCCAGGACTTGCAACGGATGCGCGACTCGCTCGCCGACCTGGTCGCGACCTGCGACCTGCCCCGTGCCGACCGCAGTTGCGCGCTGCTCGACGCGATCGACCACCGCCAGGAGGCGACCCGATGAAGCTCGAAGTCCTGCACGTCCCGGACTGCCCGAACCTGGCCCCGCTGCTACAACGGTTGGCCGAAGTCACCGACCTGCCAGTCAGCGCCCGTGTCATCGACAATGACGCTGAGGCTGCGCAGTTCGGCATGGCCGGCTCCCCAACGCTGCTGATCGACGGTCACGACCTGTTCGCCATCGCAGGAGCGTGCGAGTGTGGGGTGTCATGCCGTCTCTACCGCGACGAGGCGGGTCAGCTCGTTCCCGCACCATCGGCCGACCAACTGCGCGCCGCGCTCACCGCCGCGGACCAGCCGACCGTTCCCGGTGAGATACTGAGCGCCTGGCGAACCCGCGCCCTGCCGCAAGATCCGGTCGAGAAGGCCATCCACCAAGCCATCCTGCGGGCCTTCGCCGCCACCGGCCACCCACCAGCGTCCGCCCACCTCGACCCGATCAGCGCCGGCACCGGCCGCAGTACGGGCGAGGTCCTGAAGGCGTTGCACGAGGCCGACGCCATCCGGCTGGCCCCGGACGGTCAGATCGCACTCGCCTACCCGTTCTCAGCCACCCCGACCAGGCACCGGGTCCGCATCGACGACCGGGTCGATGTCTACGCGATGTGCGCGATCGACGCCCTCGGCATCGCCGCCATGCTCGACCGCAACACCCGCATCGAGTCCGCCGACGTCGCCACCGGCGACCCGATCACGGTCACCACAACGGCCGGGCACACCAACTGGGAACCCGCCGGAGCGGTGGCGTTCATCGGGGCCGATGCCGGCGGCGGACCCTCGGCCGACAGTTGCTGCGACTACCTCAACTTCTTCACCGACCGCGCCGCGGCCGAAGCCTGGACGGCCAGCCACCCGGCAGTTCCCGGGCAGATACTCGACCAGGCAGCAGCCGAAGACCTCGGAGCCCGCCTGTTCCGGCCGCTCCTCGCGCCCTGAACGTCACCGACGGCTAGAGAAGGTGGCGAGTGATCCGCCGCAGCAGCCCCCGGCAACTGACAGGCGATGCCATCCGCGCAGCGCCCGTCCCAGCGGTGATTCTCTGGTCGACTGTGCGCCGGCGGGTCAGGCACAGGTTCGCCGCAAAGTCAGCGCTGTGACCGACCGTGTGTTTCACGGCGGTGCCGGGGTGGTCGCGCGACCATCACCCGCTGACCACGCTGGCCGATGCGGCAGACGTCTTGAAGCAAATCTGAACTTGCTCCGAAGTTGCTATGCCGCGGCGGTTACTGCGCTCGGCGCGTGCCTGCACCATGGGTGAGCAGTGCAGCGACAGCGGAACGAAGTCGGACAGGGCAACGAACGGCGTGCCTTGAGCCAGCGACGCCGACTACGTCGTCATACGGTGCCGGTACCCAGCCGGAGTCGACGATGCAGGTTTAGCTGTGTCCGGCGTGGTGGCGGGCGACGCGGGCGCGGTTGCCGCAGGCGGGGCCGCACCAGGCCTGGTTGGTACGGCGCTGGAAGAAGAGCTGGCCGCATCCGGGGGCGTCGCACAGGGCGAGATCGTCGCGATCCTCGATCAGTACGTCGCGGACGGCGGCGGCGAGTTTGGTGAGGAGCAGGGCGAACGGCGCCGGAGAGCCGATGACGTGCGAGACCGCCGTACCGGGGTGGTCGCCGAGGATGAGGACTTCCGGGAAGCGGGTCAGATGCTCGTTGAGAGTTTGGACGTCGGCGCGGTGCCGGGCGCCGTGACCGGCGGCAGCGCGGAGCAGGCGGAGGGCGGCGTCGCGGAGTGGCAGGAACGCGTGCAGGTCGTCGTCGGTGACGACGGGTGGACGCGCTGCGGGCAGTGCCGCGGCATCGAGCCACGACTCCAGATCGGCGGTCGAGGTG
The DNA here is from genome assembly GCF_042882005.1 of Kribbella sp. NPDC058245. Taxonomy (NCBI): domain Bacteria; kingdom Bacillati; phylum Actinomycetota; class Actinomycetes; order Propionibacteriales; family Kribbellaceae; genus Kribbella; species Kribbella sp. NPDC058245. The sequence continues at coordinate 184,796 of NZ_JBHVWY010000008.1, forward strand.
ATCAGCTCGTGCTCGGTCCAGCCGCGCCGGATCACGGTGTTCGCGAGGTCGAGCGAGGGATAGCCCTCCAGCCACGCCCAGGTCAGCTCGATCGCCACAAGACGAGGCTACTGCACAGATCTAACGGTTTACAAATCTAAAACCATTAATATACGGTGGGGTGGATGGAGAGTTCACGGAGTCGGCTCGTCGCCCTGTGCGCGATTCAGTTCGTCGATGTGATGGGCGTGACCGTGGTGGTGTCCGCGCTGCCGCGGATGCTCGCCGATGTCGGTGGATCCGCGGCGCAGGCCGGGCTGCTGGTGCCGGTCTACGCGGTGGGCTTCAGCAGCGCTCTCCTCCTGGCCGCACGCCTCGGCGATCGGTTGGGGAGTAGGCGAGTCCTGATAGCAGGCTTGGTGTTTTTCGCGGTCGGCTCGGTCGTTGCGGCGGCGGCCCCGACGATGGTGATGCTCGTCGCAGGGCGCGGGTTACAAGGCCTGGCCGCCGCGGTCTCGGTACCGAATGCGTTGGTGTTGCTGACCCGCGCGGCCGAGTCCGAGGCCGCCCGGGCGCGGGTCCTCAGCGCCTGGAACGCGTGCGGTGGACTGGCCGGCGCAGCCGGGTTGCTCGTGGGCGGTCTGACTACCTCCGCCGTGAGCTGGCGAGCGATCTTCTGGGGCAATCTGGTGGTGACCGCGGCGCTGGGGGTGATGGTCTTGCGCGTGGTCGAGCGGGATCAACCGATCGCAGACCGGCCCAAGGCGTTCGCTCCGCAGTCGATCGGGTTGCAGGTGCTGGTCGTCGCCGCGATCGTCGCGGCCGCGAATACTTATAGCCAGCCGTGGCCGGTCGTGACCGCGCTCGCCCTGATCGGCGTGATCGCTGCAGTCCTGCTGGTACGGCGCGAACGTCGTACCAGCTCGCCGTTGGTGCCGAGCGAGTTGTGGCGGCGGCCGTTCGTCGCGGGGCTGGCCGGTTCGTTCGGCATCACGGCGACGACGAGCTCCTTCGTTGTCGTCGGCACCATTTTTCTCCAGGAGGCCCGCGGATTCAGCCCGGCGACGGCCGGTTTGGGCATCTTGCCGTTCAGTATCGCGGTCGTGGTAGCGGCGTGGTCCGCGGGCCGCTTGCCGGTCCGGGTGAGCCTGCGCGGCAAGCTGGTCGGTGCGCTGTTGTTGATTGTCGCCGGCGCCGTGGTGGCTGGTGTGTGGCTGTCGACGGCAGCGTTGTTCGCCGGTCTGGTGCTGGCGGGTCTGGGCAACGGGCTGGGGGCCGTTGCTGCCTACGGTCTTGGTACGGCGGTGCCGGCCGAACAGCAAGGCAGCGCGGCCGGTCTCCTCAACACCGGTGCGCAGATCGGCACTGCGACGATGGTCGCGGTCACGATCGCACTGGCCGGTCGCGCCACCGGCCTGAGCTACAGCGTCGGGTGGCTCACCGTCGCAGTCACTGCAATCCTCGTGACGGTCGGCGTCTCCTGCGTTACCCGGAAACGCACGCGGTCCTAGGGACAGCTGCGGCAGTACAGCAGGCCGTTGGGAGGACCGGCCGCGGCGAAGTCCGAGGTGGGGGGACTGGCCGCGGCCGGCGTTCGGGGTCAGTTCCACCAGTAGAAGTAGTAGCCACCGCCTCGGTAGTAGATCTCGCCGACGATGTAGTTCTTGACGAATCCGTAGTCGTACCACTGCCTGACGCAGGCGTCGTACACGTAGCCGCACGACACCTCGCCTTCCGACTGGGTTCCGACGGGCTGTGCCGAGGCGGCGGTCATCCCGCCGCCGGTCACAGCCGCCACGATTCCGGCCATCGCGATCGCTCGTCCGATAGGTCTCATAGTTGTTTCACCCTTCGCTCCCGCTGCTTGCCGTGCGCAACATCGTCACGCCTTGTGAATTTCGGTACCCTCCGTAATTGCTCGCAATCGCTACCGTTGGTAACGATTGATTGCGGAGTGGAGTGGTGGGGCACCGGTGCGCCAGCGCGCCCGTTTCCAGCCGCGCCGATGATGGGGGGCTGGCGTTGGGTCGAATGGGCGTGGCAATCTTGTTCTCACCTGTTGAAAAGCCAGCAGTCGAAGCGAGTGCGATGTTTTGGCTGGAGTCGGGATGACTGTCGGTGGTGTTGACACCTACTACGACTACGACGAGAAGCAGTGGAAGAGCCGTCGGCTCGGTGGTGGTCCGATCGCCTCGGGACCGGTGTGCCCGGCGCCCCAGCGCGCGGCCGGTGCGGAGAAGCCGACCGCGGCCTGTTCGGCCCCCGAGGGCCGTCCGGCGCGGGCGAAATAATTGCCTGCATAAGTTCGGTGCGGGTGGGTATCAGGTAGTCGCTCTTTGACCGCGGTTCAGATGTGTGCCGCGCCGTGACGAGTTGTCGCGAGGTCAAAATGACGGTTTCTGTGATGAGTGTTGGTCATTCGGTCGCGGAGGATCGGGCCGCCCGGGAGGCGGCGACGGTCGAGCTGTTCGAGGCGCGGGCCGCGGCGTCGGATCCGGAGCGGCAGCGGGTCTTGCTGGAGCGGATCGTGGAGTTGAACCTGGAGATCGCGCGGGGGATCGCGCAGCGGTTCCGGGGTCGCGGTGCGGAGCTCGAGGACCTGGAGCAAGTGGCCTACGTGGGGCTGATGAAGGCTGCCACGAACTACCGCCTCGAGGCGGACACACCCTTCATCGGGTACGCCGTACCGACGATTCGCGGCGAGGTGAAGCGGTACTTCCGCGACTGTGCGTGGACGGTGCGGATCCCGCGGCGGTTGCAGGAGATCCAGGGGCTGGTGTCGGCGAAGTTGCCGGAGCTCGAGCAGTCGCTGGAGCGTGAGCCGTCGACCGAGGAGCTGGCCGAGTTCCTCGAGCTCGAGGTGAAGGATGTCGAGCAGGCGTTGGCGGCGCGGGGTTGTTTCACTACCTTGTCGCTGGACCGGCCGGCGGACGAGACCGGGCTCAGCCTGGCCGAGGTGATGCCCGACGAGGACGATGTCGCCGTCCGCCAGTTGGAGGCTGTGGACATGCTGCAGCCGATTCTGCACGACTTGCCCCCGCGCGAGCGACGGATCCTGGAGTTGCGGTTCGTCGAGGGGTGGACGCAGGCCGATATCGGGGCCGAGGTCGGTGTCAGTCAGATGCAGGTGTCGCGGCTGCTTCGCGGCACCCTCGACAAGCTCCGGCATCGGCTGACCCCGCTCCAGGCTGCTGCCTGATCGGAAGCTTCATCCTCCGCTCTCGACCTTCTTCCTCAGCCCGGTACCCCCGGTTGTGGGAGATACGCGTGGTTTCGCGGCGGCCGTCGTGGTCACCGGTAGGGCGTGCGGTCGCGCCACGATCCCCCCTCGGCCGGCGCGACCGTGCTCCAACTACACGTAAAGGTGGTCATGATGGGCAACATCACCGAGTCGGTGGACGTGAACGTGCCGGTCCGGACGGCGTACAACCAGTGGACGCAGTTCGAGTCGTTCCCGCAGTTCATGGACGGTGTCGACGAGATCCGCCAGACCGACGACACCCACACGCATTGGGTGACCTCGATCGGTGGGGTGAAGCGGGAGTTCGACGCGACCATCACCGAGCAGCACCCGGACGAGCGGGTCGCCTGGAAGACCGAAGACGGCCCCAACCACGCCGGGGTCATCACCTTCCACCGGCTGTCCGACGCGGAGACCCGGGTGACGGCACAGATCGACATCGATCCCGACGGCCTCGCCGAGACGGTCGCCGACAAGACCGGAGTGATCTCGCGCCGGGTCAAGGGCGACATGGCCAGGTTCAAGGAGTTCATCGAGGCCCGCGGTACCGAGTCCGGTCAGTGGCGCGGCGACGTCCAGCCGGAAGTCTGACCCCGTTACCCACGTGAGAGGGCGAAGACATGGCTGACACGGTCGCTGACGTGATGCTGGCGCGGTTGCGGGAGTGGGGTGTCGATCACGTCTTCGGGTACGCCGGGGACGGGATCAACGGGCTGTTGTCGGCCTGGCAGCGGGCGGGGGACCAGCCGCGGTTCGTGCAGGCCAGACATGAGGAGATGGCGGCCTTCGAGGCGGTCGGCTACGCGAAGTTCACCGGCCGGGTCGGAGTCTGTACGGCGACCAGCGGGCCGGGCGCGATCCACCTGCTCAACGGCCTGTACGACGCGAAGCTCGACCACGTACCCGTGGTGGCGATCGTCGGGCAGACGGCACGCAGCGCGATGGGTGGCAACTACCAGCAGGAGGTCGACCTGCACACGCTGTTCCAGGACGTGGCGAGCGACTACTGCGAGACGGTGATGGTGCCGGAGCAGTTGCCGAACCTGCTGGATCGCGCGATCCGGATCGCCGTGTCCCGCCGTACTGTCACGGCATTGGTGATCCCCTCCGATGTTCAGGAGCTGGAGTACACCGCGCCCGGTCACGAGTTCAAGATGGTGCCGTCCAGTCTCGACCTGACGTGGTCGGCTCCGGTGCCGGGCGACGCGGATCTGCGCCGCGCGGCCGACGTGCTGAACGCGGGGGAGAAGGTCGCGATCCTGATCGGCCAGGGCGCGCGTGGCGCCGGCGAAGAGGTCACCGCGGTCGCTGAAGTCCTGGGCGCCGGGGTCGCGAAAGCCTTGCTGGGCAAGGATGTGCTGTCCGATGAGCACGCTTGGGTGACGGGTTCGATCGGGCTGCTGGGCACGCGGCCGTCGTACGAGCTGATGACCGGTTGCGACACGTTGTTGGTGATCGGATCGAACTTCCCGTACAGCCAGTTCCTGCCGGAGTACGGCAAAGCGCGGGCGGTGCAGATCGACGTGGATCCGACGATGATCGGACTGCGTTATCCCTTCGAGGTGAACCTGGTCGGCGATTCGGCCGAGACCCTCCGCCGGCTGCTCCCGATGCTCGAGCCGAAGACCGATCGTTCCTGGCGCGACGACCTCGAGCGCAAGGTCGCCCGGTGGTGGGAGGTGATGGAGCGGCGCGCCCACACCTCGGCGGACCCGGTCAATCCCGAGCTGGTCTTCCATGAACTCTCCTCGCGCCTGCCGCACAACGCGATCGTCACCGCCGACTCCGGCTCGGCGGCGAACTGGTACGCGCGGCACCTCCGCTTCCGCGGCGACATCCGTGGCTCGCTGTCCGGCACCTTGGCATCGATGGGACCGGGTGTTCCGTACGTGATCGGCGCCAAGTTCGGCCGGCTCGGCCGGCCGTGTATCGCGCTGGTCGGTGACGGCGCGATGCAGATGAACGGCATCAACGAGCTGATCACGATCGCGAAGTACTGGCAGGACTGGGACGACCCACGCCTCGTCGTCGCCGTCCTGCACAACAACGACCTGAACCAGGTCACCTGGGAACTACGCGCCATGGGCGGCTCACCACAGTTCCTGCCCTCCCAGGAGCTGCCGGACTTCCCGTACGCCGGGTACGCACGCAGCCTGGGGCTCGGCGGCATCCTCGCCGCCAAGCCGGAAGAGGTGGCTCCCGCCTGGGAGGAGGCGCTCGCGGCGGACCGGCCCTGTGTCGTCGAGTTCCTGACCGATCCCGCCGTACCGCCGATCCCGCCGCATGCGACGTGGGATCAGCTGGAGAAGTCGCTGGAGTCGATCGTGCGCGGGGACTCCGACCGGATCGACGTGATCAAGGAAGGCGTGAAGTCGAAGCTCCAGGAGTTCCTCCCGGGACGCGGTGCCTGACATGTTCGGTTGATCCGTACGGCACCGGCCGATCGTCGATCGGCCGGTGCGCGGTCTTTCTACTCGGCCGTGACCTGCTGCGCGCGGTCCCAGGCGCGGTGCAGGCCGACGGCGGCGAAGAGCTCGGTGGTGAAGGGCTTGCCGATCGCGTCGCCGAGGACGATCCCGGGCGCGGTCGTGTCGACGCCGGCCGCGGTCAGCACCTCGACTCCGTTGCCCTTGCACGCGAATGAGGCGTGGGCGTACGCGATGCTCGGCGCTGCTGATCTGGTGTGCGACGCACTCGCTCGGGCGGAGGGCGAGCTTGATCGAGTCGATGTTGCGACGGTTCCGTCGTGGGCAAGATTCTCGCTGGCTCCTGGGGAGCTGGATGGCATTTCGGGCGTCATCTACGGTCGCCTGGCAGCGCATTCTGAACACCGGAAGTACGCGACACAGGCGATTGAATGTGGCGCTAGCGCATTCGGTCGACGGGTGGCGGGGGAGGAGAGGAGCCAGACCTTTGACGCGATCTCTGTTGCGATCGGCTACATGCTCGACGGGCAGTTGAACGAGGCTGAGCAGTACGGGCATCGGGCGGTCGAGATGGCCACTGTGACGGCGTCTGTTCGTGCGGCTGACAGGCTCCGTGGTCTGGCTGCGTTGGCGACGCCGTACAAGGCTCACAGCGGAGTTGCCGAGGTGGTCGCTCGCATCGGCGCACTCGCGACGGGCTAACCTACGGCGGCGTGACGAGTTCTCAGCGCGAGTGAGCGGGCGCGACTGTTTGATGGGCTGTCCGCGATCTGCCTCGCGGCTGGGTTTGACCCGAGCGATGCGGTGCTGCTCCGGTACACGATGAACGCGGTCTTCCGCTTGGATCGTGCGGGCGTCGTGGTCCGGATGGCGCCGATCACGAGTTCAGATGTGGTCGACAGAGTCGCCAAGGTTGCGACCGCCTTCGGGCAGCTTGGATTGCCGACCGCTCGGCTGGCGCCGGGGATGAGCGAGCCGGTTGCCGAGGGCAGTTGGATCGCCACGGTCTGGACTTTGCTGCCACAGGCGCCAGGGCGTCGTCACGACCCTGTTGATCTTGCTGGGCCGTTGCGGGCGATACACGCTCTCCCTGAAATCGACGTCGAGCTACCGGGCTGGGACCCGCTCGGACAGATCAGTGGTCTGCTCTCCAAGGCTGCTTCCCTGACCGGTGCCGATCACGACTTCCTGTCGGAATGGGCGACGCGAGAATTCGGCTTGGCGCTCGGCCAGGTTCTAGATCATCTGCGGGACAAGTGCGGTGAGCTGGCTGTCGATCTGGAGGCGGCGGAATGGACACTGCCGCGCTCGGTCATCCATGGCGATGCGCATGCCGGCAACCTGCTGGACGACTTGAGTGGGCGAGTCGTCATCGGCGACCTGGACTCGGTATCGATCGGCCCGCCGGAGTGGGATCTGATTCCGGCTGCACACGGCGCACTGAGGTTTGGCGATGATCCTGCGCAGCATCGGGCGTTCGCGCAGGCTTATGGGCTTGATGTTTCGGTGTGTCCCGCCTGGGACGTTCTGAGGCGGGTCCGTGAACTGCAGTTGGTAACAAGCGTGATTCCGGACCTTCGCGGACGCCCAGGTGTGGCCTCCGAGCTGGCGCGGCGTCTTGCCAGCACCTTGACCGGAGCGGTCGGGGAGAGCTGGAACCGCTACACCTAGAGTCCATCGCAGGGGACCACGATGGACCCCTGCGATGGGTCCGTACTAGGCCTCCCCGACGGGCTCCCGGCAACCGGCCCCACGATCACAAACTCAGGCATGTAGCGCAGAAAAGGCGTTGCAGTCACGGAGGTGAGCATCCGAACCTCACGTCGTCTCTCACCTCCGTGACCGTCCTTCTACGTCGTCTGGGGAGTGGGTTCGTTGTCCGACGGGTTCTGGATTCTGAGTGTGGTTGCGGTTGCGCTCTACATGCGAATGCTCGTTGAAATCCGCGAAGAGGTCCGGGGCCGAGGATGAACGACCGTCGAGCGGACGTCATCCAGTCTGCGTACCCGCTGGCCCTGGGCTACATGCGGAGGTATCCGCTGACGCGAGTTGACGAGGTTGCGCGGACTCAGGAAGCGCTCGCCAGCTACGCCCGACGCAACGGCCTCACCTTGGGAACCGTGCACGTCGAGGACCTTCTGACCGATCCGCAGGCGTTTCTCGAGATGGTTGCTGCGATCAACCTCTTCGAGATTCCAGCGGTGGTGATTCCGACAGCTGCTCATCTCGGAGATCCCGTAGTGCCTGAGTCGAAGCGAGCCTATTTCGATCGCGAGACCAAAGCCCGAGTCCTCGTTGCGGACCTGTCGAGATCGCCTGTCACCTGAGCCGGAGCCGGAGCCCGAGGCTCCAAGACGTCCGGAATCCCTGCGTCTGTCCGGGGCGCCTTGAGTCTCGGGGTTGAGGTCCTGTTGTCAGAAGTTCCATAGGCCGGCGGGGCGGGCGTGCTGAGGGGTCCCTCTCCTCGATGTCCCCTGCACTCCGCGTCCGTTCCGCCGCCCCACCGGGTCTTGTCTCCGAGCTACCTCACGGGCCGTGAAGGCATGACCTACGAGGCCCGGTCCGTGCTGACACCTCGCAGCGCGGGCCGGGCCTCGATGTGCTGTGGGTGAGGTCACAGGCGCTGTCAACTACTTTGGTCGCCGACCGCGATGGGCGGGGTGATTGCGGTGCCGCATGTCCGCGACGAAGGAGCGGGCGGGAGCGGCGGCGGTTGGGGATCACGGTTGCCCGGGATTGTTTTTGGAGATGAAGCGGCGGTAGCCGCGTGAACGGGTGGGTGGGGCGAGGGGTGGAGCACGCGACGTAGGAGCGGGCGTGCCCTGAGCGGGGGCGAGCGTCGTACGGGAATGCGAAAAGCTCCGGAAGCTTGTGCTTCCGGAGCCCTTATTGCTGTGTCCGAGGCCGAACACGCACCTTAACCACACGCCTCAATCTCGACCCGGAGTGGCTCGACCGAACTCCGTGACCGCTGACTAGTAGCTGAGGTTGATCGCCCTTTGCCGCCGAGGCGCGGAAGCCACGGCAGGCTGCATAGATGGTCCGTGGGTTGTCGGCGAGACGCGCACGACCATGTCGCACATCCAAGCGTGACGGCCAAGGTAGCCGACAGGGTCGGCCTTGCCCTGGCGGTGGGCTTACAACCACATCGGGGAGTCGCGGATCCGAATTGTCGGAGCGCCCTGGCACTGTGGATGCTCTTTCGGGGCCGTCCGCGATATCTACGGCAGCACCTTGTGGTCCCTGGTGACCGCGAAGGGGACCCTGCTGAACTGAGGCAGCGCCACCTCGCCCTCGACACGTTCGCCGACCGAGTGCGCTCCGTCCTGGGTGCGCTCGCCTGGCGGGGCGTGAGGATGTCAACCTCGCTGGTGGCCCTCGGCAGCGCCATCCGTCAAGGAGGACCACGTCACTCATCAGCTCGTGCCGTCTGGGCGCTGGTCGTGCGACGCGTTGAGTAGCGGCCGTATCCGACGTCAAGAATTTCTGCGATCTCGCCGACTCGTTCGAACGATTCTTCAACCATGTCTTCGCCAAAGACGAATCGAGGAGCGTCCGGGTTCGTCTCCCAAGGTCCACCTTCGTCCAGCAGCCGGTGTGCGAACGAGTTGCGCCGCTGTGTCAGCCAGCGGGTGTTCTCCAACACGTGCTCAACTGTGGCGCGCTGAGGCCACAGCGCCATCAGTGCCTGCACCTTTCGGCTAAGGCCGCGAACCTCGATGCGATCGGACGTCGGCAGGAGATCGGTCAGCAACGATTCCAGGGCGCCACAGCATGCCATCAGAATCGTTCCGGCGCTGATCGGCGCCACGTCCTGGTCGAGGAGGTCGAGCGAATCGTCGAGATTGTCGTCGGACTCAGCGTCATAGCCGGGCACGAGATGTGCGCCGGACCCTCGGATAGCTGCGAGGTTCTCGACTTCGGCGTCGATCGCTGCAGTAGTGGCCCGGTGTAGCCAAACAAGTCCGGCAATCTGATACTCGAAGCGCACGAACTGGATCACACCACTGCTCAGCTGCATGTAGGGCTCGAGCAGGTTATGAACATCGAACGGGACGCGGCCCGCTGTCTCGGCTGAAGTCACGCCATACTGCTGGCGTCGAGGAAGACGAGTTGGCGGTGCTCGTCGGGAGCGCCCTCGATGACGACCGGCGCATTATTCGCCCGCTCGCGGCCCAGGCGGAATCCGCCGTCGGGGTGGGGAACCAGGTCGACAAGATCGTCGATGGGCTGGTGAGGGCCGCCCACGTCGGCGAGCATGTCCAGGACGGTTTCGGAGGGGATGGAATCCGGCAGGTGCGTGGGTAAGGCTCGCGCCGGTACTCGCACGAGCTGCGGCCATTTGGTCTGGCCGCAGCGAAGGAGCTGGTTCCAGAACTCTCGCCAGTCGACCGGATCTGGCGGAGTAGCCAGTGACTGTCGCGGTCCCCAAAGCTCGGTTTTCGTGCGACCGGTGAACTCGTAGCGAACCAGGCTTGCCAGGCTCTTGCGGGCCGGCCGCACCGCCAGGTCGAACTTGGGGTGCAGCGCCCGGGCTATCTCGGCGGCGGTCAGAACCACCATCCACTTGGCGAACCACCATTTCGGTCCGCTTCGTCCGTACGCCAGCTCGGTCACGCTCTTGCCCGCGGCGAGTGCGGCCGAGTGCAGCTCGCCGGACCAGACCGGTCGTGGGAACGCGTAGAAGGGCTGCTGGCTCAGTGGCAGTTGGAGGTAGTTCCACAACTGCAGTAGGTCGATCAGCACGTCCTGCCGGTTGGCAGCTGTGATCGTCGTCGTCTTGAGCTCGATCTGTACCGCCTTGCCCGGGCGGCGCGGCAGCGAAGTGACGCGAATGTCCTCGCCTTTCGAGGGCCACCACAGTGACGCCTTGGCCTTGAAACGGTAGCTCAAGTACTGGCTGGACCAGTGCTCGAGGGTCTTCTCAGGTACTGCAACGGATCCCACCCGGCGGTAGCCTACCGGGCTGTGAGCGAGACGATGTCGTTGGCGGCGCAGGTCAAGGAACTGAGGGAGGCCGGCCTCGCTCACCGGCTTCGGCTGTGCTGGGACGGCCGGCTGGACGAATGGCTCCGTACGGTGCTTCCAGCAGGGGCAGCGGAACGGCACGAGGAGCGGCTCGACGATGACTTCTGGGACGCCCAGGACTTGGGCGAGGACGAGAGCGTGCAGCAATGGACCGACCGGCTCAGAGCTGGCTATCACTTCTGGTGCTTTCCATCGGCTGAAGTGCGGCAGGAGTACCTGAGCTCGGTGTCGTCCCGCTCGGAGGACGAAGTTCGGGCCTTGTTGCGGCTCTTCCTGTTCGAGGAGTCCAGCTTCGCGCGTGACAGCGAGACGCTCTATCAGGCTCTGCACTGGGACTACGACGTTGTCATGTCGCCTCTGCCGGTGGAGTATCGAAGGCGTTTGCATTTTTGGTTGGGCGGTGCTGCCAAGCCGCATCCGAGCATTCGCTGGGTTCGGGATCTGCTGCCGCATGCACCAGGCCAGGCCATTCACGCGATCGCCGGATACCTCAACGTCTACCGGGAAATTCGGCCCGAGGGGAGATCGCAGGGTCTACTGGACGCGATATCGATCATCCGGGCCCGGTACGTCGATGATCTGACGGCGGGCACGGACGCGCTGTACGACGTCAGTCCACGTGAGCTGGAGAGACTTGTGGCTGCGCTCTATCGGGAGCTGGGCTACGCAGTTCAGCTGACACCTCCATCGCGGGACGGGGGCCGTGACGTCGTTGCACGGAGGATGTCTCCGGGACGGACTGAGCTGATCGAGATCGAGTGCAAGGCACACACTGCTGCGGTTGGTGTCGAGATTGCGCGGCAGCTCCAGGGAGTTGTTGCGCGGAGTGGGGCGAGTCGAGGCGTTCTGGTGGCCATTGGCCGATTTACCCGCGGAGCCGTCGCGGCGGCTGCGGACGACAGCCGGCTCGAGCTCGTCGATGGGGCGACATTGGTTCGGTTGCTAAATGAGGTGTTCGGTCCGATGTGGCTCGAAGATCGGTCCTGGATCTGCGACGGACTGGACTAGGTTCCTCAGCAGTCGTCGGCGGGCATGGAGACGTGGGAGCAGCAGCCTTCGCCGCGCCAGACTTCACGGCTGGCTACGGTGCCGATGAGGGTTGCTCATTTGCGGATGCACAAGTTGTCGAGTGGCTCTGGGTGTCGTGGGCTGGTGGCGTTGGAGGCTGAGTCTGTTGCGTACGCCGTACTTGCGAGGTATGGATGTGTGGTTGACCGGTCGCCTTCTGACCGTCTGTCTGCTGTCGCGTCGGTGGTGGGGACCAGACCGCCGGCTCGGCTGATCGATGCCATGCGCAGCCGCGTGGTCACCGCGGCCGGCCGTTTGGCCGGTGGAGTTGAGCGGCACTCGAACTCAAGCGCTGAACCGATCCGGGTTCGTTCGCCGCGAGCTGAGACCGATGTACAGGGGCGTTTCGCTGAGCAGGATCTTGGGCTCTCGCTGTGATTGCGGCCGTGTCCTGGAATCGATGATCTAGGTTCCGGCCACCTCGGTTGGTGGCGATGTTCGAGCCATGGATTTCGTGGGTGGTGTACGGCCGGATGCAACGTCTGATCGGGCGGCGAGTTGGCGGAATGCGCGCCTGATTGAGCTGCTTGATGCCGCGATCGATTCGGCTGGAGCACAGTTGGCTCGATCCGAGGGGTTGCGGTTCGACTGGACGGATGACGAGCCGGCAAGGTCCGCCCGGCGTACGAGGGCTCGGCGGCAGGATTCGATTGCGCATCTGGAGGAGGAGATCGAGCTGCAGCGTCTCAAAGAGAGTTGCGGGCGTAGGGGGCGAGCTCATGGCGGGTGTGAGGCTGCTGTCCTCTGTTGCACTGGTCGGTGTCCTTGCCGGGGCTGTCGGCGGGCTAGCAGTCCCATGGTTCGGTGCCAGCCGTTTCGAAGAGTTCAAAGGAGACTCAGGAGGCGCTGGGCCTGCCGGCCCGGTCGGCGCTCGCGGACCACGAGGTGCGGCCGCTCCTCAGTACAGGGGCGGCATGCTCCTCGTGTTCGGCGTTCAGGAGCTGCCCCGAAGGAACGACTTCGTGGGGATCGATTCAATCGCTGTCAACGGCGGAAGCTGTACCATGTGCACGACCGGATAGCTGTACGCTAATCCTGAATTACCGATAGCCCAAGTCGGCGGAGCGTCGGAGGACGGTGCCTATGTCCGAGCTCAACCAATTCTCGCCCCAACTGGCCGAGATTCTCCGTGATGCCTACCGGACCGTCAGCTACTTGCCTACGGGCCAGCGTCGCAAGCTCTACAACCAGTGGCGAGTGACTATGGGGACGATTGCACCGGTTGATAGCTTCTACGTCGCATTCTTCCGTGACAACCAATATCTCGTCATCCCTTACATATTTGATACGCCAAAAGAGGAGCCTCCAGGACACCAGACATATGGACCGGATCGTCTTGCGGCCTGGATAAAGAAGAACTCGAAACCCTACCTGTACAGCATGGACGACGGACGGTTGCTCAACCGGGGGCATTCGTTCGGTGATCAGGAACGACTGTCCCGCGATGCTATCGCGGTTCCTCTCCTTGAGCCGTCCCTTGACGGACCGACGGTCGTCGGACTCGCCTCGATGCAGAGTTACGAGTCCGGCGTCTACGACGAGGAGATCGCCCGAGCCTTTCAGTGGCTAGCCGAGAGCGTGGTCAGAGCACTAGTGCGTGAACGGGAAGATGTCGCTCGTGAGTCCAGGCTGCTCGGCGGCGATAGCCCGGGCGCCGGGCCCATGTCAGTCGTGGACGTCGTCGAGGCGTCCGGCCACCGGTTGGAACAACTCCGCAGCAAGATCATCAGCATCACTGAGAACGACCTGCCTGACCCTGAGGCTGTACGACGTGAGCTCGGCAAATTGCGGGACATGTGCGAGCGCGCGCAGAGTGAGATCAACGACCTGCTGCTGAGGCCGTCGGCCGAAGCTCAGATCTTCTTGGACAAACTCACTTCGCGGGAGCAGGAGGTCGCGCTCCTGTTGGCCGACGACCTCACCAACAACGAGATCGCGAGTAAGTTGAGAATCACGGTGCCGACAGTGAAGGCCCACGTAACTCGCATCTTGGAAAAGTTCGGGGTACGACAGCGGGCGGCGGTGGCCGCCAAACTTCATCCATACGGATGATTGTGACTCGCCATGCCTCAGTTCTACGACTTTGTCGTACAACGGGCGCCCGCAGTCTCAGCCTCGGTCTAATGGTGCCGAACGAGTTGCCGACTCAAGCTGTTTGTACCAACAGGCGATTGCCGCAGAACACGCCACGCGGCGCTGCCACCGAAGAAAGAGAGTCGGTTCGTGAAGCAAATGCAGAGAAGAGGTGTGCGTCAAGCGCTTGCATCGCTCGGCGCCGTCGCGGCGTTGCTGGGAGGCACCTTGGCAGCTGCCCAATCAGCTGCCGCCTGGTCGAACAGCAGCACGGTTTACGTCAAGGGGACTGCTGGCTGCACCAATGTGGGTGGCATACAGCATATTCATGCCGAGGGGAGCCTTGACGGAGCGAAATTCGTTTCTGATTCGGACGCAAACGGCACCCCCAGATACCAGATCAAATTCACGAATGTTCGATCTGGACGCGTCCCAAGTGGCGGTGGATGGGCATGGATCACTGTGAGCTGCAACATGGGTGGGTATCACCAGTCGTGGGTCGAGATGTACCGACCCGACTGGGGTGACACGATCACAAAGAACTTCTGACGCGATGCCAGGCGCCCGGATCTACCCGGGCGCCTGGCCAGGAGTCCGGTGATTCAGCTCTTCGCAGCCGAAGTTCGTGGCCATGAGGCGTGCGACGTTTGGGGCGACGACAAAGTCGCGGGAATAGAAGGAAGAATTCCTGGCGAGGTTGCCGACCTCTGCAGCGACGACACTCGGGACAGCGTCTACCAGATGACACCTGGCGCGACAACACGTCCGAACTCCTTAAATTCTCACGCTCACCTTGAAAAGAAGCCTGGGCGCTGGCAGTCCCGGCCAATGACGGCTGATACGAGCCCTACGGACATGGACGGGGTCGCGGCTGATGCGCTTGGCGACGTCGGCCAGCGTCATCCCGGATTAGTGCAACTGGCAGATGAATCGAATTTCTGATCGTTCGGCGAGAGGTGACGTTCCGGCACATCTCGCCGCAGCACAGAAACTACACACCAGGCGTCGTCGTCATCCTCGTGCTGTAGGTCGCTTTCGCGACAACTGGCCGTTTCCTGGCCTCCGACTCGTCGGTCTAAAGACGAAGCTCTGCGGCTCGTTGTTGAGCTTGGTCTGCACCGTGCAGCCATTCTGAGCCTTCTTGTGCTGGCGTCTGTCGTAGCAGCTGTCAGTTGAATCAGCGACCCCACGGAGTTCGGCGGCGGTCCACAGGCGATCGAGCGCCGGTGCCAGTCCGTTGGCCGCCGCAAGTTGAGCAGATCCGGGAAAGTCGCTGCTTTTCCTGATGTCCTTGCTGACGGTGACCACCGTGGGCCGAGGTCCCGGATCTGTGATTCGAGGTTCTCGACGAAGATCGGGCTGACGACGCTCGTGTCATGAATCGCGTCAAGGTGACGGTTGATGACCTTCGGCGGGTGGTGGATGTCGAGGCGGCGCGTCGATGGTCGGGTGGCAGCGGTGCAGAGGCTTGATGCCGCGGCGACTCTGCGTGGTCTGTAATTTCGCAATGTTGTTCTGGTCAGGATGCAGTTGCCGGGAGGCAACGTGGGTCGATCGACGCGTTGGGTGGCAGCGGCGGAACCGGAGGGTGATGCGTGGTGATTCGGGAATTAGGATCATCTCGCCGGCGGTTGGGAGGGGGGAGCCGTGAGTTCGTGATTAATAGGAGGCCGCGCCGTACTTTTAGAGGTCTCCGACCTCGAAGAACTTCCTGATTCGGGCCGGCGGCGCTAGGCGGACCCTGTAGCGCCTGGCGCGTACGGTGTTGAGGGATTCCCGCCCGTTGTCCTCAAATCGAGGTCGTGTGGCGAGATGGCTCCGCGGCCTCGAAGTACTGCCGTGGGAGATCTATTCAGCGCTGTTCGACGGCTGGCCGCTCATGTGCGGTCACCTGTGCGCAGTTTCTGCAGACTTAAGCATCGACATGAACTTCTGCAGCGTCGTGACGATCTGACGCTCTTGCGCTACAGTGGCCGCCACTTGTTCCATGGTCTTGTCGTCGATCATGACGAGTTTGCCGGTTCTCTCATCAAGCATGATGTAGTAGCCCGTGCCAGCGATCACTGGGGCACCGCTCAGGGTCACAGCCACGGAGTCGAAGGCGACTTCCGCCCCCATTTCCGTACGCAATGCGGCGCGCAGGCTCTCCGGGGAAAACTCGCGGCCGGCCAGTGAACTGTGCTGCGTGAACGTGAAATCAATGTCCGCACTGGCAATGCGGCCATTCGCCACCGGAACCGTGGCGCGCACTGTTACCTGGTTGCCACCAGTCGGATCCTCTCCGTTCGGCAGGATGTCGAGGTCCCGGTTGATCGTCAGGTGTGGTCCGGATAGTGCGTCTCCCACACCGTCCTGATCTTGTCTGGTGGTGATGAAGTCCATGTGACCGATATCCGCCAAGCCCCTGTTGTAATCGCTCGGAGGGCGTGTGATGAGGAAGCCCACTATGTCCGCTGCTGCGCTCCCACTGGCCCCCTCGACGGTGTCCAGAACCATCGACGGGGAGACGCTGGGAGTGACGGCAGGAGGATTGGCCTCATCCTTGGCGGTGGTACATCCCGCCAAAACGCCGACGGCTAGGATGGCGGCGGTCATGTTCGCCGGGCGACCTTTGACCCTACTCATTCTTCACCGTGATTTTCTTCGTGGCGGCCGTCGCGCTGGTTAGCTCGAAGGGTTTGCCGTGATCGTCCATGGAGATTGTCCGAGTGCTCCCGTCTGGGTCGACGTATCGCAACTCGATCACGAAGAGGCAGTAACAGTTTTCGGTTGTCGGAACGACCGTGAACGCCTCGATGTCAGTTCGTGAGACTGTGAGTGGGAACGACCATCCAGCGGCTAGGCGGACGGTGGCGGGATTCTGATCGAGATCGCTGAAGAGGACTCGGTCAGGGCCGGGGCCGGCGCCGTTCGGCACGACGTGGGTCCCCGCTAGCGGCTTCCGCCGTTCCACCACTCTGACGCTTGCGCCGACGACGAGCGTCGGTTCATCGATATCGCTTCTTGCCACAAAGCTGATTGCGACGGTGTTCGCGTACACGGCTCCATGCGAACGGGCCCACTTCTTGAAGTCCTCGTTATCACCCGGTGGTTGGTCTCCGTCGTTGACGGTTCCGGGCACGACAGCGTCGGGTGACGTGTTCTGTCCGATTCGGAAGTCGATCGGCGAGCGTTGCAGGACGAGCGGATCATCGTTGAGGTGTTGGATCAGGCCAACGACGAGCGGTGCGATCACCACGACTGCGGCGAGAGCTCCCGCGCTTGCCAGCGGATGAGTCCTCGCTTCCTTGGTGATCGCGCTCCACAGTGCCTGTAGCCGGCTTGCCGGTTGTGTCAGCCCCTCCTCCGTCCGCGGGGCGTCGGTCGCCGCTGCCGCAAGTACAGTTCCCTCGGGCGCCGCCGATCGCTTAGCCTTGACTCTCATGTCGCGACGCGCAGCGCGAGCCTTTGATCTCTTGCTCAAGGTCGGTTCTCTTTTCGTTATCGACGGCGCGTGGTCCAGAGGCACCGGCAGAAGATGCCGGCTCACCTGTGATGGGACCGTATGACTAGGCGCCGCATTCGCGCGCTGGTCGCGGTGGATGCAGAGTGCTGCACAGATATGGATTTCTGGCCGCCGGAGGGACCTCGATGTCCCTGAGCAGCCCGTCACGGACCCAGCGGTACGTGCTCGTTTCGCCGATCCTGAAGCCGCCCGACGAAGACTCGAATACCGGGTGCACAACGGCTCGGCCACCACCGCCATCGTTGATCGCGTACCGGACCGACTTGAGCGTGAGGCGCATCGTCCGACCCCCCGCATCGATCGCGACCGAGTAGACCAGGTCGGCGAAGCAGTCCTCGTTGAAGGGACGTACGCAGGACACCCGGTAGATGCGGCTAGTCGCCAGGTGGTTGGCCTTCACCCGAATTTCCCACCCATGGACGTACCAGTCGCCGATGAATGCCGCTCGCCCAGGGCTCGGTTTGCGAGCTCGCTCGCTGTATCTCGCGTCGACGGTGAACTCGCAGGAGTGGCAGTTCAAAACCTCTGAGGTGGGTGTGGCAGCGGCGATGGCGACGACATCTGGGTCGATCAAGACCCGTCGCCCGTTGGTTTCGAGGACGAGTTCGTTCTGGTCGGCGTACGTGGCGTCAGGCAGAAGGAGCAAGCGTGCTGATCTGCCGAGCGGGCGCACCTGCCACCTCGGCTCCTTTGAGACCTGGGACCAATGCCCGTCATGAAACCTCCACTCCGTTGGAGGTGTCGTCAGCCGGGGATTGCCGACGCAGCGCCCTGCATATGCGGTGGCATGAAGGTCACCGTCGGACTCCCACCACAGGTCGCGGGTGTTGACCATCGAGGTGACGCCGGCCTGGTCGCCTCGGGCGGATATGTCGGCAATCTTGGTGTTCACCGGGGGGCGTTCGACGAGTGAATCTCGACTGAGCCGAGTTCCGCGCATTCGTACTCACTTTCCTTCACCGATGAGCCGACGGCGAACCGGATTTCATCGCCCAAGGCGACTGCGCTAGCCTCCGAAACGAAGCGGATGGCATTCTTCGGATTCGTCGTGGATGCGGACAGCCGGTATTTGCCGTCGCGGTCGTAGATGTAGAAGACACTTTGCTCACGGACATCGATGCCCATCAGCAGCGCTTTTCCTGCTGCTCCGGCGGCGAACATGACGTGCGTCAATGAAGCTCCGTCATCGGCTGCGCGCGGCAGCGGCACCGACGCTCCAGGTGAGGCTAGATCTGCCCGCAGCCCGCCGCTGAACTGCGCATTCCGCGTAGCGTCGCGACTTACCGACGCCAAAACCTCGCTTCCACCGACCGCCACCAGACTCGTGCACCGGGGGCACTTGAGGCGTCGCACCTTGCCGGTCGCGGCCTCTACAGAGACGAGTTCGCGTTGCGCCGGGTCCGCGCGTTCGATCTCGGTTACGTCATCGACCAAAGTCGCGACATACCGGCCATCCGCGGTCCAGACAGCGCCACGGTACTGAGAGACGTAAGGTGCGGCCACACGCGCGACAATCTCTGTTTCGCGCATGACGATGAGATCTGATTTGGTGAAGTACGAGTAGAACAATCGCGGCCAGACCTTGGGCGCGGCTACCTCGCCCAGATCGCTCTGCCTTGTCATGACAAAGACGCCGACGCCGCCGGTGAGTACCGCCATAGTCACCGCGAGCGCGAGATTCTGTCGCCAGGACGTGTCCCGAATCAGCAATTTGCTCATCCCCCCGACCCATGTATCGAAGAGAGTCACAAAGTGTTACACCGCGGACCATGGCTAAGGCTGGCGACGGCAACGTCGGACCGAGGCGCTGGGGCCGATAGATGTTGCGTATCTCCGCTCACGCGCTTGGGACTCGATCGGCCAGGTGCGGTCGCACCGGCGCGATTCCGTGACCGATAACGGTTCTGAGCTCGACCTGTGTCGCGTCCCATCGCAGTTGGGCACGCCGGTCGCGGACCTTTGTCTCGGCTGAGGTTCAGTTGCGATGGTGCAGCACTATGGGCTCACGCCTCTTTGTCCTATCGGGCCTCGTCTGGCCAATCGTCATGCTCATCGGATGGCACGAGTGGCTGAACTTTTGTCGAGATGTGATGGCGGGGCCCGATGATGCGGTAGCGCTCGTCAACGCACCCAAGGTTGCTGAGGCCTTCCTGCGTCCGCTCGTCGCCCGCCGCGCGCGTGCACTCCCTCCGGCGCGAGACAGTGAGCCGGCGAGGTGTCGAACAGGAGGTGCTGGGCGACATATGTGCGGCTCGCGCGGACCGACATCGGTCACCGGTGAACGCATCCGCATCTACCCGGATCGCTCGCTCGACCTCGCGAAGCTCAGCCAGTGCACGCCGTTCGGGAGCCGTGTTGCCCATGGCGCTCAAGATCAAGACTCGCTGCTTAGTCATTCAGTCCTCGGCACGCGAGGGGCCATCACGTGCCCGGCAGAGCGCAAGTGGCGCCACGATCCCGCCCAAAGACGGCCGTCCGCTAGCCCCATATTTGGGTGGCCGAACGCACGAGATGGCATTGGATGCCGTCAATCAGCCTCCGGAACGGGCTCTACTGGGGTGGGCCGGGGACCTTCTAATCCAGCATCGGATCATCATGGTCTACGTCGACCTGATCGCGCCAATAGCCCAGGTGGGCATGAGTTTCCACTGTATCAGGATGACCGGCTCCGAGGACTCGCAGCTGATCGATCAATAGATCTTCGAAGGCACCGACCGCACCCGCGACATCACCCGAACGACCGCGCAAGTGGGCCAGGGTACTGCGAGTGGCGAGGGTGTGCGGGTCTTCAGGCCCCATAACCCTTAAATGGTCGGCCAGTAACTGCTCGACTGCGGTCACCCCGCCAACGACGTCACCAACCGTGCTGCGGAAGTGGGCCAGGTTGCTGCGGGTAATGAATGTACTGGGGTGATCAGAACCCAATATTCGTAACTGATCGGCGAGCAACTGCTCGGTCGCGACCGCCGCGCCGGCGATGTCACCAATCTCGCTGCGCCAACTGGCCAGGTTGCTGCGGGTGCTGAGCGTATCGGGGTGATCAGGTCCGAGGACTCGCAACTGGTCGGTCAGCAACTCGTCGAACGCGGCAACTGCCCTGATCGCATCACCAGCTTCGCCGCGCCATTGCGCCAAATTGTTGCGGGTGGCGAGTACATCGGGATGATCGGGTCCCAGGACCGACAGTTGGTCGGTCAGCAATTGCTCGAACTCGGCGACCGCGCCGACGGGGTTGCCAGTCTGGCCGCGCAGGGACGCGAGGTTGCCACGCGTGGCCATGGTGTTGGGGTGCGTAAGGCCCAGGCAACCCAAGAGAGCAGGTAAAAGCTGCTCGAACTCGCCTACTGCACCCTCGAGGTCTCCGGCTCTGCCCCGCCAGAGTGCCAGGTTGTTCCGAGTTGCCAGTACATCTGGATGATCAGATCGCAAGACCCGTAATTGATCGACCAGCAATTGCTCGAACTCTGCGGCCGCACCTGCAGCGTCTCCTGCCTCGCCGCGCTGATACGCCAGGTTGTTGCGGATTGCGAATGTGTCCGGATGGTCAGGTCCCAGGATCCGCAACTGATCCCTGAAACTTTGCTCGATATCTTTACGTGTGCCTACGATGTCGCCGGACTTCGACCGCCAATATGCCAGGTTTGCGCCGGTACGTAGCGTGTCGGGGTGGTCGGCTCCCAGTAGATGCGATTGGTCGGCCAGCAGTTGCTCGTATGCGGCAGCTGCACCCGCGATGTCGCCGGCCGCACCGCGCGAGCCAGCCAGGTTGTTGCGCGTCTGCAGTACGTCAGGGTGTTCGGGCCCAAGGACTCGCAACTTGTCGGCCAGCAGTTGTTCGAACGCAGCGGCTGCCCCCTGGGCGTCACCGGCCTCACCGCGCGAGAAAGCCAAGTTGCCGCGGGTCAGGAGGGTATTTGGGTGATCTGGCCCCAGCACGCGCAGCTGGTCTGTCAGCAACTGCTGAAAATCGGCGGCCGCCCCACGGGCGTCACCGGCTTTGCCGCGAGAGCATGCCAGATTGCCGCGAGTAACGAGAGTCTTTGGATCAAGGGGTCCCAGGATCCGCATCTGCTCAGTCAGCAACTCTTCGAATGCGGCGGCCGCGCCAATAGCATCACCCGCCTCGCCGCGCCAGTAGGCCAGGTTGTTGCGAATGGTGAGCGTGACTGGGTGATCTGATCCTGCGAGGCGCAGGACATCGACCATGATCTGCTCGAGGGCGGCGGCTGCACCGGCGACATCACCAGTTCGTCCGCGCCAAACTGCAAGGTTGCTGCGGCTGATGAGGGTGGTGGGATGGTCAGGACCCAGCTGGCGTTCCGCGGTGTCACAGAGTCTTGCGGTGGCAGCGATCGCGTTGGTGAGAAGCCCAGCGTCTCCCAGGCTCGAGGTGTGGCGGAGCAACAAAGGGTGGACTCCGCTGATGGGCTTCCACAAAGCCTGCTCGTGCAGCGACTCTCCGAGGACGTTGGTGTTGGTACGAAGCTGCCGGATCTTCTCTGGGTCGCTCTCGATGTCGGGCCAGGCAGCGAGGAGCATGTCGGCTGCGGCGATAGTGACGCCTTCGGCTACGCGCGAGTCGGTGAGAAGCGTTTCGTGGGCGGCGCGCTGGACCAAAGCGTGGAATCGCACGGCGCCGCTCGCGGCACTGTGAGTGATCAAATTGAACCTGCGAAGGTTGGCCAGCGCGAGGCGGGTGAGTTCGCGTGTTGCTACTCCTTGCACTGTCGCCGTGATCCTGGCCGCGACGTATTCGGTGGCTGGCTCGGTGCCAAAAGCGTCTGCTGGGATCCCATTGGGATCGAGTAGGCAGCCTAACTCGAGCAGGGCGCCGGCGACTCCGGGAGGAGGGGCGTCATTCGCGCGTTCTATTGCGAGGCTCATCGTCGCTGCGACGGTACGTACGGAGCCGTCGAATAGTTCGCTCAGGTGCGGGAACAATTCCGCGAGGCTGCGCTTCTTGTCTCCGAACAACTTGCGGTACGTACTGCACCTCAGTTCCTGGTCGTTGAGGTAGGCGGCGGCGTGACTTAATGCCAATGGCAGATGTTGCAGGTCCTCCGCGACACCAGCGATGTCGTCGGCCAAGCCCTCGCGAAGTCGCTGGCGGAGGTAGGTCTCGGATTGCTCGGGTAAGAACGCCGCGAGCTCGATTTTGCTGCGTTCGTCGAACAGCGTGTCATCGTTCCGAACCGTTGTCGCGATCACCTGGCCAGTTTCTGGCCGGGGGACCGGCCATAACCCAATCAGAGGTCCGGGTTGCTCGATTCCGTCGAGCACGACCAGCCATCGCGCCTCGGTGCTCGCCGTCCACCCCAGGAACCGGCGCGCGGCGGCTTCGGGATCATTCGGGTCACCGACTCCGACGTGTCCAGCCGCGGCCGCGTACAAGGTTGTGATGCCGACACGATCATCTGCGGGCGCCCACAGGACCAGGTCTAGCTTCTTGGCGTTCCACCTCTCACTAGCGTACGCCGCGGCTAGATGACTCTTTCCGGTACCGGGGAACCCGGATACGACAGCCGCCTTGCCAGCCAGCCGTGCGCTCTCGAGACCGTCCTGCTGTGCCTGTCGTGGCTGGAACGAGGCGGGTCGAGTCAGCTGCGTGCCTAGCCACAGCGGCTCCCTTGGCTCGGCCGGACGAGCGCTTGGCCCGACGCCTTCTCCGTGGGCATGCTTCCACCGCCGTGCGCATTCCACTACGGCGTCCGAGCCCCCCAGTGCCCACGCGATGGCCGCCACCGTGTCCCATCGCGAACTACCCCTACCCGTCAGTGCGTTGGAAACTGTCGCTATCCCAATACTCGAGGACGGTTCCCGTGCCTTGATCCGACGGACGATCTCCCCATAAGTGGGATTTTTCGCTTCAAGACGCACGCTCCGCAGCCAGGCCGCGAACTCAGCTATCCGGTCATCACCTCCGTCCGGCCGTTCGGCCTTTTTCGGTGCCATTCGATTTCCCCAATCGCCGTATCGCTGATGGCTAAATGGTCTCACTCAACCCGGAGTGCCGCTTGTTGGGAGACATCCAGTGACCCTGCTCGTCGTAACTCTTGCCGCCCTCGTCTTATCTTGGACGGGACCGCTACTCGCCACCTTCGTCGCCGTTCTGTCTCACGATCCGCATCGTCGCGCTGACGCCCGCCGGGTCTTGCGCCTGCTCCGCAATGCCTCGACCCGAGCGCCTGCCGGCCTGAACCTGGCGGTTGTCGGCAAACCGGCGAGTGCGGAACGATGCATCGGCGTCCCTGCACCCGACCTGCAACGCGAAACCGACAACTGACCGCGGCAGCAGCTGGCCAACAGCATCACTCGCCACCGCTTCGAACAACGAACGCTCGATGCGTGAAATGGCCGACCGCAGCGCAACCAGTCTCTCGAGCTCGCCGGGTGCCGCACCCACCCCTTGCGGCACCCGGTCAGCATCACCAGGGATCCGGCCTGCGGGGCCAACTATTTCCGGTCGTGCGCTGCCAGCCATTCTCGCAGCCAGCCAACTGCCCAGCCGTGATCGCCCTGACGACGAGTGATATCCGTCCTGCTCGTCTGCCAGCACCGCCACCAAATGCGGTAGTGACGCCAGCCGATGCGGAATCGGACGAGTGCAGCGAACTGCTGGACGATCAGCCACTCCGCCGACACATATCTCGATCCCGGTGGTGAACGGCGGCGGCGCTCACCGCCGCTCGCGCGCTGATCGTCTCCTCGGATCGCGAGAGATAGGCCAAGCTGTTATGGATGCCACCGAGCTCGGCGCCTTCTGCGCTGACGAGCCCCAGTCGGCTTCTTCGATCATGGCATTTCACTGTTGAAGCTCGCATTTGCACGACGTCGCGTGTTGGTCTGGTTCCGTTGCCAGCAAGTCCGAGCGGCGGCGATGCTCGCTTGGCTCGGGCTGCTGACCTTGGCGACATGAAGGGCGCGACGCCCCGATCGCCTGGTGTCGCGTTTGCATAGATGAGAAGAAGTCGGGCATTGATCAGGTTCACGGACTTCATCCCGGTGCCGAAGCCGGAGCTGACGAAGGTCAAGTTCAACATCCGTGCAGGGATGGGCGGCGCCCAGGCGTGGGATCTGCTGCTCGCTGAGGACCCCGAGGACTGGCTGGACATGAACCGCCACCGGGAGCGGCACCAGAACAACAACCTCGGCAACGCCCAGTACCTCTTGAGTTTCGCCCAGTACGCCTACGGACCGCAGTACTTCATCTTCGGTGGCTTCTTCCGGGTCACGCCGGTCGTGCCCGAACTCATCGGCGGTCCGGGGTACGCGCTGACACCTCTCGTCCAGCACTCGGAATACATCAAGTGGCTCATCATCAAGCTGAACAGGCCGATCTGTGGCGCGGGCGAGGGTGGCGAGTTCCATGGTGCCGGCCATGGAGGCTTCGTCGACGATGACGAGTTGGTTCTTGTGGAAGGTCCAGCGGTCGTCTTCGGCGCGGAGGCAGGCGAGTTGGATGGTGAGGTTTTGGTGGCGGCGTCGACGGCGGCTGCGGTGGGCGAGGTGTGCGGCGTACTCGGTTTCTTGGATGCGTTGTCGGCGGATCTCGGCGCCGAGGCCGGCGGATTCGTAGATCCATTTGGCGATGTTCTCGGTGGGGGCTCCGATGGCGTCCGAGAGGATGGTGGAGGCGGCTGATGAGGGTGCGAGGGCGATGATCGAGCCTTCGCCGTGGGCTGTTTGCCAGGTCGAGCTTAGGGCGGAGAGGAGGTTCGTTTTGCCGGTTCCGGCTGGGCCGCGGAGGGCCTCGACCTTCTGTCCGCTGGTGGTGACGCGGTGGAGTGCGCGGACCTTGTCGGCGCTCAGGTCGTCTGTCTGGACCCGTCGGCCGCTGATCTTTGGGCCGGAGGGGTCGCGGGCTAGATCGAGGAGTACGGCTTCGGCGCCGAGGATGACGGGGGAGGTGTAGATCTGGCCGTTGTGGATGGTGAAGATGCTCTCGCCGTTGGCGCGAGCTGTCGGGACGGCGACGAGGTCGGGTGCGGTGAGGTTGATCGAGTGCTGTTCGGCGCGCTCGACGATCGACTGGAGTACGTCGAAGCGGTCGCTCGATGAGACCAGTCGAAGTAGTCGGGTCTGGCGGGCTGCTTCGGCTAGTAGGTTCCAGCGGGTCCAGGTGGCGCGTTTGTTCTGGAGGGTCAGAACGGTGGCTGCGCCGTAGGCGTCGAGGGTCTCCGGGCTGAGGTCTGCTGCGGCGAGTGGTCGCTCACCTTGCTGGTTGAGGGACTGCTGGATCGTGGCCAGGACGTCTGCCCCGATGGCTCGGTTCGCGCGGTTCTTCCACTCGGCCATCATCGCTGCGAGTGGTCGCGTGTGGTGCTTCGGTGGCCGGTTCAGGAGTGTTGCCTGCTGTCTAAGGACGTATATCTCAGCGCGGTTGGGCGGGTGGGGCTGGTCGCCGCGTTGTTCGAGCAGTGCGGCAAGGTTGGCCTCGATCTGTTCCGTCCTGGTGGGTGGGGACGTTGTTCGATCCGTTGCATCTGGAAGCGACGATCGAGGCGCTTGTGGTCGATGACGATCTTGAGAGCGATCGGGGCGCGTATGTCGAGGAACTGCGCGGGCGTGTCCGTGCGGCAAAGGTCACCATGGGGCGGGCCCGGAAAGCGCTCGAAGCGGGATGGGATCCGGCGGAATTGCGGGATATATACAACGCTGCGGCGGCTGAGAAGCAGGTGGCGGAGCGGGCGCTGGCCGCGTTGCCGGAGCAGCAGAGTCTGAGTCGTGACCAACTAGTTACTTATGTAGACCAGTTGGGGGATGTGGGGCGGGCACTCGATGCGGCGGATCCGGCAGAGCTGAGTGCCTTGTACGAAGCTCTGAAACTGGGCCAGACATACAACTACGCCGACCAATCGGTCGGCGTAGAGATTGATCCGCTTGCGGATCGTGTGGCTAAGTATCGTGTCCGAGGGGGGACGCCAGCACGATCTCGTCGCATACCTGCGAGATGCAGGTAGTCATGGCGCAAAGGTTAGCAGCGCGCATCATGGCCGCGAGTGCATCCGACTGGGTCTCGTCGGTCCAGCCATGTGTTACGCAAGGTTCAGGGGATATGGCGCTCGGTAAAGCTGCTCGTGCGGGACCATCTCCAGGAAGTCCGGCCTTGACGTCCGAGGTGGTCGTCTCAGCGCCGGTCTGGTTACCGAACAGATGGACGGTGGCGTTCTCCGATTCATGGGCAACCAAGGTCATAGAAAGCCTTCCCGACGACCGCAGGAACCCGTCGGAGCGCAGACGCCTCTGAGGTCCACAGTCGATGTGAGCTACGGATCCATCAACTCGCTCGCTATCGCATGAAGCACTGGGCTCCTTGGTCCTAGCCGACACTGCGTCGTGTGTCCTCGCAGTCAGAGGGCGCGCGTGGCAAGATCGGGCTGTGGTAGCTGACCTCGGGATACTAGTCGGCGTGGGGCTGTCTGTTGCCCGTTTGGTGACTCGACTTGCGGGGAGCGACACTGCCGCTGACTTGCTTGACGACGGGACTGGGGCTGCCTCAGCCCTCGTTGGACGTCTCACCGAGGAGCGCCTTCCTCAGATCGGACAGAGGATCGCGGAAGACCTGGAGCAGTACCTGAGGGTTGAGTTCGGCCTGGCGGAGCCGAATGACCGCGAAGCAGCTTTAACTAGTCTGAGTGAGCTTCTGGCGCGTGAGCTATCCGATCCCGAGCGCTTGATTGACGCAACTCGAGAGGGTGGACTACTCCTGACCTACCTGATGCGACGGGGCGGCGAATCGATGGCGGAGTCGCTCGGGGGCGAGGCGGGCGCAATGTTCGCGTTCTTGCTCGAACGCTCGGTAGAGCGAATCAGCACCCTCGCGCCGAGGCTGCCAGGCTTTCAGCCCGCCGCCTTGGTGCATCTGGTGAGGACCATCGATGAAGTGTCGGCAGATGTGCACGAGCTGACCGAGCGGCCGATCGCCGGGACACTGGTCGCGAACGACGTCTTGGCCGCAGCGCAGCGAGTTCGCGGTCTTCTCCCTGAGGTGCTGATCGACCGTGAACATGAACTGTCGGTGATGGCCCACTTCGCCACAGAGGGACCTGCGAGATGGTGGCTGTGGCAGGCTCCGAGCCAGTCCGGAAAGACAGCGTTGATGGCTACGTTCGCCGTCCGACATCATCCCGGAGTCGCAGTTGTGCCATTCTTCGTACGCCGCGTGACGGCGGCTGCCCGTGACCGTCAGGCATTCCTCGCCGAGGTGCTGCCACGACTGGCGCACCTGGCAGGGGATCGCTACCTGTCGAGTATCCCAACCAACGCCGTCCAGGAGGTCAATGCCTTCCGGGTATTACTAACTCGAGCGGGGGCATCTTGTCAGAGTCGGGATCGACCGGCGGAACTGCTCCTCCTCATCGACGGACTTGACGAAGATGACTGGTACAGAGAGCCAGTCAAGGGATCTATCCTGGCGCTGCTCCCCACGGAGCTTCCCCCTGGTACTCGTGTTTTGCTTGCCTCTCGGCCAAATCCACCTCTGCCTTCGGACATTGAGCAAGGCAGCCCCCTGCATGACCTGACCACCGAAGGGCCCCTACACGAGCTGGCTGAATCGCCGCATGCGCATGCTGCGTTCGATCGAAGCGATGTCCTCGACTTCATGAAGTTTCCGGTCGGCGAGGCGGTCGCGGCGTTCATGCTCGCGGCGGGCAGCCCGCTCACCATCGGGGACCTCGCTGAGGCGGTGCGCGAATGCTTGCCCGGAGCAACCGAGGCAGAAGTTCGCGAAATCATTGAGACGAGTCACGGCAGGCTTCTGACTCCGCTGCCGGTTGACCCCAGCCGCCACGATCTAAAGGGCTATACCCTTGCCCATGACAGGATCGGGCAGCACGTACTCACCGTACTCGAGCCCACACTGGCCGAGTTAGGTCTAGATCGCGACGATGCACTTGCCTGGAGCAAACATTCCGACCGGATCCTCGCACCCTGGATCGAGAAGATCAGCCAATGGGCAATGAAGAATCAGCAAACTGGCTGGCCTCAGACTACGCCCACATTCTTACTTTCTGACGCGTTGCCGGCGCTGCTCGTCAACCACGGCAAGTTCCATGAACTTGCTGTCGAGATCCTTACGGACGGCGCGCGCCAAGACCGGATCGCCGAGCGCCACGGCACCCTGGCGTCAGCTCTTCGGCAGGTCCGAGTGGCCCAGGCCGAACTGCTGCGGCAACACGCAGCGGAATCACCCATGATGACTGGGGCTACTCTCGATCTGCTCGGCAGACTGGTCTTCACCGACCAGGACCTGTCTCGCCGCTTAGGGCGCATTCCGGAGGTGCTGCCCGCCGCATACGCGCGGGCTGGTTACCATTCGATGGCCCAGCATCTAGTCGATGGGACTTTTAAACCCCGGCTGGCACAGCTCGCCATCGCCGAGGCCTACCTGGCTGCGAAGGATCCGCAACGCGCTCTCGCAGCGACCGAGCGGCTGGTGCAAGACATCCACCGCGAGCCGCAAACTCCTCAAACCTTTGAATTCACCCGTCGGCTGGTCCGTGTACTGGTAGCTGCGGGTGGTCGGGACCGTGCACGACGCCTCGTCGCCGAGGCAGGGTCGGTGCCAGGGAGCGAACACCAATCGGTAGTCGAGGAGGCCGTTCGATCCTGTGCGTTAGTCGGGCTCCATCGCCAGGCACGCGAGCTGGTTGATCAGCTGCCCGAGAACGATAGGTGCCAGGTAGTTTTGCATGCGGCCTACGATTGTCTTGGAGTTGGCGACCTGGTTGGCGCCTTGCTCCAGGCCGAAGAACTCGCCGCATGGCATCGTTCAGATTCGTCGATTTCTGCGCTGGATATGGTCGCGCTGGCGAGACTGTATCTGAGGTGTGACAAGTTAGATTCGGCGAGACTGATTGCCCATAGGCTAACGGGAGTAGCGTCTGCCCGCGTATATGCAGCCTGCGCGGAGGCGCTTCTCGCAGTGGGAAAGACCGACGAAGCCGCGGCCGCCTCCGACGCTGCCGCAGGCGCCCTGAGTGACGTTGACCGGACCTTCGCGCGCAAAGATTTCGCTTCGGTTGCGAGTCTGATGGTGAGAGTAGGCGACGCGGTCGCTGCGGCGACATTGATTGATTCCTGTCGCGACATCTTCGATGCGAATGCCTGGACGAAAATGGCATCGGCCTTCTTCGCGATCTCTGAAGCCGAAAGTGGAGGATCCTATCTAGAACTTGCGTATCAGAGCGCGCTTCTAGAGGGAGCCGATTGGAGTCGTTTGGACGCGATCGCCGAGATCATGTGGGTAGCCGTTGACTCGGCTTCTGCTGAGTTCGTCGATTCACTCGTCCGTGAGGCCATACGTATCTGTGATGCCTCCCCCCGGGACGAGTTCGTTGTTCGAGCGGTCGCGCGGTGCGCTGAGGAACTCGCTCGATCTGGTCGCGTTGATGGCGCCGTCTCGCTCGTTCAGCGGCTGGATGCTGGGCCGGACACCCTTGGGTGGCGTGCCGTGTGGCAAGGGGTCGTGAAAAGCACTCAGCCGGAGCGGGCGTTGGCGGTCCTATTGCAGTCGACGGATGGTCGCCTGGAAGGGGGCGCAGATAACGCCAGTGAGCTCGCGATTGAGCTTGCCTACCGTGGTCACGGTTTGCTTGCTTTGGAGGCTGCAGACCATGCACGAGCGGCTTGTGCCGGGGGCGACCTCTCGAGGACGGATTTGAGCGAGGTCGCGATCAGCTTGGCGCACATCGGCGAGCTCGATCTCGCACTCGCTGCTCTCCAGGCTCATGATTCTCACCCGACGGTATACGGCCCCGTCTTCCGTGAAGCCGCTCTAAGGGACTATCAGCACGCCGAGGGCGCGTTGTCAGTCCTTTCAGAGGATGACCCGAGGCTCTTCCCTGCGCTGATCGGGCTGGCCGAGGCAGCCTTGCTCGACACCCGTCAAAAAGATGCGGTGACCCTTATCTCTCGGGCTACGGCTGTAGTTTCTCAGCCGAACTTCGATGGCAGTGAAGAATCAGTTGCGCAACTTGCAGTCTGCGCCGCGCAAGCCAACACTCCAGGCCTGGCAGAAAGCGTCATTGATAGCGCGGCGCAGGCTTGTCGCCCTTTCTACGGTTATGCGAGGGTGGCTGCGGATTTGGCTCGGCTCGGTGAAGAGGCGGCGGCTCAATCGGCCGGCCGGCAGGCTGTAGAGCGAGCTCGGTCCTTGGAGGATCCGCTCATAAGACTGGCTGCATGCTCGCTAGTAGGCCAGACCCTGTCTCGCCAGACGGAGCTCGCGTCGCTTGTGGTCGAGGCGGCCACTGACGGCCTACAGGTAGTAGACGGGCTGCTAGCAAGCGGGCAAGACCAGTCGCGCCGTGTAGCGGTCGATCGTGTCGAGGTGATCATCGCGGCTCTTGCTCGTTGCGGGGAGGCCGAGTCAGCGCGACACCTTGTGGGGACGTACGGCGACGAGATTCAGTCCCGAGTTCTGGAGATCGGCTGTGCTTTTGCTGCGGCTGGAAATTTGGCTATGGCGTTAGAAACTATCGATCGGTCTCCTCAGAATCGAGATGGTTTTGCTGGTCATCTCGTAGCTGCAATGTCTGGATCAGGGCACGTCAACGACGTGCGTCAGTTGGCGGCTGAGATCACGAACCCGCGGGATCGCGCCACAGCCGTGATGCATGTGGCTCGTTCGCTCGCGGCGACGGGTGGTCAAGCTGCGGCTATCGACGAGATCAAGACGGCCATGGACGCAGCTAGTCTCGTCGACCACGGCGGGAGCCGCCTGCTAGCCGATGCCGCTTACCTGTTGGCCGTCTTGAAGCAGTTCGATCGAGCAACTGAGGTCGCAGTCGCAGCTTCCCAAGCACCGGATTGCGAAAGCCAGACGCTGGTGGTCTGTGCTGAAGCCCTCCGCATCTGCGGTGAGGACGGAATGGCGACGCGATGCCTGGCAGAGGCGTGGGTTCGCGACCATGACGCGTGCATTGGATGGCGCACGTTGGTCCAAATCGAAGAACCCGTGGCACTTGCGCTTGCCGGCAGGCAGTGGGGCTCCTCTGGCGTTGAGGACGCGTAGTCCAGCTTTCCGGCGAACTGGATCGGCTCAGATCGAACCCCCAGGATCTTGTGGAGCTACACGCGAGGTGAGCCGCTCGAAGCGACGTCATACACCCGCAGTCAGGGGACCGGATCAAACGAATGGCGTTCGGTACAGCGGCACTTGGCGCCGGTGACTGTGGCGGGTCGTCGCCCGATTCGTCAAGCGCTGCCGTCGTCGGCGCGCCGCAGGTGTTGGATCGCCGTGTCGGCCCAGAGGCTCCATCGGGTCATGACGCGCTGGGGTGGCCGTGGATTTACTCGGCGATCGAGGAGTAGGTATTCCCGCATCGACATCGCGTGAAGGCTGGAGCCTTCTTTCCCAGTGAGCAGGTCTGTCAAGGCCTGGCCGGTCTGTTCGACGAGGCCCTCGATCATGTGCACATCTTCGATCTCCATGACTTCCAGGGGAGCTACGTCGTCTCCTTGCAGAACGCCTGTGTCTTTCAATCGGTCCCACAGAAGGTTGGTGAAGATGGGACCGGTCGCGAAGCGGTCCGCGATGACGAGGATCGGTCTGAAACGCCGGCGAACCGGCGCGGCGGTGCCGGTGAGCCTCTCTTCCTTGTTCCGTAGGTTGTTGATTGTGGCGTCGAGTTGCCGGGCCTTCTTGATGCAGTCGTTGATGTCTGTGAGCACCGCGT
The DNA here is from genome assembly GCF_042882005.1 of Kribbella sp. NPDC058245. Classification (NCBI taxonomy): domain Bacteria; kingdom Bacillati; phylum Actinomycetota; class Actinomycetes; order Propionibacteriales; family Kribbellaceae; genus Kribbella; species Kribbella sp. NPDC058245. Next base: position 216,797 of record NZ_JBHVWY010000008.1, read on the forward strand.
CGTCGGAGATGCCTGAGGCGGTGGCGGCTTGGATTCCGGCAGTGGTCACTTCGATCACGATCCAGGTGTCGCCGTAGTCGACTGCCGCGTCGGCAACTTTGGTGGAGGGGTAGGCGGCCTTCAATCGCTCCTCGCTGTAGAAGCGTTCCGGGCTGTGGGCAACTATGCTGTCGAAACCTTCGAGCACCCAGGTCTCGAACGAGAGCGCAACAGCTGTTCTGACTGCGCCAGTCAGCTTCCTGTTGCCGCTGGATTCCAGGCAGCGCAGGATGTCGAACAAGGGCCATTTGCCGCTCGCACGGCCGACAACCAGGTCTGAGTTCATCACAGTGAGGTGGCCGCTGGGCCAGCGCACAACGGGGTACTGCTCGAAAGTCCTCGTTGACCACTCCAGGCCCTCCTGCTCGGCGGGGCTTGAGAGAGCGCCCTGCAGAGTTGCCCGGTCGGCAGAAATGAGGCTCAGGACTTGATGAAGTCGATGCTCGCTCCAGCCGAGCGAATCGAAGTAGTCCGGCGCGATCGTGCTCGTGCCGTTTCCCGCAGACGCCCACAAGGCACCGCAGACGGCGACCAAATCGTCGAGCGCGACCCCAGTTGCGGACTCGTACTCGGACGGGAGGTCAAGCATGCGGGGGTTGTCGGCCAGCTCCCGTGGCAACTCCCGCCAGCATCGCTCGAAGGTAGCCCAGATACCGCGAAGATCTCTGGTCGAATTGAATATTTGGTTCGCGATCAACTCTCGACCCAGCGGCCCTGGACCACCGTCAAGTTTGAGATCATCGTCTGATAGATCGCTCTGAGGTCCCAACCCTGTGAGGACACAGAGATAGGCGAAAGCAGCTTGGCGGTCGTCATCATCTGTTCCAGGAACGCCTCGGCTCTCGCAGAAGAGCAGCGCGTACTTGGTGAACTTGAGCAGGGCCTGTCGGATAACGAGCGCTCGTTCGCGATTCCTCAGCAGATTCGCCACCCTGGTGCGGTGCGGCTCGCCGAGGTAGCGCTCGACGAAGTCCCGATCGACGTCCTGCTGCCTCCGGCTCGGGTGGGTCAGCATCGCCATCCAAGTAGCTGCCCAGCTCACAGCATGCTCCACCGAGAGCGCCATGACCGCGGCTACAGTTAGTTGGGGATCTGAGGGCCGCCCGAAGATCTCCTCAGCGTCAAGGTAGGTCCGTAACTGGTCGATCGGTTGTGGCACGCGCACTGATGCCGCAGGAACCAGCAGCCCACTCGAGGTCCGCGTCATTGGGACCTGCAGCGGGGCCACGGTGCTTCCTGCGAAGTACCGAATGCCCGGCTGAGTTCGTGCGAGATACGCCGGACCACCGGGTGTGGCGCCTCCTAGGAGCTGCTCCACACGCCGTAGCTCGTCTCCGAGGCCCTCGCTCATCCGTCCCCCATGCATCTACATCAGACAGTCACCATTGGACCAGAGATCACCGACAAGTCGCGGACGTGCAATGAGGTAGCTGTCGGGCGACCAGCAAACCAAACGTTGGTATGACGCTCTCCAGCTCAGCCAAGTCGACTCCGACGCTGACCTCCTCCGCGACGCGGCGCCTCGCATCTAGTCGGAGACACCGAGAGCTAGTGGGGTTCATCCGCAGTGGAATCAGGTCTCGACGAGGGGATGGCTCTGGCCGGTGAGGGCTGCTACCGCTGCCGCGACCTCGGGGAGCCCGGCCTTCACATAGGTCGGGGTCGCACCGGTGTTGGTGTTGTCTGTGTGGCCGGCGTAGGCGTAGGCGCGGGCGGTGGCGTAGCCGAAGTTGCGCTCTACCCAGGTCAGTGAGGGTCTGTCGGCGTCTAAGTCCTGGTGGTTGACAGCGTGAGTTTCGAGAGTGTGCGCATATCTCGCACCAGGCGCGAACGCTGAAGGCACGGGTCAGTTCCATTCTCGGCGGCGTCGGCGCAGCACCGTCGAAGCAACTGATCCACTCAGGATCGCCACCAGGGTGGTGTTTCTCGAAGACACGAACCGCCGAGCCCAGGGCTTTGCTGGGCACCAACGGAGCCGCCGCCGACCGTAAGCTCCCGTGCGTCCACGGCGTGGAACGGGCTGTGACGCTGGCGGCGGCGATATTTCGATGCCCCGTCGATGTGGCTTGGTCAGGCTGCGAGCAGGTGTGATCAGACCCGCCGTCACTAAATCTGTAGCGCCCGGGAGGAGACGCTCACCAGGAGCCCGGTCGGATCGTCCGATCGCTCGTACTGGCTCGTTACCCGCGCCGAAGGCGCAATGTGCGGCTGGGGGGTCGCTGCCTTTCCAGCCGGTGGCCACCAGATTCGGCACGCAGCGCAAATATGTCGGTTGGCGCACCGACCGGGTATGGGTCAGGATCAGCTGTGGCATCGATCGTGTTCTTCAGTGAAGGGCCGCTGACATATTTCTCACCGGTCAGCAGCAGTACCGGTGTGCCGGTGATCACTGACGTCACCGCGGACGAGTACCTGTCGTTCGCCAAGTCGGACATTGAGCCAGGCACGCTGCACGGAGCGATCAATGGGTTGGGGAACGCGAAGCGGGCGCTGCACCTGATGATCGACACTGTGCTGCAGAACTACGGCATGCTCGTGCATAACCCAGCCAATTTCCCGACCAAGCTCAAACTGCTAGACCAAGTCGGACTGATTGCTCTGAACGTCTTCGGCAAGCTAAACATCGAGCGGAACGTCGCCGAGCACGAGTACTCCGCACCGTCAGTCGAGCGGGTGCAGGAATTTATCGATGTGTGTCATCTGCTCCGGTTGGCGCTAGAGAGGCTTGGTCAGGACGTGCCATACCAGGTGGTCGCTGGCATCCGGGATACTGGCGAACACGTTCTGCTCGAACTCGAGCCGCTCCTGGGATACTTGAGTTTCCGCCCTTTGATCGAGCCGGTAGTGCGAACGATCAGCCAGTTCGGCACGGAAGTCGAGTTCGTCACTACGATCTACCGTGTGCCGGAGGCGGTCGGGATCTCGGAGTCGCCGTCCAGGACGCTGGAGCTGCGGTCGAAGAACGTCGACGAGTGGGCCGGGATAATCAACGGCCTAGTCGAGTACCAGGGCAGGACCGGACGCGTGACGAGGGTCGAGCACGACCTGGTGACGATCTGGCAGTCGATGACGATCCCGACGGGGGTATTCAACCAGACCCGGATGGCTGAGATGTTTGCAGCGCGCGTCCATCGCGAGGAGGCAAATACCGACGACCTGTCTGGGCTGACCCCGGCGACCACTTCCTTGGCCATCCAACCCCCGGGGGATGAAGCCGCGCCGGTCTGAGAATCGCGCCGGATTGGATTCTCAGCTAGATATGGGACAACACGAGCGCAATTTGCCTCGAGCGATGGTCAGGGTCGTTGCCGGCGCGGTGTTTGCCGGAACTTGTCGGAGGGCCGCGGAAACTATGTGCTGTGGCCAAGCAGCACATGCGATATAGATGTTGCTGTAGGCAAAACCCTTGCTCCGACACTACTCCGTGGAACGTCGACCAGCGATAATTGACGCCGAATCACGTTTGAGGCGCAGGTGAGAGGCAACTTTCAGCGCTCTATCCCGGATATCCCTCGAGACTGGATGAGATCTACACCATCCTCGAAGGCACCTCAGAAATCCAGCGCCTAGTCATCTCCCGCGCAATCTCAGGTATGCGAATCCGCTGACGTTTCCGCAGGTCAGAGTCCTATTTCAGAGCCTGAAAGACATCGGTCGTTGTCTGGCTCCTACAGGGGATCGCCTGCACGCTGGCTCCGTCACGGCTCCGTGAGCCGTGACGGAGAACAGAAGGCCAACGTAGAGTCCACCGCCTTCCTTGCCCGCCCATGCGACGACGGCGGCATGTGTGTGGACGACCGGAGAGCGAATCCCGGATCTCCGTTGGCGAAGGTGCTCCGTCGCTTGGTCTCGGTGCACCACGTGCTGCGAGCGCCTCAACCGGAGCGCGCCGAACCGACGAGCTCGTCGAACGAATGACTGACTGATGCACGGTCCTTGTATCAGCAGTCCGTGGGCCGGCCTCTCTTTGATGGGGGCTCACTCGGCGGTAGGCATCGTGCGGAGCCACTTGGTCAGTGTGGATGGAGAGATGTGCACGGTGGTCAGAGATCACGCTGAGGCTCGAGGATGGCAGGGATGATGGATGACCAGTCGGGGATCGAGAACGGTCCCCTTCGTGCGTGCTGCGCCGCACGAGACTTACTGGGATAGGCCGGGATGAGTCACTTTCACGAACGGCTAGACGAGTTGCGCGCTGCGGCCGGAATGCCGACGTACAGGTCTATGGGGGTCCGGGTTAATGTTCCAGTTTCGAAAGTTCGGGAATGGTTTGATGGCCAGATTCCCGCGCCGGAGCCTCTCGGTCGCCTTGGCGCGCTCATCTTCTTCCTTGAGGTGATGGCGGCTGAACGCGGACAATACGTGCCTAGGGGCCCCGAGTACTGGCAGCAACTGCGAAGCAAGTCCGCTGAGGACCTTGCTGACGATAGTGGGGCGGGCGACGCAGGCGAGCCTGAGTCAGGGTCTCCGATAGCGACGAGCATCGCTGAAGTTGTGCCCACTTCGGGGGAAACTGGCTCACCTTTGAGTAAGTGGGACGTGCCCAGCGCGTTGGCGTTCGTCGCTCTGGTAGCTGCGGTCTTCCAGATCACTAAAGGGATGTTCGCGGTGCTCCTGTGCGTGGCTCTCGGCTCCGTCGTTGCCTGCGGCATCGCGGCCGGACACGCAAAAATTGGATACTCGCGACTTGCGAAGGCTGGGTACTTCCTCTTCTTGATCGTTTCAGTTGGACTGTTCCTTGTCGACGCGAGGATTTCTAAAAGCCCAGAAGTATTCGCCGCGCCGTCTGCCGGGCCGACGCAGTCATCACCTCTGTGTGAGGACGTTGGCAGTGTTGTAATTCTTGCCGCAGTACATGCGAACACGTCGGGTAGGGGTGCTTCGATGGAGATGGTCTGCACGTTATGAACCGCGTTGCGGCTCATAACGGACGGGTGGCGGTAATCGCGCTCGACGGGACGCCTGAATTTGTGCTCGACGAGCAGTACGAGAGCGATACCCCGAACGCGGTCATCTCTGCGCTTCATGTCGGTGCCGACAGTGATGGGTCGAACCTCGCTGCCGGGATTAAGCTTGCGACGGACTACTTCCGGCGACATCGGAGCGAGATGCCGCGACTGGTCGTGATGGACTCAGGGCTTCCGGATCGAGGCTTGATAGATCTGACGCGCCCGGGGCTGTTCTCCGGAAAGATCAATATCAAGCGTGAAGTCGCGTCGATACTTGATGGTGTGACTAAAGAAAAGCCCGTCATTGAACTAGTTGGTTTCGGTAATACGAGCCTGCCGCAGAAGCCGCTGAAGAATTCTCAGGTCAATATCTTAACCAATATATGGAAAGAAGCTTTCGAAGCGGCCGACTGCCGGGTGATTGTTCACAGAGTTTTTGACGCTGCGCCTGGTCCGAATACAAAATACCGTACTCGGACCGTCTCCGTGTGAAGTCTGAAGTCCGGCTAACTATTCCGGCTTGCTATCGAGTCTTGTTCGCGCCTTTCCATACAGGTGCGTAGATGTACTTGCTGTCCATCAGATGATGAGCAGGCTGCTCACGTTGGCTGGTCTGCACGGTGTCGATCGCCTCGAACTGTGCATGGAGCGGTCGGCAGTGCGTGGGTCGTGGACCAGCCATCGCCAGCCCTCAGGACGGCTGCCTGGCCGCAGTTGCCTTGCGGCGGCTCTGGGGTCGATCTGCGCACCGGACTGGCCAGCCGCAACCTTGTTGCGGCTGTCGGACGGTGTCGTATGCCACAGTGGCGGCAAAGGCCGGTGGCCTACTGTCGATCTGTGGGGGGACCACGATGAGCAGTGCGATGTATCGCAGGCAGCACGACGCGAAGGTGAAGTCGGAGGTCGCAGCAAAGAAGTCCGCGGCCGCTCTTCGAGGAAAGGAGAGCGACAAGCGGGCGAAGGCGGCCAAAGAAGATGTGGCCGCAGCCAAGGCTTCGACCGACGGCAGCCGTCGGACGCACTTGAATGCAGCCAAGCGCGCAATGGACGAGGCGAACAAGGCAGGCAAGGATGCGGCGGCGCTGGAGGTGAAGGCTGCCAAGTACGGACAGGAGGCTGCGGGCCTGCTGCAGAAAGTCGTAAAGGCCGAGCAGACCGAACGTGCGCAGGCCGAGTTGAAGCGGCAGCGAGACGATCAGTTGCGCCGTCGCCGCGAGGAGGCATCGCGAGCTGTCGAGCGCCGCGAGGTCGACGAGCGCTTGGCTGTCACCGAGGGCAAAGCCGACCAGGCACTACGGCGACTGGCCGAACCGAAGTCCGAGAAACTGCGGGTGCTGATGCTGGGCGCGTCACCTGAGGGGGATCTGCGAGTTGGTCGGGAGCAGGACAGGATTGAGAAGGCAGTTCAGGCGGCACTGCACCGCGACCAGATCGAATTTCGGGTTCGTCGCGCAGCTGCGCCCGCCGATCTGCTCGACGGCATCTCCAACTTCCGTCCTCACGTGGTGCACTTCAGCGGGCACGGCGATGATGAGGTCATTGGGTTTGAAGAGGATAAGGATGAACACAACGAAGGCATCGTGGTCACCGCTGACGCCTTCGCCGCCGCCTGTGCGGCCACCAGCACTCCGCCCATTCTGATCGTGCTGAACTCCTGCCACTCGGCGAGCACCGCCGAGAAGTTGGTAGCTCAATTCGCGGCTACCGCCATCGGTATGAAGGGCTCTATCGACGACGGTGACGCGATCCTGTACGCCACTGGCCTCTACACCGGCATCGCCAACGGGCATGCCGTGTTCTATGCGCACGCTCAAGGCGTGGCTGCGGTGCAGCTGGCCGGCGGCGAGCATGAACTGCCAGATCTGGCCTTCGCCACTGACGTCGATCCTCAACTCGTCCACCTTGTGAAGACGCCGTCGAACTGATCAGATACCGGGCGGTATGGGCGGTCTGACGTCCCGAGGACGTTGCGGGTGGGCTGGCAACGACCCACCCGCAGCTAGATCGAGCGAATGTCCGGCGGCTAGAACTCGGCGAGCGGGTGAGATTCATTAGTAAGGGCGGCAAGTGCCTGGGCGATCTCAGAAAGGGTCGCCTTGACGTAGGTAGCGGTGGTGCCGGCGCTGGGAGTGTCGGTGTGGCCTGCGTAGGCGCGGGCGGTGGCGTAGCCGAAGTTGCGTTCTACCCAGGTGAGGGTGGTGTGGCGGAGCCAGTGGGTGGAGATTTGCTGGGTGGCGACCCAGGGGAGATGGGAGCCGATGCGGCTCCAGAGGTGGTCGTAGCGGCGGCTGGTGATGGGTTGGCCGTTGGTGTATCGGAGGAGCTGTCCAGTGGGTGAGGCGTCGCGGGTTTCGGCGTGGTGCAGGAGGTGGGTTGTGAGGGTGGGAGAGATGGGTTGCCAGCGGACGGTTTCGCCTTTCTCAGTGAGGCGGACTAGGGACTGGCTAGCGTCTAGGTCGTTGGGGGTTAGGGCTAGCGCGCCGCCTCGGCGGCAGGCTGTTTCGGTGTGGAGTCTGAGGATGAGGGTGTCTAGGGCTGGGTCGTTGCCGGTGGTGGCGGCGATGTGGTTGATCTCGGCTAGTTGGTGGCCGGGGATGGCTCGTCGGGTGGAGTTCAGACGGCGTGGTTTGGCGACCTTGAGGGCTGGGTTGGTGCCGGGTGGGACGAGGGGGTCGTTTTCGGCGTGGCGGTAGATGCAGCGGAGTGCGGCGATGAGGTGTTCGGTGGCGGAGCAGCCGCCGCGTGCGTTGCGGCGGATGGTGAGGGTCGGCTTGATGATTTCGGCAAGGTGTTGGATTTCTGTGGGGGTGGGTTCGTCGAGTCGGCGTGCGCTCCAGTGCTCCACGACGCGTTTCCAGTAGGAGTTGTAGACCCGGCGGGTGCCTGCGGTCACCGCCGCTTCGACGATCGGGACGTACTGGGCGAAGGTCGGTACGGCGGATTGCGGAGCTGCAACCGCGAGTAGATCGGCGGCGCTGACTCCTAGGCGCGAGAGCAGGAGACGTGCGGCCTCGATGTCGGCGTTGTTGGGGAGGGGTCATGAGGTTGCTCCGTTGGCCAGGAGGACGTCGAGGGCGGCTGGCGAATAGACCTGCACACGAGTGCGGTCAGAGTCCGTCGCAAGGAAGACGCGGTCGCCTGGGATGAGTGCGCAGAGATGCCGCGGCGGTGCAGGGATGCGCACCTGGCCCTGGGAGGTAACGCGGAGGCTCGCCGTCACGTCGGGTGTGATGATCAACACTCCACGTGTTGCGGTGATTGCCGCCTGGAGGTCAGGTTTCCAGGCGAGAGCGCGCATGAGCTTGGTGTCGACGAGACGACCGCGGTTGTCGATGGTCGAGAGACCGTAGACGGCCGTCGAGGTGCGTCGGATCGCCAGCGCTGGCAGGGGAAGCGCCGTACGGCCGGGTGTGGCTGCTGACTGCTTTGTTGTCGAATCGAGACCCCGGCCGGGCGGCACCAAGGGCGCTACGTGGGCGCTCATGAAAGGCACCTCGACGCCGCAACGTGAGAAAGCTCCGTGCTGCGCTGAGCGGTTCACGGAGCCGACTTACTTGGGTCCTTCTGGTGTTGCAGGTATGCACCGCTGGTGTGTCCGAGCCGGACACGCACCTTAACCACACGGCTAGAGCTTGACCTGGATCCGCCGGCCCGAACCCCGTAGCCGCTGATTTGCAGCCCAGGTTGCCCGCCGCTTGTCGATGATACGCAAAATCGCTTGCTGGTAAGGGACTCCGGAGGGATCTGTGACTCGAAGATACTCATCGCTGACCATCTTCTCGTGCTGATTGAGGTGCGTAAAGAGGTGCGCTGGGAGGGGTCGGCTGCGAACAGGTTTCCGAGGATCGGCGGGGGCCCGGCCTACACGCCGTCCCGGACGGCCACCCGCACATACTCGCCTTCCTCGCCGGCCTCCGCGGCGCGGCGACACGACCCGGTACCTCGGAATCAGCGAGTTCGGCCAATTCTCCGACCTGACCGACGGGTGTGAGATCCACTGCACCGACAGACCACCTGAAGCTCATCAAGCGTCCGCCGCCTCGTTGTGTGCTTCGCCACTCGCACTCCTTCGCCTGGATTCACGTCGGCGGCTGGGCTGGACCCACAGAGCATCGGGATTCAAGTTATCGCGACTCTCGAAGGCTGAGCGAGATCCCGTCAGAAGTGGCGGTGTACTCGATGCCGCTTGTGTGCAGCAGGCATACGTCGAGATGTGAAGCGGTGGCCACAATGCCGACACTGATGGGGTAGCGACCCATCGTCCAGATCTCCGCAGGCTGTGACCGATCGGCAATCCGTAGCTCCACCGTCAGATGGCTAGGAGGTAATGGACTCATCGGCTGTTGGAGGCTGACTGAAGTCTCGTGATCCTCGATCAGTTGTCGTAGCGGGCTCTTGCTCGGAGACCTGCAGAACTCCGCGAGGTCTTCGACCTCCCGGGGTGACGCGCCGAACTCGCGCTGCCAGCCGTCGATGTGCAGATCCCGCAACCAATTGCGGACCTGTCCCCAGGCAATCTCTCGGTCCTCGGCTTGCTGGCCAATGAGGTGGGCGACACGTCGCGAGCTCACTCCACTAATCAGCAAGTTCTGGGCTATCCGTGTATCGACTCCGTAACGGATGAGGTAGGCAAGCTCCTTCGGGAGCGCGGCGAGACCGCCCCGCTCCACAAGCATCTCGTTGACCTGCGACGTGACCACGCCGACTGTCCAGCTCAAGAAGTGTTCGAATGCTCCACTGACGGCGTCGACTGTCTGCTCTAGGCGCCATGAGGTGTCGGAGACTGTCGGCAGTATTGCGGCAGCGAGCCCCGGCATGTCCATACCTCGCAGCCAGCCACGTAGCGCGCCTATGACCGGCACATCGATGGAGGCCCTGGCGGCCACCGACGACTTGAAGCTCCACACTTTGCCGGCCTCCGGCAGGTTCAGGAGGAGCAGGAACGCATCTGCGGCTTCGAGTGCCTCAAGCGCCTCGTCGGTTGAGAGGACCGATGTCACCGGGCCGGGAATGCCAGAGGCGCCGAGATCACCGTGCCGCGAGGTGATCTCGTCTGCGACTGCGATCGCTATCTGCTCGATTGCCACGGCGCTGCCCAGCGCGGTGCCTGCCGTCATCCAGCGCAGTCTGCTGATCGCTGGAGTTCGGACGTAGACCTGCCCGACGTGATTTGCGAACGCTATCCACCGCTCCTCGAGGTCTGTTGGCAGCTGAGCGAATGCCAACAGTCCCCGGACTGCCTTTCGTAGGTCGGGATGTGTGGCCAAGGAGTCAAGGCGCTCAGCGGCGGTGAGCACGAACCAGACGAACGATGCGAAGTCCGCGGTTTCGCCCTTCCCGAGCTTGAAGATCGCATCGGCCGTTGTGGCGATGAGTTCCTCGGCCTCCGCAAGTCGGGTCAAGGCCACCTCGGAGCACAACGTCGAGCTGATCACGAGTTCTTCGGCCGCTGGCTGTAAGAGGTCGAAATGCTGGTCATCCGGCGCCTGATTGAGACCCAGCACGATCCATCCCTCGGATTCCTTGCCTGCTCGGCCGGCACGGCCGACGGCGTTGAGCAATCGCGGTGCATCGAGCTGCTGTCCTGGATCTTGACCTTCGTACCGAGTCTCGGAGATCACCACCGTTCGTACCGGTAGGTTTACGCCGTCGGTCAACGTCGAGGTAGCGAACATCGCGATGAGGACTTCGGAGCGCATTGCCTGCTCCAAAGCATCGAGAACATCGATGGGGAGACCTGCGTGATGGTAGGCCACTCCGTGGCGGACGCAATCGACGAGGGGATGCTCTCCACCGAGCCGCTCTTCGAGGAAGTCGCACAGTGCGGACGTGCGCGGAGCGATGCTCAGGAGCTGAGACACCTCCTGAGCAGCGTTGCGGGCGTAGTCACGTCGCGAGAGGATCATTAGCAAACTGCCGGCAGGCAGTAGCGCGTGTGCCGTCCTCGCGCACAGACGATAGAACGGTGTCTTGCTCTTCGGTGACCAAGTGCCGTCCTTCCGTATGTTTCGCAGGACCTCACCAATCGGTTTGTCGACCGAGGTGGCAAGCCGTTGGGGGTTGCTCTCGGCGGCGCGAACTCGCAGGTCGGCGATCATCGGATACCGAGCGATATGGTCGAATGCCTTTGACTTCGCTGGGAGCTGGTCGCCGCTCTGCCACACGATGTTGGAGTACAGCAGCGCATGGAGACGCCGTGGGCCGCGCCAACTCGAGCTGAACAGCACGTCGGTGCTGGTTGGATCCAACCAGGTAGCGACTTGCTGTGCGTTGCCCATTACTCCTGAGAGTAAGATCAGACGTGCGTCGCTGAGTGACAGCATCGCCAGCAAGGACTCCAGCAGGAATCCCCGACCGGGTTGGGCCAGCAGGTGTGCCTCATCGACGACGAACATCGAGAACTGCTCAAGAACGCCTTCCGGATCCTGGCGGAGTAGGTGTGACAACCTCTCCGGCGTCATAACCTCCACCGAGCTATCGCTTGGCTCCTCGAGCAGGCTGAAGAGGTCCTCGATGGTGATGTCGCCGAAATCAGGAAAGTCGCCGCCGACTCCCTTCTGGAGGACACGCAGCCTACCCGCGAGCGCCTGGCGCATCTCGCGGCCAAGGCTGCGCAGCGGCGTGACGTAGCAGACGTTCCCGGATTGGGTTGCGAGGTGATGGCAGATAAGGATCTGCGCGACCAAAGTCTTGCCAGCGCTGGTTGGAACCGACAAGAGGAGCCGTTTGGTGGCAGGATCCAGGGGGTTCGCGGTGGTGCGCTGCAGCAGTTCGCGTTGCGGCGGCCAGAGAGTGAGAACGGGGGGCGAGCCCACCGTGAATGCCTGAGCCACGACGCTTGGCGTACCGCTGGGCAAGACACTCCAGACGCTGGAGGTCTCCATTCCGTCAGCGATGGTGCGCAGGTGGGCCGCTACCCACCGTGCGTCGTGGTCGCCTTGGCCCGCCTCTAAATCGATGACTGAGTTGAGGCGGGCGCGCGCCTCTTCAAGCCTAGTGCGTTCGCCGTAACGCAAGAAGGCCATCAGATCAGCAACTGCGGAAACCACTGCCTCCGCTGGACCAAACATTGTCGATCTCAGCGTCTCTGCACCGATGAGAGTAGCCATATCTAGCGCCTCCGCTCGCCAAGCGCCAAGGAGTTGTCCGACACGACCGACGTCGAGTCCGAGAAATGCGACTCCCGCGCGCAAGGCCATCGTGATGAAGTTGCCCGGCGAGACGGATCCTGGTCTCGCGTCGAACTCGGATGCGCCATCCGCTGCGTGCGAGAATACGACCTGTATTGCCCCCTCGGCTTCGTCGTCGGAGCCAGGCTGTGGTGAGTCGAGCAAACCGTCCACCCGTCGCCAGACCGCGGTCGCATTGGGGTCGAGGTCTGCGCGTCGATACCCGACCTGGGCGCCGAACGCGAGCGTAAGCCGATCGTGCGCTGGCCGGTCGAGATCGTTGAGCGCCAGATCGAAGATGTGCGCGGAAACGGCGAATGCCCGTTGTTGGCGGGCCAGGGGATACAGGTTTTCTGCCTCGGCAGCCGATGCGACGCCATGGAGGTACCAGGCGGTCCTCAGCAACTCGTCATCCACACCGGTCGGTCGGATGAACGCCCTGACCTCCACATCGGCGATCAGTTCGGCTAACTGCTCGACCGTAGGCAGTGTCCCCGCTGCATGTTGGCCCAGCGCGTCTGCCAGGAACTCCGGATTCAGAGCACGGTCCACAGATAGGTCCTCACATCTCGTGCCAGCCCTTGGAAGTCCTCAATCGCCAACAGCAGCCCCTCGAGCTGTCCAGCCTGAACTAAGCCCGGGAACTGTTTTCCCATGGTGGTGAAGCATGTTTTCGGCGGTGGCACCCGTGCCGACGCGACTCCCACCCCGACACCGGCGCTGTCGCTGTTGTCGATCCAGAAGTCGACCAGCTGCTTGCAGAGGTCGCCAACAGGGCCGGATTGCGCGGAATGGATGCTGGTCAGTTGAGCCAGATACCGCGTCGCGTTGGTACTGAGCTGCGTGTAAGCATCACCCACCGTCTTGGAGACAGCCGAGGCACCGGTGTGCTGCTTGATCTCCCACAATCGAAACGAGTTGTCGCCTGTGTCGTTGTCCTCATAGATCACAAAGCCGTCCGCGCCAGGTTCGGTCACGTTGAACTTCGGCGGTTCGAGCAGTGCGACGGTACGGGTCGAATCGACGACCTCAAGCGCGTGCAAGTACCACAGCCACTCGGCGACGTGGCCGATCAGGTGCTCCTCAGACTTGCCGTCGGGTGGAAGCCCGAATACACCATCGATGAACGCTGCAACGAGCTGTCGTTCGGGGCTCGCGAGCTTGGCCTGGGCAAGGGCCGCGGTCCGCCACAGGGTAGCCGCCCTCGAGCCACCGGATCGCTGGTCCATAACAGCATTCGCGATGATCCAGGCCAAGGCTGCGCGCTTCGGCCCGCTGACGCCGATCACTGTGCCAAGGTGCCAGCGGCACTTCTGAGGAGCAATCTCTGTTTGCTGCACGATGCTGAGCAGATTCGTGGCCATGTTCCCGTACGTCTGCGCTACGGCCTGCGCGGCATGAGCCTGAACCACTGGCGTCGTAGAAAGGGAGACGTGCTGGATAGACCCGCTTGAAGCTGGCTGCGTCGCGTCACTGCCCACTACGCCCTCCTGGCAGCGGCCCGCCCCGGTCGCTCCAGGTGCATTCTCTCAGCTTACTCAACACATTCCCAGTGCGCCTGCCGAACTCCCTTACCCGCAGCCGCCGGCCAGCCAGCGACTACTGCGGAACTTGCGAGACCAAGGTGGTGGCGGGAACGCCTGGCCGCCGGGACGATTTCCTGTCCGAGCAGGAGCGCGCCGGTGGTCGCAGCATCACGCCTTGTGTGGCGGGCGGTCGGACCGCGGATCGTGCTGGAGCTCTGAACTACTCGGTCGACTTCAGGTAATGGATCCAGTTGCCGGTGCTGACGTCCATGAAGTCGGGCTCCTTGGTGAAGGTCGCGCCCGGTGCCACCGCGAAGGCGAAGTTCGGCTGGGCCAGACCGATATAGGGCAGGTCGGTGGCGATCGCCTGGGTGATCGCCCGCATCGCTACCAGGCGTTTGGCCTGGTCGGTGCTGGAGTCGAGCACCTTGAGCGCCGCCCCCGTCGACGTCGAAAAGCGTGAGGCGTTGTAGGGGTTGGACTTGGCGACAACATACGAGTCCCAGGAACTCCGATCCGGGGCAACATCCTCGTCGGCAAGATCCCCGATCGCCGATGAGTCGTTGAGCCGCCGCGAGACGAGTTTGACGATGACGCCGATCTTGTTCAGGTTGAACCGCACGAGAAGTCTGCCTGTGAACTCTAGGTTTGCGCTCAGCGACTAACAACGCCGACCGGGCTTTGGCGGAGTCGCGGAGCTGGACACAGCCAGGTTGACCACTCAGATGGCGGGCCTGGCCGTAGAACCCGGGGAACCCCTGTTGATCTCCATGCCGTTGACGGCCCGGAGGGATCAGTTCGATGTCCCTGGAAGCGAGCAAATTCTAGTCCTTCGGACCGCGCTGTTTTGTTGCGAGTGACACCGATGCGAGTCCGATCACTGAGACTGCTGTGGCAACCACCGATGCCACTGGCAGGCCGAAGATCAAGATGAGCCCGGCGGAAAGGCTAACGACCACGCAGAGCGCCAGTACGCGTATCAGTGTTACGGCGTGTACCGAGAAGCGGCGTGGATTTGGCGATTCCTGTTCTCTGCCGTGCTGTGGCGTGTCCATGCTGTTCCGACGTAAGCGCTCTTGTTCGGCTCGCTCGGCTTTGATCCGGAGACGCTCTGCCTCCAAATGAGCCAGGTCCTCCGCCGCAGGAGTCCATGGGTCCGAAGCTCGCGACTTCTCTGTCTCAAGTCTGTGATTCGAGTTGGACACCGGGCGTGTGTTGGACATCGCCATGAACAGTTCGACCAGCCAAGGATGGCGTGTCCGCAACAGCGGTGCGCGGGGCACTCGCAGACCCAGCCGACCCGACAGGCTACTCAAGGTTGCCTCCTTCTGGCGCCGGGCGGGCAACGTCAGGTGGCTCCAGTTTGGTGCTTGCTGTCTTTGGCGATCTGCGCTTGGAGGTAGCCAAGTGTTGATCGGTGGTCGTTGCCTGCTCCGCGCCTGGCGTGATTTCAGGAAAGGTCCCTTGAGCGGTCAGTCGGCTGACTGTGACGAGCGCACCTGCTCCAGTTACCAGCGCACCGTATGCACCGCTGATCTGGTCCGCTGAAGCAAGTACCGTGACGAGCGCGAAGGCGACGCCCGTCTTCAGGAACACCCCGAGGAAATAGGTTTGCAGAGACGGCTGCGGTATCCCGTCCACCTTCCTGCCTCGCCAGCCTGCCATCGTGATCCACGGGACATGCGCATAGCGCTTGATGAAAAGGGCAACCTCGGCGGCCTCGGTCAGGATGGCGCCGAGTGCCCCGGCCGCCCCAAGCTCCCAGACTGCGGTCGTCACCAAGAACATGTCCTGAATCGTAGAGGGTGGTGACTCGGCAGCACAGAGTTCATGCGCCTGCTGGGCCCAAGACACAGTGTCACGCGTAGACAGAGTGGTACATCGTGCAGTGGGCCGAGCTCCCGGACCTCACGGGCCGCGCTTTGGCCGACTGCAACGATGCTATCCGCACTGTTATAGAGGGATTGAAGATATCGATCCAATTGGCGGCGCAGAACCTCAGCCCCCGAGATGCTTCCCAGCAGCGACCCCGGGGGTCATGTACGCGCTGATGACCCACAGCCCACGATGCAACCTGAGGCGAACTCGAGGGACCGGGCCGGCCGTGTGAACATGAAGGACCCCGTCACGAACGGTTGATTCCGACCCTAGCGCCTAACGGCGCTGTGCATCTGCGAGCTCAAGCACGGCAGAGTGAACGCCATGTCCTCCACCCACGAACATACTCTCTGAGAAGTGGTTGACACGTGGTCCAGGAGCCATACGAACAGTCTCGCACTGGATTGGCCCAGCTAGGCTGCGGCGGCATCTGTCGGTCATGACGGTTCCTCCGGTGGTTGTGCAACCGGCGGGACGGCCTGCCAGTGGGGCATCCGGGTTGTCCGGCGCGGTCCGGGAGGACTCTGTGACAATCCAGGGAAGTCTGCTGCAGATCATGGAACTTGCGGTCATATCGGTCTAGGCATCGACCATTCACCGTTAGGCCGCTCAGAGTCTCTTGTCGATTCGATCCAGCAGTCTGAGAAGGAGATCGGCCAAGAGAATCACATCGCTCGCGATCAGCGGATCCTCATAGCTAACTGCTCGATGAGACGCCGGGTTCTTGAAGAGGCCGATCGCACCCTTGAACAAATTCATTGCCGCTTCCTGTTCAGATCCCTCCGCTTTGGGGTCCGCCAGCGGCCCCGGCGCGGCCGGGGCGAACGCCCATTGCATCAGCTTTGTGCCGAGCACTCCGTCGGATGCGCCCGCGAGGTCGCGCACCCGAATCTCAACTTCGCGCATGGCCGCGAAGACGGCGAGGTCGTACTCGCCCAGCAAGAACTGGGACTCCACGCGCTGTGCGATCCGTGGGTGCAGGGCAACTCCAAGCCGTTCGGCGGCAGTGAGCTTGTCGACGCCATACTCAAGGGTTTCACGTCCAAGTCGAGTAATTCGATAGGCGTCGACCGAGGATTGAGATGAGTCACGTGCGACCAGGCCGTGGGTCATGAGCCACTGCCAACCCTCGCCAAGAGCTGCGTTTATTTCCTTGTCCCGCGCAGTTCCCTGTTGCTCGGCTCCTCGCATCCAGTTTTGCCAGTTCCAGCCCTGCCCAGCGCTATAGTCCGCCAGGATCAATAACGCGAGCGCGTTGATTGGCAGGGCTAGTGTTTCTTCTCGTGTCTTGTCCCATGCCATGCTCAGATCGTGGCAGAGCCGGATCACCGATGCCAGGGTATGCGGCGATCTTGGGCACGCACCCAACCCACCTGCCTGGTAATACCTCGCGCGCATGCAAGGAAAGTCCCAAAGCGGTCTCGGCTGCGATCTCTTGCATTGCGGAAGGTCAGGGACGAGCGTAGCGCTGCGGGACTGCAGTTGGCGCCTATCAGTTGGCATCCCAGCTTGGCCGCAGAGCCGCCGAGGAACCGGAACGGTTCGCGAACCTCGCCCTCCGGCTCGACTCTTCGACGCCGGCGGTGCACCTCCTGAGGATCATTTCCGCCATCGCTCCAACCGTCGACTTGGGGCTCCTGTCCCAGGTGTGCACTCGTGCGTTCGAAGATGCCGGTCCCGAGGTGCTGCGCACTGCCAACGACCAACAACGTGGCGGAGTACTCCGGTCTGATCGCCGGGCCGCAGTGTCGATGCCGTCGGTCCCGGCTGCATCCGGTAGGGCGGGCGGGCTAGTGCCAGGAGGCGTTGTCTTGGGTGACCAACCGCCCTGCCCCGGCCTCAGCGCCTTCGATGTCGGAGAGCGCTTGCAGTGCGTCGCTCACGGCCGCATCCAGGCGGTGCGATCGAGGCTCGGGGTGCCGTTGGCGAGGGCCTCCTCGCTTTGCTCGACGAAGCCTGTTCGTCGACGAGCGACGCAGACTGTGGGCCCGAGAGTTTCCGTGCCGGACCTGGTGAGCGGCGGTCGAGAGTTGCCTGTTGTCGTCGATGTAGATGACGACAGTCCGCACGCGCTCCTCGTCACCGTTAGGGACGAACGTGGTCGTCTGCTTCATAGCCGACAGTTGCGTCCGCGCCAAGGACACGTCGAGACAACGTTTACCGATCTACCGCCTGGCGCGCAGAGCGTCCGTGTGGCGGGATTCCAGTCGGGCAGTCCTATTGCACCGGTTGAGACAACGACCCTGGGCTGGTCCGACGAGACTGTACGGTGACGGACCGCTGAGGTCGGCCAAACAAGCTCACACACCACCAAGGCACGTACCGTGAACCCTGGATGCGCGATGGACGCGAGCCACCCAGGAATCCGCGCCGCACCAGGCTCCTACCGGGGAGTGCCCGCAAGCTGAGCACCCGGTCGCAGTTCGCCGAGTGAGAATTCGGACTGCGACCGGTCCGGCCGCGGTCTACTGAGGTCAGTTGAGGGGGTAGTGGGAGGTCCTGATGGTGCAGTGGACGGGGGAGGAGTCGCTCGATGTGAATGGTGACTTTTGGCTGGCGTCTCAGCCGCAGGGCCGGGTGAACCACCCCGGGTTTGATGCACACCTCCTTCGCTGGGAAGGTGGCACTTACGCCGAGCAAGTAGGGACTGCCCCCGGTTCGGTTGTCTCCTGGGGCGTGGGCTGGTCAGGTCGGGGTTGTCAACGGCCCGGTGTCGAGCACGGCTCTGCGGATGGGCGTCAGCCCGGACAGCATGCTCCCGTTTCGGTTGGCTGACCGCCTGCGGCCGACCACGTGGAGGCGATCATCTCTTGAGCGTACGAGGAGTCTTTGGCGGGAAGGATCAGGGTTCGCCGTCTAGTTGGTGACATGCTCGGCACACGGGCAATGCGTGACGCTTTGCCGGTTGGGGGTTCTGTCATCGTCGGCGGATAGTTGCTGGCGCGCCATCCTGGCTAGTGTGCGTCCCTTGCGAAGGAGAAGTAGCGTGCTGTCGCGCAACTCGTACCGGAAGAGTACGAAGGTTGTCCGGGGGATCAGGGTCAGGACGGCGTTGAGGTTTCGCCGCTTGAGTTCGAGTTTCGCCAGGCGGGCATTGCACAGGAGTTCGCCGCGGGGAAAGTTCTTGGCTCTGCTTTGGTTTGTTGCCCTTCGGAGTACTTTGGCTGCAGCGGCTGGATCGTCTTTCAGCAGCAGGTGTGTTGCCTCGGCTGAGTGGAGCATGGCTTCGCCAGCGCCAGTGTCCTGACCCTGGGCGAACAGCTTTCGGGCCAGTGCTAGGTGAACTTGAGCCTCGTCCAGCAGTCGTTCGCGCATCAGAATCTCGGCCACTCGAAGGTTGTGGAATCCGCGTCCCGTGAGGCGACCCTCGGAGATCTCCTGTGCCGCGAACAGGAGTTGTAGTGCATCGCGGTTGCGGCCTTGATCGCCTGCGATGCGACCGAGATAGTGCAGTGCTTCAGCTCGAGGTTGCTGACGTCCGATGACGGTCTGAGGTGGGTCGTCCGGTGCGGCGAGGGCCTCGGTGAGGAGAGAGGTCGCACGGTCTATGTCGTTGTAGTACTCGATCATGCCGGCGGTGACAAGGATCTGCTGCTGGAAGGGGGCGCTTGCGTCATGGGCGATCGCGCGGCATTGAGAGATCAGCCGTCTGGCTCGACGATATTTGCTGACATCGATCTCCACGCGTGCGAGCGTAAGTAGGGCCCGGAGGCGCTCGGTGTCGTTCAGGGCGTGCCGCAGGGCCCGTTGCACGGCCCGTCGACGAGCGTGGCCGCCGGTGTTGAAGGTTGACTCGTAGCGCGCGAGTGCCAGGAGCAGATCTGTCGTCGACTTGGGTGGCGTCATCTCAAGCAGGCCATTGATCGTCTTCGTGCTGATGGCGACGACTCTGTTGGTCAGCTGGAAGTTCTGTCCTGCGCCGGACAAGGTCGCTGCTTCCAGGGTGAGCTGAACCAGGCCGGCTTTGAGGTCGAGGTCGTCGGTGTATTCATCGACGCGTTCAAGGAGGCGGGCGGCGGCTTCGACATCGATCTGGCCGTCTGGTGTCAGGGCGGCCTTGTCCAGCAACTCCTCGGCGTTCTCGATGGTGAGTTTGAGCCGCTCGTGTTCGAAGAGTGCACGCGTCGGAGCACCGTCAATGCCACCGGTCGGGTCGGTCACGCCTGTACCTCTCGCAGATACTCGTAGAGCAGACTGTGTACCGACAGGTTCTGCTTCAGGTTGGACGGGATGACGAGGAACAGTCGACATGCACCCTCGACAAGTTCTCCGAAGAGGTCGTCGTCCTGGATTCTCGATCTTGCTTGGAGGTCCTGCCGACTGGGGGCAGCGCCGCGCGCGAAGTAGGTGAACGCGGACATCAGCCGAAACGCGGCCCGCGCGTCGTACTGAGTGGCCAGCTCGACCACGGCTTGCTCGTAGAGGTGACTTCGGACCCGTGCGCCCATGTCGTGCTGCGCAGATCTCAACTGGTCGATCACCGCGGAGAGTGGGCGATGCCGTCTGAAGTAGGTGACCACGATCAGCTTGATGAGGAACGGATTGCCCTCCGAGATTTCGTAGATCGGTCGGAGCAGTTCGTCATCGGCTGTCTGCAAGTCGGCGTTGGCCTCGGAGTCGGCAAGTCTCCGAACCAGGCGGAGCGTGTCGGTGAAGCTGAGAGCCGGCACGTCGACAGGTCTGAAGTCGAGTTGCTGCGCAAGGTCGCCGTCTGGACTGTCGACAGCGAAGCGACTGACGGCGATCAGTCGATGAGGCTTCGTGAACCCGAGCGCCCTGACTTCGTTCATGATGGATCTGGCGTCTTGGATGCCTTCGAGGTTGTCGATGACCAGAAGGCGACGGACGTCGGTGCTGTGCTCGGTGACGTGTTCACTGATGCGTTGGCCAAGCACGACCTTTGACTCTGCTTCGATCCCGAGTTGTTGTGCGATCTTCTGCAGGATGTCGTTCCAGTCAACCGTCGTCGGCTGGTTGGCCGGCAGTCCATCCGAGCGAATCACGGTATCCCGCGCTGATGCCCAGATGATCTGGTCGAAGCGTCCGTCCGATTCCAGTTGCTTGACTGCCTCGTAGGTGACCGCCGTCTTGCCGATGCCGCCGGCCCCAGTCACCGTGACGGCCCAGGCGTCGCCGTCCTGCAGCAGCGGTCGCCGGATCCTGTCTACGGTCTTCTCGGCGGACAGGAGTTCGCCGTGGTCGAAGACTTGCTGAAGCGCTTGTTTCTCCCAGCCCGTAACCGATGTTGGGACCTGATGCGTGCTCGGCTCGGCAGTCTCGATCTCGTTGCCCGGCCAACGGTCGGCGGGTTCGAGTGGTCCCGGTAGCTCTGTTCCGTCGCTAGACGCACGATCTGAGCGCGCGCCAAGCTCGAAGCCGAAGAACTTGACGCGGCGACCTTCACGGCCGTAGACAGCCTTCAGCGTGAGCAGAAATACCGCGACTGCTGCAGCGACGATAAGAGGTAGCGCCCACCGTGGGAGGTCCTGCAGGTACTCGACGATCTCCAACTGGACTCCAGGTCATTTGGGGAGCCAGTGTTGCAGGGTGACGCGCGCAAGGCTAGCGCTCGATAGTCGACTTATCGTGGGCCGCGGAGCGGCCGAGCTCTATTTATGTGGACGGTCTGGCCGCAGTAGCAAGAGATAGTGACTCGTGCGGGAGGTCGCGCTTCATCCAAGCGGTTGTTTCCTGATCGACTCGGAGGAGTTATCTCCGGGTCGTGTAACGGATTGTGCAGATCGATCGATAGGCGCTTGTAGGGAGGGCTGCCACTGGCAGCCGGGGGTGGTGGATTCGTTCGGGGGTCTGCCGCTCGCCCTGGTGCCGGCCAACGCTGCTTGGGTTGTGCCTCCCGCTACATCGCATCCCCTCAGACTGGTTGTTGTGAGCAACGACCAGTCCGAAGATGAGCGGTATATACCGGGCAGATAACAGACCTACCCAAGCGCGCTCGGCCGGCGCAGTCTCGATTGGCTAAGGGTTGCAGTTCGTCACTGGGGCGTCGTCCGTACGGGGGTCGACTTCATTGACCTGTGTCCCAGTGGAGCCGACGATCCACAGCCGGCGGGAGTCCTTGCGCTTTAGTGGGGTGAACTCGAACGGTTGACCGTTGTTGTCGAGCTTCATCGAGCCACGCTCGTTCGATCCGTACTGATAGTCGACCGTCACACTGAACCGGACATGGTGGTCACGAGTATGGAAGTTCAACAGAAACCCGACCTTCTCGTTCTTGGTCAGCGTCACCATGCGCCTACTGAAGTACTTGGTGTTCGTGACGGTGCCATTCTCCTCCATCACATGGGCGATGGGCTGGGTGCTGTCGAGGTCGAAGTCGAGCAGTTCGAGGTCACCGCCGCCGCCTTTCTCCACCAGCGGGCAGACCAGAGCATTGGTGATCGGCGCCGACCTCTCCAGCGGGTCGATGCGGATGTCGGTGATAGTGATGGTCTGCTCCCGGTTGCCGCGCAGGTAGACGATCGCCGGGTTGGTTGACACCGCCGGAACGCCGCCGTCGGGAACGGCCTGGCCTGTTGGGCCATCGGCAGAGTTGATTGTTGCTGCGAAGCGCTCAGCCTTGCCAGCATCCTCGAAGGCCATCGGCCAGTACGTGTCGAAAAACATCTGATCGACTTTGATGGCATCAGAGGTCGCCACCTTGTCCACGGCAGGTCCGACGGGCACCAAGGGCTCCATCGCACCTGAGAGTGTGGCAGCGATCCATCCTCCGACCGCCAACAGGCTTGCCCCAGCTGCGCCGATCAACCACTGTCGACGTTTGCGCCTGGATTTCGCTAGCTGCTTCTTGCTCTTCCCGTTCTTCTTATTGTTCAACTAAATGCCCCCTAGGCTACTGAGGGGCTATCGGGCCAAGAGTGCGAGTCGTTACGCATTGCTACCTCCGAAGCAGAAACCCACCCCGACCTGTTATCTAACAAACGCTTGCACGCCACTGCCTCCGTCGTGGCACGCAGCCGACCATTGCAACTCAAGAGGCTCTACATCGCCGTTCACCGCACACGCAACGGCCTGCTTCGCCAGGGTGCATGCAGCGAGCAAGGTGGACTTGCCGACCCCGTTGGCTCCGGTGATCACCGTGAGCGTCGTGTCGAGCTCAAAGGAGAGGCTCGGGAGCGCGAGGAAGTCCGTGACCGCGATACTCGTGAGACGCATACAGACATGGTCGCAGCCGCTGTCACTTCAACAGGTCAACACTGACGAGAAGTTCGCAAGTCGCCTAGGCTAGCTGACCACATCTTGCCTCGCCCTCGCATGCGGGTGGGGAAATTCCTGCGTGAAGGACTATGGGGTGGGTGCCGACGAGCGTCTCTCGTGCTGGAACGCTCTTCGCGATGCGTCCACCACTGAGATCGGAAAGCTCTCGGTGACTGCGAAGTCGACGTCGCCCGGCAGTTCGAACCTTGCTGGCTTCGATCGTCACACACTTGGCTAGGGAGCCGTCGCGGTGCCGGTCGGCGACACCGAACACTCGTGTCTTACAGGCAGTCATGTCGAGCCGTAGCCGATCGCGGTGATCGCTCTGGCCAGCTCGTGCCCGGGATCGAGGGGCCGCAATCATTGCCGGTTCAGAAGGTCCAGGAGGTAGGTCGCAGAGACTCTGCCGAGAGATCGGGGCCATACGGTCGGCGGCCGGAGGAAGCATTAATGGACCAGCATGAACAGGCGATCGGCTCCAACGAGTGGCGTGCGACAGGACCCCGCCGACGTCTTGAGTCCTAGCTCGCTCCGGACATCAGCAAGATTCGCCAAGCGCTGCGTGGCCGCAACGAACAATTTGCTGAGTGAGGAGCGGACCTAATGCAAACGATTTCATGAATTAATCTTGCGAGAATCTTCGGGTTCCGGTAATTCTTCGATAGCCGATTGACGTCGCTACCGGATTCCGATTCAGCCCGGATATGTAACGTACACGGTGAATTCGCCGATAGCCCGGCCGGGGGGCTGCGTCATGTTGACGGATGCCTCAAAGGGGTGCCAGGCCGTGCCGCGACCTGTTTCAGGCGCGGCGCGGTGGGCTTAGAGGGGGTTGGCATGAATTCTCGCGTGTCTCGTGTCTGGCTGAGGTTGCTGACAGCCATCGGCCTGGTAGCCGTCGGGCTGCCAGTCATCACGACTTCGTCTCCGGCTGCGGTGAACAACCCGGCGGGTTCGTTCGTGCCGGTGCCAGCCGCGCGGATGGTGGACACAGGAAGCGGCGTAGGAGTTCCCCGTGCTGCAATTCGGGCGAACACCGCCGTCACGGTCCAGATCACCGGGCGGGCCGGCGTGCCTGCCAGTGGTGTCGGCAGCGTGCTCCTGAACGTTGTCGCAGCCGGCGGAATCACGAGCGGATCCATCACGGCGTACCCTGCAGGATCTGCACGCCCGCGGACGCCCAACGTCTATTACCTACGACGGCAAACGATCGCGAACTCCGCCAGCGTGGCGGTCGGCACGGGCGGTAAGGTCACGTTCTTTAACGGCTCGGCCGGCACCGTACAACTCATCGTCAACGTCCATGGCTACACAATTGCCGGCGTCGCGACCCAAGCAGGTACGTACCGCCCAGTGACCGCTGCCCGCATGGTCGACACGGGGACCGGCGTCGGTGTCCCTCGAGCCGTGGTTCGCGCGAACACAGCCGTCACCGTCCAGGTCACCGGGCGTGCCGGCGTACCGGCCAATGGAGTCGGCAGCGTGCTGCTGAACGTCGTCGCAACCGCCGGAACTGCCAGCGGATCCATCACGGCGTACCCCGGGGGTGGAGCCCGGCCGCGAACGCCCAATGTGTACTACGCAGCGCGACAGACCGTCGCGAACCTTGTCAGCGTTCCGATCGGCATCGGCGGCAAGATCACCTTCTTCAATGGCTCGGCAGGCACCGTCCAACTCATCGCCAACATTCACGGCTATACGCTCGCCGGCGCCGCAGCCCAAGCCGGCGCCTACCGCGCGGTGACAGCCGCGCAAGTCGTTAACTCCGGGGTTGGTACCGGTGTCCCGCGAGCTGCGGTCCAGCCGAACGCCGCCGTCACCGTTCAGGTCACTGGGCGGGCGGGAATTCCAAGCACTGGCGTCGCAACTGTGCTCCTCAATGTGATCGCCGCCGGCGGATCCACCAGCGGGTCCGTCACCACATATCCCGGGGGTGGAGCCCGGCCGCGAACGCCCAATGTGTACTACGCAGCGCGACAGACCGTCGCGAACCTTGTCAGCGTTCCGGTCGGCATCGGCGGCAAGATCACCTTCTTCAATGGCTCGGCAGGCACCGTCCAACTCATCGCCAACGTTCACGGCTACACGATCCATGACACGACCGCCCCAGCTGGGGTTACCAACATCTCGCTCAGCAACGTCACCACGACGTCGGTCAAGCTGTCCTGGCACAACCCCGTAGACGCAGACTTCGCAGGTGTCACCGTGCGGAGTGCCTCTGGCTCGACACCGCCCTCGTCGCCCAGCAGTGGAACCGCCGTCGCGGAGCTGACCAAGCCCGCCGCCGAAGTTGTCGTGACGGGTCTCGTCCCGGGCACGCAGTACACGTTCGCCTTCTTCTCCCACGACTTCACGGCGAACTACTCCTCGGCGGCTTCTATCTCCGCGACGACGGCAGCCACTGCAGAGCCGCCCGGCCCTGTTACGGATCCGGGCACTTCGGTGATGACCCCGACATCGGTGTCACTCATGTGGAAGAACCCCACCGGACCGAACCTTACGGGTGTCATGATCCGACGTCTGGCTGGCGCGACCGCGCCGGGGTCACCGAGCGAAGGATCTCTGGTCGCAGAGGTTCCCACGGACACCACCGAGTACACCGACGGTGGACTGACGGCAGGCACCGAGTACTCCTACGCGCTCTTCGCACACAACGGCACACCTGAATTCGCCACAGCGGCGACGGTACGCGCAACGACATCAAGCGGAACGCCGGTCAGCCTGGAGCGCTCCCTTGACGTCACCATCGGCAGCTCGATCCAGATCGATGTCTCTGACACGTTCTCACGAGTCGCTTCGATACAGCCTCGACCGGGAAACCCGGCCGGCCTGACGGTGCAACTGACCGATACGGGGGTTGTCACCCTCGCGGCAACGTCGACCGTGGACAGCGGCCCGGCCAGCCTTATTGCCGATGGTTCAGGCTGTGTCGACAAGAACTGCGACATCCCCTTCCTAGTCGCCATCAACGCGAGTGTCGTTGCGCTCGCTGATGCGACTCCAGCCAACGAGGACTTCACACAGCCTGCGCCCGACAGATTGGCTCGTGCCGAGACCGTCGATGACATCAAGGCGCTCAACGACGAGGTCATCCTCACTCTCGGCTCTCCCCAGAACCCGGGCACCCTCGGAGAGGCACAATCGCTGGCCACCGGAGTCGGCGCTGTCGTCAGTGGAGCCCTGGAGGACCTGGGCGTCTACGAGCTGCGCTGGACGACGCCGCCCCCCGAGCTGGACCCCATCCTGGCGGAGCTGTCCAGCTCACCAATCGTTGCCTCCGCCGCCCGGTCCACGTTCGGATCTGCTGAGATCAACGCAACTCCGCCGGGCGACTGGAACGACGACGGCCAGGCCGTCAAGTGGCCGTTCCAGCAGATCCGTGCGCAGGAGGCCTGGGACATCGCGACCGGAGGAAACGTCAAGGTCGGCATCGTCGATGTTGGCACCGTGTACCGGGAACACGAGGATCTCAATGTCACCCAGACTCTCGGCAATGCCGAGATCGCTGAACACGCCACCCACGTCGCGGGTTTGGCCTGCGCAGTCGCCAACGGCCGTGGTCTCGTCGGCACCGCGTGGGGATGTCCAGTCGTTTCGAGTGGACTCGCACCGGGAGACGTCAAGGCACAACTCGGAAAAAATGCCCTACAGGCCGCCCGGCAGACCGCAAAAACTGAACCGCGGGTCATCAACATGAGTCTCGGTAAGAACGAGCATGACCCTGACTTCTGCGTGACCAAGGCGCGGAGCGATGCAATAAACGCAGAGATGCAGGCCGGTGCTGCGCCGTTCCGGCAACTGTTCAACGGACCTGTCGGCAGGGACATCGTCTGGACACTTGCAGCAGGCAACAACTGCGGCGTGGGCGTACACAGCCCGTTTGGCGCCAGCTGGGCGCTCCCCAACGTCATCACGGTGGCGGCCAGCAACTCCGACAACACCTTGGCATCATTCTCCAACTTTGGTCCAGGGGTGGAGGTGGCCGCTCCGGGAGGTGTAGGTGTCGACATCCAAGGCGGGGCCAGTGGTGTATGGAGTACGACACCGCGAAAGTGTGGATTCCTTAGCAAGGGGTGGTGCCCGAATTACTCCCCGATGGCGGGAACCTCGATGGCAGCACCCGTTGTTGCCGGGGTTGCCGCATTGGCGATCTCTTCGAATCTGTCAGCGACTGCTGCTGACGTAGGAAGCTGCATAACGTCCACCGCCGGCATCTCGACGCCGAAGCTGACGTCACGGAGTTCGCAGCCTGCGAACCTCGGCATCCCGATCCAGCCCAAGATCGCATTCACCGGATCGATCCCGGTTGTGGACGCTCGAGCGGCGGTCGAATGCGTACGTGACGGCATCCGCCACGGCGACGTACTGATCGCCGGTCAAGGCGACAGAACGTCGTCCGGGAACGGAACTGATCTAGGTGACCTGACCGCCCAGCTCGAGTCGCTCGGATACTCCGTAGCAACCTCCCGGACGTTGCCGAACGATCTGTCCGGCTTCGGCCAGATCTGGTACGTCGACACCGATGCCTTGACCGAGAGCGAGCAGGATCGCGTCGCAGCCTATGTCGCCGTCGGCAAGTCGGTATATCTCACCGGCGAGTGGGGCTGCTGCTCAGTCGACAGCTCGTCGATAGCACTCATCAACCGCCTCGTGCCGGGTTCGTCAGTCGTCCATGCAGGACCCGACGGGGACAATGTCACGATCCTCCCGGCAGCTCCGTTCGGCTTGGCCACCACACCACGCACCGTGTCGACCCTCACGACCGCTTCGCCGGGATCGTTGTCGGGCGTAGCGCCGGCCAATGTCGTCGGGTATTCCTCCGAACCGGATCGCGCCGTGATCGCCGCATGGGGACCTCAGGACGTCACTGGAGGGGGCCGATTGGCGATCATCATGGACATCAACTGGATAGCCCAGCAGTACCGGGGACCGACCTGGAGCCCGTTCGTCCAGAATCTAGCCCAGTTCCTACAACCATCAGTTCTGCTCAAGACCGGAAAGGCGGTCGACAAGGCATCCCAGCCCAACGACATGGCCGGCCTCGACCAGTCTTGGGCGAACCCGCCGACTCCTCGCACCCTCCGCGAACCTACGTCGGCAGCAGGCCCACGCCGATGACGATCGGTGATGTTCTCTGACGACGCCTCAATCGTGCGATGTACGTCCGGCGGCACAAACTGCCGGACGTACAGAGAATCGACCTTGGTCAGGCGCCGCTTCTCGCGCTGCCATTGGGTGGAGATCTCGTCCGGCCCATGGATGGTTGCGCCCGGCGGGTGTGAACTCGGCGCCGAGCTCACGCGACTGGGCGGCGGCGGTCAGCGCGGTGGTGGGCGTTGGCGGTCAGCTGACCGTCGCGGTAGCGGCCGCCGATCATGGAGTCCGGCCGGTCGACAGGATCTGACGGGCGGCCTCAGCTGCCGCACCTGCTCGGCCCGCAGGACGTCGGCGCGGTGGAAGCCCCTGTACGGCGCACCTTCCCGCAGCTTGACCCGTCGCGACGGCGGCGGCGCCGTGCATGAACTCGAAGAGGCCGGACGGCGACTTCGTGATCGGCGTCCCGGCAGCAGCGCCGTCCCTGGTGCTGGCCGGTGGATTCTCGGGACACGGGTTCAAGCATGCAACCGCCGTTGGGGATATCGCGGTCGCCGGCATCTCCGAGATCGCGCTGGATCACTTCTCGCCGGACCGATTCGGACGTGTTCGCGATCCTGGCTACTTTGCGTAGCGTTGCAAGCTGCTCAGGTCTGAGCGCGGCGAGTGCGAGGTCGACCTGTCTCGTAGCCGCTGCTACGTCGGTCCAAGGCGCCCTCGACATGTCGTACGGACCTAGTGATGTGGCCAGATGGATTCGATGACGGATAAGGCATTCGGGCAGGAATAGCCGACAACCAGGGCCACCAAGACGCGCGAGTTGAGCACGACGTCGAGTAGGTCGATCACAGTGCGCGCAGCGGATCCAGACGCAGGCTGACGCTCGTCCGTCGCACTGCCGGAGCCTATACGGCGTTTCTTGGCCTTACCCATCGTGATTGGCACCTGTCCCGCGTACTCGAAGCACCTGTTGTCACCCGACATCGTGTCGGGCTCAAGGACAATGCATCAGATCGTCAGACGGTGCGTTGGGAGAAGATCGGGGGGTTCTAAGGCCTACAGTGTCGCCGTGTCTCGGTCTGTCAGCCCTGTCGACGAACAGCTCGCCCGGCAAGCGTCCGAGGAGGGCCATCCAACGACCCCGCGTCAGATCGAGCGCTGGCGTGAGAAGGGTCTGCTGCCTCCGAACGAGCGAGTCTTTCCCGGACGAGGGAGCTCGGCGACGGCTGCGGCCGGAACCATGGAGCTCGTCCGCTGGCTCTCGCAGAATGCTCGACGGGGGCGTAGGCCGGCTGATCTGGCGCTCCTGGCCCTCGCAGAGGGACTGCCTGTTCCGGAGGCTACGGTTCGCGGGGCCTTTGTCGCTGCTATCCGGCGCCCAGTCCTTTTAGTCGAGCGCGACTTCCCGGAGGGCGCTGAACCAGAGGACATCGCAGAAGCTGCAGCAGACGCTGGTCTCGCCGCAACCGTGCTGCCTGAGCGCGTCCGACGTATCGACCAATCTCTTGAGACGCTCGGAGCCGACTGGGCACTGCCAGGCCTCGGCGACCTCGATCCAGGCCCGACCAGTGATCCGCTCACACCCAAGGACTGGGCCTACAACGCGGTCCTCGCACTGCTGAAAGGTGGCGGGGACCTGACCATCGAGCAGATGGCACAGATGGCGCGGTCGGTCCTTCCGAAGAACGCAGTCGTCCCAGTTGCCGCGGACATGGAGCGCAACTGGCCTGACAACGAAGCCGACCGCGAGCTACTCCTCAATGAAT
Source organism: Kribbella sp. NPDC058245 (assembly GCF_042882005.1). Lineage (NCBI taxonomy): Bacteria > Bacillati > Actinomycetota > Actinomycetes > Propionibacteriales > Kribbellaceae > Kribbella > Kribbella sp. NPDC058245. The sequence goes on from NZ_JBHVWY010000008.1 coordinate 246,433, forward strand.
CCGGGGGCCTCTCGTTTATCCCTGAGGGAGACCTACGGCAGCTGTTCGAGGAGTATGCGCTCAACCGGCCACTCGAGGAGCTCCGCAACGCGTTGGAGACCGCCACGCAGGTCGCCGAATGGGCCGAACGTCTCTGCGCCGACACGGAGGCTGAAGTCGCGTCCAATACGCCCGGCCCAGCGGCACAAGAGTGGATGATCGGCTCGCTTGTCGGACCTGCGAGGCTCATGCTGACCACGGGCCTGCGCGACGCTGACTCCAGCCCCTCTGACCTGGCTTTCACCGCCGTGCTGCTGCTTTTCATGCAAGATCTCTTGGGTCGCGTCCGGTCTCTCGTGCCGGCTGCCAACTTCGACGTGCTGGCTCTCCCCGGCGTCCTCCCGCAATGCATCCTGACCACGCTGAACTTCGGCGTCTCGTCCAGTTCGACGTGATACCGCTATTCGACCGAGTTCGCCAAGACCCGTGAGCTCTTGCCCTGGCTGGCGAAGTTCGGATCGACTGCCACATGCGGCGTCAGGAGCAAGCCGCTGGATCCCTTTAGGCGCTCGGACCGGTCCGCTCGAAAGGGTTCAGTTGCCTCGGTTGTTTTGGGGTGAGGGGGCGGGGGGTGGGGTGAGGACTTGGTCGACGAAGACGTTGGCGGCGCCGGCGCCCAGCGTTGTGGCGGTGGCGGTGAGGAGCGCGATCAGGAGGGTGGAGGCTGAGGCGGTGGCTGCCGTCAGGTGGTGGAGTTCGCGGAGTTGGCGGAGGCCGTAGGCGTGGCGGCGGAGAGCTAGGTAGTCGGCGGTGAGGCCGAGGATGAGGCCGAAGAGAAGCCATTGGGTCAGTTGGAGGAGGGCGGCTCTGAGGTGCAGTTCGGGGAGGAGAGTCAGGCAGAGGGCTGGAGCCGAGAGGGTGACGAACATGCTGAGGCCTTTGCCTACGCCGGTGTTTCCGCGGATCAGGGGATAGGCGATGCCCATGACCAGGCCGGCGATGGCGAAGCGGAGGATGACGAGGAGGCCTGCGGCGGCGTCGACCAGGCGGAACGGGCCACCGGCGGTCAGGACGTTGAGGACGGCGGCGATGTCGAGCACCGTCCAGGGAAGTCCGGTGACGAGGCCCAGTACGGCGAACTGGCATGCGCGCCGCCAGGGGCTGACGCCGGTGTAGGACGACAATGCATCGCGTAACTGCCTCCGAGTCGGGCGCGGGATACGCGTTGCGAGGCGGGTGAGCTTCGTGACGCGGAGCCTTCCTTCGACGTCTGGTTGCCCGATGTCCTCCATCGGTTTGTCGGCGAGGCTCTTGCGCAGGGCGGCTTCGGTTGTGGCGTCGACGCGGGCGAAGGCAATTTCCGTGACGACGGTCCCGACGGCGTCGCTTGTTGCAGCCAGGGCGACGTCGCCGATCGCGGGGCGCTCGGCTGTTGCTGCGCGGCGCGGTAGTAGCCAGACGTCGAAGAGAAGCCAGCCGACCAGAAAGGCGAGCGGTAGTCCGCCGACAGTTGCCGCGGGTGTGAGTAGACCGACCAGGGCGACGAGGATGGCCGCCGTACGTAGCAACGCCAACGATCCGCGAGTTGTCCCGGCGACATCTCGGCCGAGCCGTCGGAGCAGCAGCACCAGCAGCACCAGCACGACGAGCCGCAGCGTCTGGTCGATCGAGAACGTGAACGGCCGGAAGTCGTACCAGGTGATCGGCGGCTGGAACTCACTGCCGTACACGACCAGCGGCAGCGACAGGAGAACGGCGGCCACATATCGCAAGCCCTGCCATGGTCGCAGAGCAGTGCGCAGCTTGTCCCACATCGCGGGCGGATCCGCGTTGACAACCAGCCGTACCAGTCGATCGAGCGTGAGCCATGCCAGCGCGCTCGCCCCGACTGGAACCAGGGCCCCCACGACACCGCCGATCAACCCTCGCTGGCGCGTCGCCGGCGCGAGCAGTAGCAGTACCGCGACCAGTCCCAGACCGCCGACCATCGTCGCGATCGAGGACTTGCGGAGCCGCAGCGCCCAGCCGAGGATCAACGTCCCGAGCATGGCAGCGAGTACGGCGCCGCACAGCCCGATGACGTGTCCGGCGAACCCACCGGTCCATTCCTTCCATGTCGGCTGTGCCCAGTGATCCGGCCACCAACCGCCGTCGTCCGACAATGTGCCGGCCCAGACCGGGATCGTGGTGGCGAACACCGCGCTCAAGCCGGCGACCAACCACCCCCAACCTTTTGCCGACTTGCCGCCGAATGCCCGGCGCAATCCGGCACGTCGCCAGACGAAGCCGACGGCGACGATCAGGAGGATCACCCCGAGCTCCGACGCCGGCTGCAAGCCGAGCAGCGGATTCCTCCCTCGAGACCAGAACAGCCGGTTGTTCACCGTGGACAGTAGATCCGACAGCAGGGAGACGACATTGAGCAGGACGTGCAGGAGCAGCATGAGCCCGATCGCCATCGCCGCGTGCTTGCCGAAGAGGTCGGTCACGGCCCACTGTCGCAACGATAGGTATGGCGTCTTGCCGGCGGACGGCCGCATTCGCCACCAGACGATGAGTAATGGAACCGTCGTCAGCACAGCGAATCCGCCCGACGTGAGTAGCCGGTCGACATCGCGGTCGTTACCGATCAACGACTGGTCGCGGCTGATCCCGTCCGGAGGCGGCGCCGCGGTCGATGCGAGCTCGGCCCGCGCCGTACCGCCGCCGCGGAAGACCGCCCGGGTCGCAGACTGGTCTTCCCATGCGCCGACCTGCCGGCAGCCTTCCGAAGTCTGCTCCGCCTTGACCGCCACGACCTGCAGCCCGGATCCGACGACAGTGAAGGTCCGCGTGAGCTTTCCGCACAGCGGGTAGCTGTCCTCGATCGCCACCACGGTGGTGTCCACCGGCGCCGCGAGCGCCGCTGCCTCGATGGACACGTAGACGCGGTCGCCGACCACGGACATCGTCGGATCCCCGTAGTTCAGCCCCCAGCGGATGGAGGGGCTCAAGCCGACGACAGACGCCAACTCCCGGCCGTGCCCGCGGGCCTTCCCGGCCCGGACGGCCCGCAGCAACGGGTCGCTCACCGGCCCCTCGATCCAGATAGTGAGCTTGGCTTCGCCCCTCGGCTGATCAGTCGAGACTGTCAGCGTCGCAGCAGCCAACAGTTCGCCCGGCGCGACCTGGTCCGCCGCAGCCGCCAGGTCGCTGACTGCCTCGACCGGATCGTCCACCCACGGCTCGCGTACCGACTTCAGTACCCATGGCACTGGTGCGGAGCTGTCCCCGAGCAAGCTGCCCAGGTACTCCAGCCCGGCCAGCAGAGCGAGCACCCCCACGATCCCCGCGACGACACGGCCAACTACCTTCACCGCCCCCACCCCCAGTGCCATGGTCACGTCCAGTGACCACCGCGTCCAGGGTTCGGACATAACGTCTGCGCATTGGGCGCCGGCAGAGATAGGAGGTGACGAGGTGAGGTGGCTCCGGTATTGCCTATCTCAGTGTGAGCCGGCTCGCCGTCAATACTCCGTTGTACTGGCTTGAAGCCCGAGGCTTCTGTGTGGCGTCCGACGTCGATGTCTCAATGACCTAGTGCGATCTTCGGCGTTCGGGTTCGTGGTTCGGACCGTCGCACATTGCAGGAGGTTGCAACCCGCGCAGCATCGCTACCTCAGGATCCGGGGTTGCCTGGCCAACCCCCGTACTGTGAAATCGCGGCAGGTTTTGCGCTCGTTTCAGCACGCGGCTGAGCGCTCATGGGCGGAGTCTGCGCTTCCTGCCGTGGGCAAGAGTCGGTCCTCGCTTTCGTCGACGGGCTGTCGGCGCCACGGCGTGAATCCGGGCGGCGGAGCTGCCGGATCGGAGGTGTCGGTGTCATCACCGACAGTGGTGGGCATGGCACAAATTCTGGAGACAACTCGGAGCCAGCTGCTGATGCTGGCGCTGGCCGGCTATGTGTTCGTCATGTTCATCGGGATGCATGCCACCCGCATCATGTACGTCCTCGCGAGTGGTCGAGACTGTGTTTCCGCATCCAGAGACTCCTGGGGAAAGATGGCTACGCCAGGGCGCGTCCCCGCGGGCGGGTGTGGATCTCGTCCATGCGGCTCCGCCAGCGGGAGGCGCCGATGAGGTCGCCGCGATCTTGAAGAGTCGGTATGAGATTCGCAATGGCCTGGGTCTGCCCTTGTTCTGCAGCGCGTCGGAACCAACGCTCGGCTTCGAATGGCCTTCCTTGCCGCTGGAGGATCACCCCGAGGGTGTTCATCGCAGCCGTATGACCGGCTTTGGCCGCCTCACGACACCACGTCTCAGCCTCCGCGGGGTACGGACTGATCCGCAGAATGAGATGCGCGAGGTTGTACATCGCGCTGACGTTGCCACCGCGTGCGCTGGTGCGATACCACCGGACGGCGTCGCGGTGTTTGCCGCCTCTGGCCAGCCGCAACGCGAGGTTGTACTGCGCATCTGGATCGCCGGCGTTGGCTCCGACGTGGAACCAGTACTCTGCCTGGGTTTCGTCGCCACGTCGCTTCGCCATGACCGCGAGTGAATTCATGGCATGCCCGTCACCTCTTACGGCGCTGGCGTGATACCAGTGCCTCGCCCCGGCAACGTCGCCGCGCTCGTGGAGCATGAAGGCAAGCCCGTTCATCGCTGCGGTGTTCCCGGTCTCGGCGCTGATCCGGTAATAGTGCTCAGCCTCTACTGGTTGGCCCCGGCGGTCGAGCAGATCCGCCAAGTTGTGAGCTGATTCGACGTTACCTGCCTCGGTGCCGGCGCGATACCACTGCTCTGCGGCTGCCGACTGACCCCGTTGCTCGGCCATAACGCCAAGCTTGTTCATGGCCTGGGCTGAGCCGTTGCCGGCGGCGGCTCGATACCAGGGCTCGGCTTCACTGGCACGCCCGGTGGTTCGCAGCAGTTGAGCGAGAGTGAACATGGCGGGGGCGTGGCCAGCCTCGATGCTTTTCAACAGCCAGTCCTTGGCAATCCGTCTCGAGCCGCGGCGCCACTGATTGAGGGCGACCCGATGCATGGCCACGGCGACTCCCCGGGTTGCAGCGGCCATGAGCCACTGCTCGGACTCCCTACGCCTGGCAAGGCCGTTTTCCTGTTTGCCAAGGGTGTCCAGGGCGATCGCGAGGTTGTGCATCGCATCCGCATATCCGGCCTCGGCTGCGGCTCTGCAAAAGGGTTCTGCGTCGGCGAAGTTCTTGCGCTCGCAAAGAATCGCTCCGACGAGGTGGCTCGCCTCCATGTTTCCTCTGTCTGCGGCCAGCCGGGCCAGATCTTCTGCGCGGCCGATGTCGTCAAGGCGCAGTGCAGCTGCGGCCACGACAGCGAGGTCGGCCGGGGTATCGCGCAAAGCCGCAGCGACGAGTTGCCATGTCGCTGCGGGTATGGGGCGGCTGGGGTTCCTCGAGAGATAGTCGAGGAGGTAGTCGTGGACCACGACGCCGCTGCCGTCCGTGCGGTTGGTGATGAGCCGTGCGCCTGACACAGCTGTGCTGGCCCAGACCAGCGCCTGTTCAAATCGCTGCAATAGCAGCGCATCGTCTGATGGCAGGTAGTGCGGATGGAGGCTCATCACAAGCGACAGGGGTACTGGGCGGGTCAGCCCGAGGCGGAACCAGTCGGCGGCCGCCCGGACGAGCGCGACTCCCTCGGCCGGCGGATCACCTATCTCGAGTCGTTCGATGAGCTCTGGGCCGGCTGAGAGGAATTCGCCGAGACCCATACCTTTACCGAGGGCAGCGACGACGTCTGGTTTGTCCTGGTGCTGGCGGCCTGCGGTTTGACGGTCCTGCTCGTCCCAGCCGGTGAATCGGATCACCGCTCCTTGCGCCACGGCGAGTTCGACTACATCTCGGCCAGCTGGTCGAGCCTCGCCTTGGGGCTTGATCTGCTCGTAGGCGGCTGCGCGCATCGTAGCGATGATTCGGACATTTCGGATCTTCAGAAGCCGCTCAATGCAAGCCACATCGACGCCTGCCCCCAGATGCCGGTCGAGATCGTCGAGCCACACCACGACGCTGGCCCTGACTACTCCGGCGTTGGCTAGCTCGATCAACGCCGAGGGCCGCAGGACGGGGATCACAACGCGTTCGCCGGGGTAAAGCTCGCGTGCCAGCTCGGCAACGGATCGCGATTTGCCGGCCGTCGATGGCCCGTGAACCAGAACGAATCGATGTTCCTGTAGAGCGTCTCGTAGCCGATCGTCCAGGAGGTGCCGGGGCACGTACCGAAGCTGCTCGGTCGACTCCTGCAGTCCCTCACGGGGAACGCGAACGCCGAGGGCGGCAAGGTCAACGTCCCTGAGCGTTGGGAGACGAGGCATCGAGCTGCCTGTGGTGAGGGTCGCGATGGCCTGTCGCCGCTTTGTGACGCCACTGATACGCCAGAGGGCGCTGATCCCGCCGGCGAAGGCCACGATGACGGCTACAACAGTGCCGGCGACTTGGGCGGAATCGACTGGCTTGGAGCTGAGCCAAAGGATCACCAAGGTCCCGACCACGGCGCAAAGAAGAAGCCATGCGGAAGCCACGGCGATACCCGCTCGCAAACGGGCTCCAGCCATCAGAGACCTTCGGATTGGGGCCGAGGCACCGGCGTGGAGAACAAGGATACGGAGCCCATTTCCATGGCGGCGCTATCCGGGACTGGCGAGCCAGGCGGCTGTTCTGTGACAGGTCCTGCTCTGTATCGGTCGCCGTCCGTGGCCCATATCAGGCTCGATCGAATGGATGTCTGCAGCGCGCAACAACATCGCGCGGCCCCCTCCTGGCTGCCGGCCTTCCCCCCACAGGAAGGTGACCTTCTCGGCCACGGGCAGATAGTGACACAGAGTAACCCTGGGTGCAATAGCCGGCTGTGACCCTTGAAGGCCTCGTGGTTCTCGGCCTAGAACTGAAACATGTTGGATCGGCGAGCTCAGGGCAGGTTGAGGACGCGCAAGGCGTTGTCTGGGGCTTCGGCGGCGGCTGGGTTGGCTATTTGAGGCCACCGACCTCCCGGGATGCCGCGATACCAGTCGTCCTCGGTGTCGCGGAGATCGTGCCGCCCCCTCTTCGGCCGGGTCTCTGCATGGTGGATCGCGTCGACCGTGTTCGCCCGCTGGGCGCGGGCGGCTTCCTAAACACCACTTCTAGGCTCAGGCCGAGATGTTTCCCGATCACCCGGGAACTCAAGGCACCATCCGGCGTCTTCTCTGGCGTCTGGCTGCCATCTGTGTCGGGATGTCTGACTTTGCGGCCGTGCTCGCGGTCCTCGTACATCGGGGAGTAGGCAACACGGGCGTACTCTCGGCCATCGGGCGTGCGTTATGGCGTTGCCAGGAGCGATGACGGTGATCGCCCTCAGCGAGGCGGCCCTGAACAATGTCTACGCGGAGTACCTGATCGACCGACGGCCACCTGCCTTCCGCCGATCCCGCGGCGCCGGGCAGGTCTAGTGGCCCGACCGCCGCCTCGAAGGCCGGCGTACCAGGAGACGCCCCGGAAGGTCTGGGTCGTAGTCGGCTCTGAAGCCGGTGAACTCTGCCCCTCACGCTCATGCGGTCGGCTCGAAAAACGGCCGGCGAATCCCGTTGAGTCCTTCCGACGAGGACTACGGGAGGCGTGATGAGTCGGTTGCGGGTGAGTGGTGACGATCTTCGGCGGGTGTTCGAGGCTGAGGTGGGTGGTCGGATATCGACGGGGCGGTGGGTTCGTTGGCTGGATGCGGCGTCGGTGTTGCGGGACCAGTCGTTCAGGAATGTGGTTCTGATCCGGATGCAGATGCCTGAGGCAACGTGGGTTGATGGCCGCGAGCTGTGGGAGGAGCAGGGGCGCAGGGTGGCTCGTGGTGAGGCGGGGATTCGGATCATGACTCCGAAGGAGAGGACTGCGGGTCCTCGGGGTGCGAGTAGGCGGCATGATGTGAGGACGGTCTGGGATATCTCTCAGACCGACGGTCGAAATGTTGCGTTGCCAGCGGCCGTGAGTGCTGTCGAGGTCATGTACGCCTTGGCGAAGGTTGCTGGCGAGCTCGGGTATGGCGTTCGCTGGGGTGAGTCGACTGAGGGGTTCGTTTCGCGGGCGGATCGGCGTCGGCGGCAGATCGTGCTGAGTCCGAGTCTCGATCCTCACGGAGCGGCTGGGCGCATTGCGCATGAGCTTGCTCATCTGCGGATGCACAAGCTGTCGAGTGGTTCGCGCTGTCATGGTCTGATGGAGTTGGAGGCCGAGTCCGTCGCGTACGCCGTACTTGCAAGGTATGGCTGTGTCGTTGACCGGCGGACTGCTGAGCGACTGTCGGCCGTCGCTTCGGTGGTCGGTCACAGGCCGCCGGCGCGGATGGTCGATGCGTTGGGAGGCCGGGTCGTGACGGTGGCTGGCCGGTTGGCGGGAGCTGCTGAGCGGCATCTGGAATCGAGGGCTGCGCCGGTTCACGTTCGCCCGACTCGAGTCGACGTCGGGGTGCAAGGGACTTCTCCTGAGGAGGGTCCCGGACTCTCGCTGTAAGGGCGGGCGAGTCCTGGAACTGGTAATCCGGGTTCCGGCTCCACTGGCTACTGGCGATGTTCGAGTCATGGATTTCGTGGGTGGTGTGCAGCCGGACACAACGTCTGATCGGTCGGCGAGTTGGAGGATTGCGCGTCTGATTGAGCTGCTCGATGCCGCGATTGACTCGACTGGGGCGCGGTTGGCTCGGTCCGAGGGGTTGTGGTTCGACTGGACGGATGAGGCTCCGGCAAGGTCCGCTCGGCGTACAAGGGCTTGGCGGCAGGATTCCGTCGCGCGTCTGGAGGCGGAGACCGAGTTGCAGCGCGGGATCGATACTCCGTAAGTCCTGGATTTCGTGATCCGGGTTCTGAAGTCGGTACGACGAATCCACCTTCGTAGCTGTCATGCACGACAGCGATGTTGGAGGTTTCGTGAGTGAACCGGGGTACATGTTGTCGCTCAAGGAGCGGCGACGGTTGCTTGAGGCAAATGCGGCGGCGGCGCGGTTCTATCGGCGTGAGTTGCTGCGTACGCGGGGCGGTTGGCAGACGGAGTACTTGAAGGCCCGCGGTGCGGAGTCGGTGTTGACGATCAACACGGACTGGAAGGTCGGCTACGCGCCGGACACCTGGACGAGTCTCACCGACCATCTGCATGCGGAGGGCTTCAGTCACTCGACGTTGATCCAGGCGGGCCTTATGGAGTGGACGGCAGGCGGCGAGGCCATTGACCGCCATCGGGATCGGTTGATGCTGGTGGCGCGTGACCATCGGCTATCACCGGTCGGATTCATCGCCATCGGCCAGGACGGACAGGCGAAGTCTGTCAGCCCAGTCAGTGCCATTCATCGGCCATCCAATGTCCTGTTAGGGATCGAGGAGCAACTGGATCTGCTAGCGGGTGGCGCGGTCGCAGTCATCGTGGATGATCCGATGGATGCCATCGCGGTGACTGCGTTGAGTCGCGAGGTGGGCGGGCAATGGGCTGGAATTCCTGTCTGCGGAGGCGGGCTATCGACGGCTCAGGCGCGGATCGTGCGGCGGTACAGCCGGACCGACAAGGCGATAGTCGTCCTGAGCGGAGACGAACCCTCCCGCCATCAGGCCGCAGGCTATGTGTTCGATCTCGCGCTCTTCTTTGATCGCGTGCGTGCGGTCGAGATGTCGATGGGGATGGCAAGCGCGGTCATGCGCGGAGGAGCGAAAGCTGAGCTGCAGGATCTTCTGTCGGGTCCCCGTCCGCTGATCACCTACAAGGTCAGCGAGGGCCGAGCCGGGACTCTGCACGCCGAGGATCTCGATCCTCCGGCGCAGGGACCGGGGCTGGGATGAGCCATGCGGAACGTAACGCTGGAGATGCATCGGCAAGCCTTGGAGTTCTATCAGCGGCAACTGGGCAGCAGGCCGGACGGCTGGGCATCCGTGCACCTGCGCGATCGCGGTCTGGCCGCGGCGTTGGGCGACCCTGCGTGGGGAATCGGATATGCGCCGGCTAGCTGGACTGGCCTGACCGATCACCTCCGCAAAGCGGGCTTCACCGACGAGAGCCTGGTGACTGCTGGCCTCGCGGCACCGACGATAAACGGGTATCTGATCGATCGCTTCCGCGATCGGCTCATGTTTGCCGCCGAGAACGCCGACATGGAGGTAGCCGGGTTTGTCGGGCGTGCTCGCGGCGGATTGGTGCGATATCTGAACAGTCCGACGACGGAGATCTACTGCAAGTCGGAGGCCACGGTTGGGCTGGTGGCGCAGTGCGGGAAGCTGCTGCGTGGCGCGACGCCTGTGCTGGTCGAGGGAGTGATGGATGCCCTCGCGGTAGATCAGCTCGGCAGTCGCTGGGCTGGGATCGCGATCTGCGGTACGGCGGTCACACGCCAGCATGCGTTGACGATCAGACAGCTGTCGCCGGCCAACAAGATCGTGATGGCATTCGATCCTGACCTAGGCGGCCGGCTGGGCGCCGTACGCGGTCTGAATGCGTTGGACGGGGTGTTCGGCGCAGTCCAGGCGGCCGCGCTACCGGACGGCCATGACCCGGCGAAGTTGTTCCAGCGCTCCCCCGCACGGCTGCTCGAGTGCTTGGACTCCGCAGTTCCGCTGGCCGAGTTCGCGATCGACGTCGAGCTCGCGAAGTGGGCTCCGGTTCTCGACCACCTGAGCGGTCAGGTCAACGCTCTACGAGCTGTTGCACCGTTCGTCAGGCAGTTGCCGTCGGCCCAGGTCGCACAACAGATCGCGCGACTGTCCGAACGCTTGGACCTTGAGGTGGCTGTCGTGTCGCGGGAGGTCCTGACACCTGTGCGTTCTGGATCAGGACGGAGCACAGCGAGGAAACCGACCGGCTGGGGCGGGGACGTCCTGGCTGAGGGACCAGGCAATTCCAGGACTCCTTGATCTCGTATTCCAGGTTCTGAGTTCGCCCCGCCGCCACCAGATTTGTGGCACGGCAGTACGACGAGAGGAGCCGGAGCGATCCGCTCCTCCTTCCCCCGGGATGGAGTGACTCGATGAACGACGAGTTGGAGGTACTCATCGCCGACGCGGCGGATTCGGACTGGGCGGAGGGACCGTCCAGGCGGCTTGCCGAGGGGATCGAGGAGCGGATCGTGGCACCGCTGTCGGGCAGGTTCCGCGCGGTCCTCGGGTACGACGAAGCTCGGCAGCTTGCTCGGGTGATCGCCTGGGAGAGGTGTCGTGAGCTGGCAGCGAACCCGCCGAAGCGTGGTCTGTCGTGGGGTTACCTCGGCACATTGGTGAGGTGGCGCCTGACGGACATCCTGCGCACCGAACTGGTCCGCAGGCACCGGCTCTCGCTGCGAACTGAGCCACCGGAGCGTGAGGTGGAGGTGCCCTGGCTCGGGCACCACCTCGATCAGATCGTCGACGAGTTAGAGCGCAAAGGGCTATCCGCTGCCACGGCTCGGAACCTGATCCGCACGGCGGCCGACGGGCCGCCGTACTACCGCGCAGCAATCGTCGTGCGCCTACGGCGAGTCGGTGCCACGGGTGAGCAAGCCGAAGCGCTCAGTTGGCTGTTGCGCGGAGGGGCCGGTAGACCGTCGGCGTTGGCCCGGCTGGCGAGCGGGCAGCCTCCGGCGGAGGTTTTCGAAGATTCCGACGTACGACGCTGGGTCTGGGCTGCTGCCGGCCGTGACCTTCGGTTTTTCGGGCGAGGCGGGCGCCTCGGCCACCGCCGACTGGTCGGTCTGGGCCAGCTCCGAGCCGCCTGACCAAAAAAGTCTCCCGGGCTAATCCGTTGATGCCCGTCATGACGCACAACCACACCGCAGTACCCCGCCACAACTGGCTCGTTCGGTACTACCGCGCGCAGTTCAGGTTCTGGCTGCACGTCCTGAGCGCGGTCTGGATCCTGCCGCGGCCGCTGGCCGCGCTCGGGTTCGCCTGGCTGCGCCGTACTGAAGTCCCCAAGAGAAGAGGAAACAACGTGAACCACTCGATCCGATCCAAGGTCGTGATCCCCGCCGTACTGGTGCTCGGCACCGTACTGGTCCTGCTGGTTGCCGGGTGCGGTCAGAGGCCGACGGCGACCCCGGTCGGTCCGGCTGTGCCTGGTGACAACGTGCAGGTGACGCGGGCGCCGCTCGAGCAGTGGCGGGTGCCGGTGACCGCTGATCCGCATGAGTATGCGATTGCGTTCGCGCGGGCGATCTGGACCTATGACGCGAGCCGGCACAGCTATTCGGACTGGGTCGGTGGCATCAACATGTTCGCGGGTGCGACGAGCACGAGCGGGGAAGTTGCCCGCAGCATGCTGCCTGGGCTGGGGGAGTGGCAGCAGCTCGAGGCGTGGAAGGCGCGCGCAACCGTCGCGGACATCACCGCTGAGACCACGCCGGAGTTGTCGAAGCTGAAGGAGAATCACGGTTTGCCGCAGGGCTGGCAGGCCTATGTGGTGCGGGGCAAGCAGAGCGTGGTCCTAGGCCCGGAGACGAAAACTGTCGAGCGCATCGCGGCGGTCAGCGTGGTCTGTGTCTACACCTGCAAGTTCTGGTCAGCCTCGCCCGAGACGACGACGTGATCATCAAACTCGTCTTGGCTGGTGCGCTGCTGACCAGCGGCATCGGGCTGGTCGCGCCGCTGGCTGTGGCAGCCAGCGGCAGCGACACCTGCATCTCGACACCGACAGACGCGCTCCCGGCCAGCTGCCGGGCGCCGGCCGGAGTGGATTCCGGTTCGCTGCCGGGTGCGGATGAGGCTGTGGCGCGGGCGTTGCGGCTGGTGGGTGGCCATGGCTACTACCAGCTGTGCGCCCGGCTGGCGTCCAACATCTGGGGACGGCCGCACTCGGGCTACTACTCGGCCGCTGAGCAGTGGCGGCAGATGGTTGTCTCCGGCAACGCGCACCGCGATCGGAAGCCGCCTGTCGGTGCGCTCGTCTTCTGGGACACCGGCGGCGTCTTCGGCCATGTCGCCGTGTACGTCGGCGAGGGCCGCATCGTCTCGAACGACATCGGCGACGACTTCCCTGGCGAGGGCGGTGTCTACCTCGTCGACTTCGGCCTCGTCGAATCCAAGTGGCACGCGGCCTACCTCGGGTGGGCGCCCCCTATCTACTCATGACCAAAGGACCTCTCGTGTTCAGCCACATCATCATCGATCTGCAAGACCCTGGAGTCACACCCAATACCGACGGTCTGCCTGGCCTGCAGGCCTTCCGTCACATGATCGGAGCACTGCAGCCCTTCGGACTGGTCGTCTGCGTCGCCGTCCTCATCGTGTCTGCCGCGGCGTGGGCGCTGGGGAGCATCAACGGCAACGCCGGCTATGCCAGCAAGGGCAAGTTCGGCTTCGTCGTCGCGCTCGGAGCGACGATCCTGATCAGCTCGGCCAACGCTCTGGTCCGCTTCTTCAGCGGCATCCAGATCGGCTGACCGCCGTGAGCTGGATCGAATGCCTCATCAACCCAAGCGCCTGCGTAGCCGCTGGCGCTGCCCAGAGCGCGGCCGACTCCATGTGGGCCTCGTTCGTCGACTGGATGGCCCGCGGTCTGACCGACCTGACGACCTATGTCTTCACTTCGTTCAGTGAGAGTACCTCGCCGCGGTTCGATCAGGAGTGGTGGCGCAGCAACCTCGATCTGATGATCGTGATCACGCTGCCGCTGCTGGTCGGCATGTTCATCTTCCAGTGCCTGTCGGCCGCCATCCGGCGAGAGCCTGGCCGGCTCGGGCAGGCCGTGATCGGCGCGGTGATTGGGACGGCCGGAGTACCGTTCGCGGTCGCTGTGGTCGCCGGGCTCGGCCGGGTTGTCGACCAGCTCTCGGTCGGCATCCTTGGTGGCAGTACGTCGACCATGACGGCACTCAAGCGGATGGTCAACATCACCGCTCTGCAGGCCATCCCCACGCTGGGTGGCTCACTCATCATCGCCGTGGTCCTAGGCCTCCTGGCCGTCATCGGGCTCTACCTGGTCATGCTGCTGCGTGAGGTCGCGCTGATCGCCTTCGTGGTCTTCGCGCCGGTCGCGATGGCCAGCTGGACCTGGTCGGCGACCCGGCACTGGCTGCGGCGGTGGATCGAGATCGTCGCGGCGCTGTTGTTCTCCAAGATCGCGATGGCCATGATCTTCACGCTCGGCCTCTCGGCGATCGGCAACGTGGGAGACGACGGCGACCCGAACCTCGGGACCTTCCTGGCCGGCGTCCTTCTCTTCGCGATGGCGGCGTTCGCGCCCATTGCGACGTACTCGTTCGTGCACTGGGCCGGTGACCACGCCGGTACGGCGATTCAGCTGGTGCAGCACGGATCTGCGGGTGCCTCTGCGTTGAAGCAGCGAGCGGATCAGGCTCAGCAGTTCGCGGCTTCTCACTTCGGCGGATCCAGTGACAGCGGCCCCGCACCAGTTGTCGGGCGCGACGACGAAAGCACCGACAAGACCTCGTCTGACGACGGTCACTCTGACTTCACGCCCGCTGCTGGACCCGACGTTGTTGTTGTCGAGAACACGTCGAGCGTCCCTAACGCGCCGACACCTCCGCCTCCTGATGCAGGCAGCTCCGCGACTGCGGTCGCCAGCAGCCAAGTCTCGGTCGCGGCAGGAGAGGCGACCCAGGTGTCAGACACCGCAGGTGAGTCCGAAGGAGGCGACCGACGATGAGTACCTCGCTGGCGACACGCTTCCCACGGCCAGACCGCAGCGCCGTACTACTGGGTCTGCGGCCGATCCAGGTGATCCTCGTCCTGGCCGCAGTTCTCATCGTCACCTTGGCACTGATCAACCAGCTGGTACCGGTCGCGATGGTGACCTGCGTGGCTCTGGCCTCGAGCTGTATCGCGGTGGCGTTCCTGCGAGCAGAAGAGATTCCGCTGCACCGTTGGCTGGCGCTGCGGTTCCTGCATCTGCTGCGGAAGAAGTCCTTCCGCGCCGATGTGCTGGCACCGCGCGAGCATGGCCGGCTGCAGCTGCCTGGTGAGGGCGGCGTATTGCGGATGCTGACGACCAATTCGGGTATCGGCCTGGTGCACGATCCTCGGCGCCGTCGGCTGATCGCGGTCGCGAAGATCGAAGGGCCTGCTCACCTGCTGCAGAACTCCGACGAGCAGGATCGCCGGGTCACGGCGTACGGGCAACTGATCGCGGGACTGTGCCAGAGCAACCGGATCGCCCGCGCCCAGATCCTCGAGCGGACCTTGCCGGACCCGGGTGACGAGCTGACAGCGTGGGCCAAGCAGCGGCAGGTGGATCCGGCCACGCCGGCCGGAGCGATCTACACCGACCTGCTCAAGCAGGCAGCTCCGGCCGCGGCGCGACACGAGACGCTTTTCAGCTTCGCGATCAACCTGGACGCGGTCTCACGCGAGGTCCGCAAGCACGGCGGCGGCATCCTCGGAGCGACCGCCGTACTCGAATCCGAAGCACGCGCCTTCCAAACCGCACTCGCAGCCGCAGGCGTCGCCGGTGTCTGGCTCTCCGCCAAGGAACTCGCAATGAGCCTGCGGGTTGCGTTCGATCCGGCGGCGACACGCACGATCCCGTCCTCGGCGGCGATGGAAGCCGCGGACGCCGGACCGCTTGCGGTCGACGAGAGCTGGGATCAGCTCCGCACGGACTCGTCGCTGCATCGTGTGTACGTCGTCACCGAGTGGCCGCGTGTCCGTGCGGCGCCGTCGTTTCTCGGGCCGTTGCTGCTGCGGCCGGGGATCCGGCGGACATTCAGCCTCGTGCTGCAGCCGATCCCGATGGCGAAAGCACTGCGCGACGCCCGCCGACACCAGGTCGAGCGCGTCACCGACCGGATGACGCGATCCAGGATCGGGCAGCTGGAGACCGAGGAAGACCGCCAGCTCGACGCGGACGTCGCGCAGCGCGAACGTGACCTGGCCGCGGGGCACGGGGATGTGCGCTGGCTCGGCCTGGTCGTGGTGTCCGGCGACACCGAGGAAGCACTCGACGACGCGTGCATGGAGATCGAGATCGCCGCCACGCAGTCGTTCATCGACGTACGGCGCCTTGTCGGGCAGCAGCTCGATGGGTTCATGGCCGCGGCCCTACCGTTCGGGATCGGACTCTGAATGAAGCAGCAATCCGCGTACTACGAACCAGACGGAACCGACCGGGCAACCCGACGAGCCAACCGCCGTACCCGCACCGATGAACCAGCTAGGCGGAAGACGCCGGAGGCCATGGAAGCCGCCTCGGGGCGGGGGAGTGGCCGGCGGTTGCTGGTCGACAAGCACCGGGCGACCACGCGGATCCTGCAGGTGGCCTACCCGTTCCTGGCCGAAGGCGGCATAGGGGCCCAAGGCACCTACATCGGATCCGACGTCTTCAGCGGCGGGTCTTTCGTCTACGACCCTTGGGTCCTCTATCAGGACCGTCTCATCACCAACCCCAACGTGCTCCTCGCTGGAGTTATCGGCAGCGGGAAGTCATCGACAGCCAAGGCGCTGATCACCCGTTCGCTCGCCCTCGGCCACAAGGCCTACGTGCCGTGTGACCCGAAGGGGGAGTGGACCTCCGTGGCGGAGGCGATGGGCGGCGCAACGATCAAGCTCGGCCCCGGACTACCGACCCGGCTCAACCCACTCGACGCCGGCCGACAGCCGAGCACCGTCGACGCCGACGAGTGGGCACGCATCGTCTGGTCCCGCCGACGGGCACTACTCGGCACGCTCGCCGAATCCACCCTCGGCCGGCCACTGGTCGCAGTCGAGCACACCGCACTGGATCTCGCACTCGAGGTCGTCTCGGTACAGAACCCGAGTCCGACGATCCCTGACGTCGTCGTTGCCCTGTTCACACCTGATCCGCGTCATGCCGAACGCGCCGGCTTGAAGACTGCGAGCTTGGTGAATGACGGCCGCGAGGTCGCTCACGCGATCCGGCGACTGGTCCACGGCGACCTGTCGGGCATGTTCGACGGGCCGTCGACCACCGAGTTCGATCCCAGCCTGCCGATGGTCACGTTGGACTCGTCGTGGCTGAGCAGCGGCGGCGACGACCAGGCGCTCCGGCTGACCCTGGCCTGCGCTTCCTCCTGGCTGGAAGCCGCGGTCGCCGACCCGGCCGGCGGCAACCGCTACATCGTGTACGACGAGGGCTGGCGCGTCATGCGAGACCAGGCACTCCTGCGCCGGATGCAGGAACAGTGGAAACTCTCACGCGCCTGGGGCGTCTCGAACATCCTCATCGTCCACCGCCTGTCCGACCTAGCCGCTGTCGGTGACATGGGCTCCGAAGCACGCGCACTCGCCGAAGGACTCCTCGCCGACTGCTCAACCCGCATCATGCTCCGACAAGAGTCCGACCAGCTGGGCCGAACGGCGAGCCTGCTCGGGTTGACCGATGTCGAGATCGCCACGATTGCGAAGCTCCCGAAGGGACGTGCTCTGTGGCGGTTGCCTAGTCGCTCGTTCGTCGTCCAGCTGATCCGCCACGCCCGCGAGGTCGAGCTCTTCGACACCGACGCCCGGATGTGAACCCGTTGAACCAACGATCCGGTCACGACCTGACCGACACCATCTTCATCGCCGGCGCAGTCGCCTTCGCGTTCGCTGGCGTCCTCTACCTGGCCGGTGGCCTCGCGAGCCTCGGTACCACCGGCCACTGGGTCTCCACACCATGGATCGACGCCCTGCGAGTCCCCGTCCACGCGGACGACCCTGCAGCCGCGTTCGGACTGTCAGCTGCTGAGTTCGGCCCCGTGACGTACTGGTGCATCTTCGCTGTCCTGCTTGCGACGCCGCTGGCCGTCGCGTACGCCGGAACGCGGATATGGCAGAACCGCAAGGCGTCGACGGCCAACCGCGCTCGGGTTGTGGCCGCGCGCCCTGGGCTCGCCGGTCGAAGCGAGATCGAAGCTGCCGTAGGCCGCGCTCAGGTGATCCGCCGAGGCCGATCCGCGCGGCCACAAGCCCGTGCCAGCTCGCCGTACGCCGCAGGCACACTCCTTGGCCACGCGCGTAGGCGTGAGTGCTGGGCGTCGGTCGAAGACTCCAGGATCGACGTCGGCCCACCGCGCTCCGGCAAGGGCCTGCACCAGATCATCGGCGCGATCATCGACGCACCAGGCGCCGTCGTCACCACCTCAACCCGTCCCGACAACCTCGCCGCAACCCTCGAGCTACGCCGCGCAATCGGACCAGTCGCAGTGTTCGACCCACAAGGCCTCGGCCGGGTCGAAGGCATCCGCTGGTCACCCGTGCGCGGATGCGAAAACCCCACCACCGCCATCGTCCGCGCCAGCGGCCTGGCCGCCGGAGCAGGCTTCGCCAAGGGCAACGTCAGCGACGCCGCGTTCTGGCACGGCCAGACCGAAATGGCCCTGCGCGGCCTCCTGCACGCCGCCGCGCTCGACGACACCGGCATCGGCCAGCTCTACCGCTGGAGCCTCGAACCCGCCTCCGCCATCGAAGCCGTCGGCATCCTCAACCGCTCCACCGACGCCGCCGAAGGCTGGGGCGACACCCTCGACGGCATCGTCCGCATGGACGGCCGCACCCGCGACGCCATCTGGGCCGGCGTCCGCTCCGCCCTGTCCGCCCTCGCCGACCCCGCCGTACGCCGATCCTTCGACCCACCACCCGGCGAAGGCCTCGACCCGGCAAGCTTCATCCGTGACTGCGGCACCATCTACCTCCTCGGCACCGGAGCCGGCGCATCCGCCACCTCAGCCTTCATCGCCGCCCTCCTCGAAGACATCACCGAATCAGCTCGCCAACAAGCCGCCCACAACCCCGGCGGCCGACTCGAACCACCCCTAGCGCTCGTCTTCGACGAGATCGCCAACCTCTGCGCCGTACCGTCCCTGCCATCACTCATGGCAGACGGCGGCGGCACCGGTATCTCGACCCATGTCGTCATCCAGTCCCTGGCCCAAGCCCGTGAACGCTGGGGCGAGCAAGCCGCCGCGGCCATGTGGGACGCCGCCACCCTCCGCCTCATCCTCGGCGGCTCCGCCCAACCCCGAGACCTCCAAGACCTCGCCGCCGTCTGCGGCGAACGCGACGAAGAAATCCGCAACTGGAGCAAGGGCCCCGACGGCGGCCGCACCACCTCCACCAGCACCCGGCGCCTGCCCATCCTCCCGCCCGACGTCATCCGCACCCTCCCCTTCGGCACAGGCATTCTTCTAGCCCGCACCGCCCCACCCATCCTCCTCAACATGACCCCCTGGACTGCCCGCCACGACGCCGACGCCATCCGCCTCAGCATCGCCCGCTCCACCGACCTCCCATGAACTACGACGAACTAGGCAGATCGCTCGGCTTGCCTCCGACTGACCCGTTCGTAGTCCGCTGGCGGGACCTGGACGCCGACTCAGTGTCCGATGAACTGGAGCGGCTCGCCGACTGGGTGAAATGGGTCGCCGACCGCTACGGCATGGATCACAAGGTCATTCCGCTCTGCTGGAATGCACACGGCGCTGTCGTTGAAGAGCTTTCAGCCTTGCGCACCTTCTGGGAGTACTGCTTCCAGGACGACGCGGCTCCTTCAGATCCACTCGCATTCCATCGGGACCTGACACTTGCCGTACGCCGGCTACGGGAGTGGACATCGCTCCTCGGTTGTACACGCACTCAGAACCGCGGCCAACCATGAGCCTCTGGCGAGGCGAGGCGGATCTACGCCTGCGCTCGGTGGATTCGCCTCGAACCCGAGCAGCCAGCCCGCAGGGCGAGGAACTTCGGCGTGCAGACGACAGCAAACATCTTCACCAGGATCAACTCACTGGACGAGTCCTGGGCTCAGCGACTCACTGATCTCCCGCCGCGCCTTCTAGCGACCCCTGGGTGAGTCCAGCGAGCAGGGGCTAGGACCCGTGTGGTGTGAATTGGCCGGCTTGCCGTGCGAGATTCATTTCCGCCCAGCCACGACGCTCTCCGCCCGGCTGGCCCCGTCGACAGCGGGTTCCCTACAGATGTTGGAGTCGGCGGTCGAGGGTTGCGGCGGTCGTCCGTACGCAATGTGGTCGGCGCTGGGCATCGTGGTCGCGTGAATGCAGAGTCAACGATGACGCGAGTGGCCGGTGTCCGCCAGGCGGCCGATCGGATCGTGGAGGTGCTGCTGGAAGCCGTGGACGGATCGCGATTGCCTGGTTGGGAGCCCGGTTCTCATCTTGAGGTCGAGTTGGCCGAGGGGCTGATCCGTCACTACTCGTTGTGTGGCGAGCCGGACGGCGGTCAATGGCGGATCGCGGTGCTGCTCGAAAATTCGGGTCGTGGCGGATCGTGGCATGTCCACCACCGTTTGCGGGCCGGTGATCTCGTCCGAATCGTTGCCGTCCGCAACAGGTTTCCGTTCGCCCTCGGAGCGGAGCGGAGCGGTTCGTGTTCGTTGCCGGTGGCATCGGGATCACGCCGATCCTGCCGATGCTTGCCGTCGCGGCGGAAGCGAAGGCTGACTGGAGTCTTCTCTATCTGGTCCGCGACCGTGGCGCGGCTGTGTACCTTGACGAGTTGGACAGGTACGGCGACAGAGTCCATCTGCACTCCGACAGCGCGTTCGGAATGGTCGACTTGGAGCATGAACTGACCAGTCGCGGCGGCGAAGGAGCCGAGATCTACGGCTGCGGGCCGCGGGGACTGCTGGACGCACTCGACCGGTACGGCGCCAAGCACCGTGGCGCGCGCATCGTCGTTGAACGGTTCTCTGCGCGGCCGACCGAAACCGCCGGGAACGAGCAACCGTTCACCGTCGTGACCAGCGATGGAGCCGAGTTCGTGGTCGGCACCGGTCAGTCGATTCTGGCCGCGGCGGCCGACGTCGGCATCGTTATTGCGAGCTCTTGCCGTGAGGGCTACTGCGGGACCTGCGAGACCAAGGTGGTGGCAGGTGAGCCCGAACATCGCGACGACTTTCTCTCCGAGGAGGAGCGTGCGGGCGGCCAGCTCATCATGCCGTGTGTGTCCCGTGCCAGAGGATCGCGAATCGTGCTCGACCTCACTTGGTCGACTTGAGGAAGTGAATCCAGTTACCAGTGCTGACGTCCATGAAGTCGGGCTCCTTGGTGAAGGTTGCGCCCTGGGCGACGGCGAAGACGAAGTTCGGCTGCGCCAGCCCGACGTATGGGAGGTCGGTGGCCATCGCCTGCGTGATCGACCGCATCGCCGTCAGCCGTTCAGCCTGATCGGTGCTGGAGTCGAGCACCTGCAGCGCGCTCTCGGTCGCGGGCGTCGAGAACCGTGAGGCGTTGTAGGGATTGGTCTTGCCGACCATGTACGGGTACCAAGAACGCGGATCCGGCACCACGGCCGCGATGCTGAAGAAGCCGAGCGCCGGCACCTTGCCGACGAAGATGTCGCCGATGAAGTCGTTGAGCCGCCGCGACACCGTGATCCCGATCTTCTTCAGGTTCTGCGCCAGACTCAGCCCGACCAGCTTGCCCGCGGGAGAGTAGTACTCGTACTCCGTCGTGAAGCCCTGCGGATACCCGGATTGAGCGAGCTCCGCCTTGGCCTTCTCCAGATCGAACCCGTACTGGGTGAACGGCGCATCCAGCTCGTCCTGCTTCTGCTGATCCGGCGCGATGCGTTTCAGCACCTGCGACGGAGTGAGCGCGTGGGACGACTGAGCCTGGTCGCCGTAATTGGCCGCCAGCAAACCCTTGACGTCGGTCGCGTAGGCGAGCGCGCGGCGTACATGGAGGTCGGTGAACGGCGCGACCTGCGTGTTCATCGTGACGTAGTCGAGGTACAGCGTCGGAGACGAGTAGAGCGTTGCCCCCGGGACCGACTTCCAGGTGTTCGCGGTTTTGACGTCGAACAGCGCGACGGCGTCGAGCTGGCCCGAAGGCATTGCCAGCTGAGCCGCATTGTCGTCGGCGATGGCGGTGAACTTGACACTGTCGGCGGCGGGCTTCGCACCGGAGTACTTGTCGTTGCGTGTCAGGGTGACGCCGTTGGTGTCGAACGAGCTGACGGCGTAGGGGCCCGTGCCGATCGGTGGCGCCTTACTCGTGCCCAGCTTGTCGCCCTGCTTCTGCCCGTAGGCCTTCTGCTGGACGAACGAGATGATGGCCAGCGTGCCGCGGGCGGCGTTGTTGGGCTGCCTCAGCTTGATGGTGACCTGGTGATCGCTGCTCGCCGTGACGGCGGCGAAGGGAAGTCGTCCAATCGGCCGGGCCGCCAGGTCGTCGACGCCGCCCGCTGGACAGAGCGGATCGCGGACGAGCTAGGCCTGGGCGAACTGGCACTGCTCGGTACGTCGGGCGGCGGACCGCATGCCGCGGCAGCGGCCGCTGGGCTAGGGGATAGGGTACGGCGCCTTTGTCTCGTGGCCGGGTTGGGCCCGGATGAGATGCCTGGGTTCGATCCGGCGGCCGGGATGGTGGCCGAGACCCGGCAGGAGATCGCGTGTGCTCGTGCGGGGGAGACGCCGCTGCGGGTCTTCATCGACGAGTTGATGAAGCGGCCAGATCCGCTTGATGACTGGCTGTCCCAGTTGCCGCCGTCCGATGTCGAGATCCTCGGCCGGGGTGAGGTCCGGCTCGAGGACCAGGCGATCCAGTCCGAGGCGATGCGGCAAGGCCCGGAAGGATGGATCGAGGACGACCTGGCCCTGTTCCACCGGCCGTGGGGCTTCCAGCTGAGTGACGTCACGGCGGAGACCCTGCTGCTGTACGGATTCGAGGACGTGCTGGTGCCTGCCAACCACGGCGACGCCTACGTGATGGAGCTCGGGCACGGGCAGCTGGTGAAGATTCCCGACGCAGGCCACTGGATGCGCGACTACGAATCTGACGTATTGAATTGGCTGGTGTCACCGGCTCAGGGGCCGGCAAGGATCATCGGCTAGCCCGGCCCTTGGTCTCGAGGCCAAGCGAGCAGCGGACCCTGCGAGGTGTCCGCTGCTCGGTTGGCCGCGGCGGATGAGCAATTCGGTCAGGACTGCGGCAGCGCCTTGATCCTGTACGTCGTACTGCCTGGGAGTAGGAGACTGCCGTCGGCCTGGAGGTTCCATCGGAAGGCGGACGGTGGGAGTTGGGCGACTACCCGCTTCTGGCTGGTTTCCGGGTCCAGTTGCCAGACCTCGCTGCCCAGGGCGAAGTAGATGCACCCGTCGGTGCCTACGGAGACCGAGGTCATCTCATAGCTGGTGGTGGTGACTGTCCGGGTTGTTCCGGTGATGAGGTTGGTGCGCTGGATGCGGTTGCCGAACATGTCGCCGGTGTAGGCGTTGTCTTTGTTGTCCAGGGCAATGGTTTCGGTGTAGCCGATGTTTGCGGCTAGCTTGCGTGGGGGTTGGTCAACCGTGATCTGCCAGAGTTCGCCGCTGCCGGTCGAGACGTAGGCTGCGCCTGCCGAGTACGCGACGGCGTGGAGTGAGGTCGAGTTGGTGAAGACGATCGACTTCGCGCCTGTCGTGAGGTTGACCTTCTGCAGTTGGCCGTTGAAGTTCGCGAGGTACGCGCTGCCTTGGTTGTCCAGGGCAAGACCGCGGAGGTTGCCGAGGCCGGTGGCGATCTGGGTGTTCTGGCCGGTCGAGGGGACGACCTTGCGGAGTTCGCCGTTCTGGTAGGTGATGAACAGGTTGCCGTGGCTGTCCTCGGCGGTGTCGACGGGTTCGCCGAGGCCGGTAGCGAGCTGGATACAGTTGGTTGAGGGGCATTTGATTTGAGGCGGTGCTGCTGCCGCAGCCGGGGTGGCGACCAGGCCTAGCGCGAACGCGGCAACAGCGATCGGGCGGATGATCATGGGGCGATTCCCATCCTGTAGAGGTGGACGTATCCACCTCTACACGGATGGCCGCCGACAACGGTTCACCTCACCTTGGCCTGGCCGGACTTGCGGCCGGTGGCGGTCGGGATGAGGGTCGGGGGACGGCAGCGGCAGCCGCCGACCAGGGCTATCGGGTGGTGGCGATCGATCGTCGAGCGACGACGATGGCGATGGCGGCGCCCACCGACAGCACGGTGGCGAATCCGATCATCGACGGCCGGAGCGCGACATGCTGGATGACCAGGCTGAAGGCGATCGAGGGCAGCCCCATGCCGACGTACGCGATGATGAAGAACATGGCGAGCACGCCGGCCCGCGAAGCCGGTACCGCCGCGATCGCAGCCTGGGTCACACCGCTCTTGATGAGGAGCCCCGCGCCGCCGCCGGCAAGAGCCGCAGACGTGAGCGCCAGCCAGAGCGTCGGCTGGTAGAGCGACACCGCGGTCAGCGCCAGCCCGATCGGGAACAGCAGCCCGCCGATCAAGAGCACCGTCGACTGGGCGAGTTTGCCGAGCGCGAGCTGCGCTACGGCTGACGCGGCGAAGGCAGCGAACGGCACAAGGCCGCCGACGAAGTATGAGGTGATGCCCAATTCGCCGCGGACGATGATGACGCCTAGCGAGGAGAACAAGCCCATCACTGCGAACGCAAAGAACCCGACAGCAGCTGCTGCGCCGAAAACTGCGCGCTGACCTGGACGCAGAGCAAAACGCAGCGGCCGGTTCTGGTCTGCCGCGTAGGTGTCGATGGTTTCGGGGCTGGCCAGCACCAGTATGAGAAGCCCCGCCATCAACGCTCCGAAGATGATGTACGGCGTACGCAAGGGCGAAGGCGCCCACTGAGCCAGTACTCCTGCTGCCAGCGGGCCGAGTGCGAGACCACCCAGATTGACAGCGGTCGCGACCAGTGCGGGAACGGGTGATCCGTCCCGACCGGGACGCGCCTCGTGGTAGAGGTCATTGAGATAGGCAGTCGCGGTCGACGCCATCAGACCGATAGCCACACCAGTCAGCACCCGGCCGACGATCAAGCCGGGCAGGTCAGGCCAGAAGGCCAGGACCGCATCGGCAAGAATGGCGACGAATAAAGCAGGGACGATGACCCGGCGGCGGCCCAGCCGATCGGACAGGTGGCCGAGCAGCCGGAAACTGGCACCCGTGCCGACGATCAGCGCCGCAAATGCAATGGTCACCGTCGTCGCGCCGAAGTTGTCCCGGACCTGGTAGAGCGGCCACAGCGGCGTTGGCACGGTACCGAATGCCATCAACGTCAGGAACGCGGCAGCAACGGACCAGAAACCGGACAGATGCCGCCGAGGGCTGGCCACCGCGACCCGGGACGAATGTGCAGCTGTACGCATTTCCAACCTCTCGCGAGTGAATGGTGCTTTCCATTCATGAGAACCTCTCGCTCGCGAAGGCCGATACCAGACTTCTTGGGCCTGGATGAGATGCCTTCCATCTCTCCTGGAGATCTCGAAGTTGGAGCCCCCTCAGCCAGCACCGTCGTGCCGCGCCAACATGCCAGCTGCGAACGCTGCGGCCGCCGGACTGGTCTCGGCGCGTGGCGGCAGGATCAGATAAAGGTGGCGGTCCATCTGGGCGCCGTCCACTCGGAGGTGCCGCAGCGGACTGTCGGGATCAGTCAGGACCTTGTACTGGAGTCCCACCGGGGTGAATCCGATGCCTGCACCGGCGGCGATCATCTCCAGTAGGACCTCCCAGTCGCCGGCCTCCGCGACGATCCGCCGGGTGATTCCGGCCCCAGCGAACAGCGCATCGCACAGCAGCCGCGCAGTCCAGCCCGGGGGCACATCGACGAAGCGCTCGCCGGCGAGGTCGGCGACCGTCACACGGTCACGGCGGGCAAGTTCGTGGTCGCTGCGGCAGGTCAGCGCAAGCGGCTCGCTGGCCAGCGAAGTAAGGCGCAGCCGGCCACGTTGCTCCAGAGCGGGTCCGATGGCGCAGTCGAGCTCGCCGTTCTCCACCATTTCGAGCATCAGTAGCGCAGCGGCGGGGCGCATCCGTACGTCGACGCCGGGGTGGTCGCGCAGGAACGCGCCGAGGTAGCCCGCGAACGGTACGAGGTACTGCGCTGACAGGGCGATGCCGAGGCGGAGCCGTCCCACGAGCACGTCCCGGGTCTCCTGCACGGCGCGACGGGCGGTTTCTGCCGCGCGCACCGCCTCGCGTGCCGGCGCCAAGAGGGCCTCTCCGGTGGCGGTGAGCCGCACCGGCCGGGTTCCGCGAAGGTACAGCTCGGTGCCCAGCTCGCGTTCCAGCGACTGGAGAGAGTTCGACAGTCCGGATTGCACGATCAGCTCGCGACGAGCAGCGGCGGTCACGCTGCGCTCTTCGGCAAGCGCGATGAAATGTCGTAGCTGGCGCAGCTCCATGCGCGAACCTCCATCTGCTGAGCGGATCGAGGGTATCTCCGCCTCCTGCCGATAACTCGGAGGACGGGCTTCTGGAACGTCGCAGTCGTTCTTCATCTGTCCCACAGATGACCGGCATCTGAGGCCGCTGTCGCGACAACCCTGTCGGGGAAGGCCTCGTCGCGGTTCATTGGTAGTGGCAACCAGACACCTACGTAGGGAGAACTTGATGCGCATCGATTGGGATGTGCCGATCACCATGGACGATGGCCTCGTCCTGCGGGCCGACATCTTCCGGCCCGACGCGGACGGACGTTATCCGGTCATCATGACCCACGGGCCGTATGCCAAGGGATTGTCGTTCCAGCAGGCGTTCAGGTTCGCGTGGTCGAACCTGGAGGCCGAGCATCCCGACGCGCTCGCCGGTTCGTCCAACCGCTACCAGAACTGGGAGACCGTCGATCCCGAGAAGTGGGTCCCCGACGGGTACGTCGTCATCCGCGTGGATGCCCGTGGCTCCGGCCGATCCCCCGGGTATGTCGATATCTTCTCGCCACGTGAGGCCCGCGACTATTACACCTGCATCGAGTGGGCCGGGGTGCAGCAGTGGAGCAACGGCAAGGTCGGCCTGCTCGGGATCTCGTACTACGCCGTCAACCAATGGCAGGTTGCCGCGCTGCAACCGCCGCACCTCGCAGCAATCTGTCCGTGGGAGGGTGCGACCGACTACTACCGGGAGTTCACCCACCACGGCGGCATTCCCAGCGACTTCCTCAGTCAATGGTTTCCACCGCAGGTGGAGGCGATGCAGCACGGGGTCGGCGACCGCGGCGCACGCAATCCGGTCACCGGAGTGCCTGTGGCCGGCCCGGAAACGCTCGATCCGGAGGTGCTCGAAAAGAACCGGGCGGACGTAGTCGCCGACATGCTCGCCCGCCCAACTCTGGACGACTACTACCGGGACCGGTCGGCCGACCTCGCCCAGATCACTGTGCCCACTCTGTCCGCCACTAACTGGGGTCACCACCTGCATACCCGTGGCGGCTTCGAGGGCTACAACGCCATCCCGGCCAGTCAGAAGTGGCTCGAGGTCCACGGGCAACAGCACTGGGTCGAGTTCTACACCGACTACGGCCTACGGCTGCAGAAACGGTTCTTCGGCCACTTCCTGAAGAACGAGGACACCGGCTGGCGCGACCAGCCGCCGGTTTACCTCAACCTACGTCGCGTGGACGGCACGTTCGCGCAGCGCGCCGAGGACGAGTGGCCACTGGCCCGCACCGCCTGGACAACATTCCACCTCGACATCGACCGCCAGCAACTGGACACGACACCGCCGCAGTCTGCGACAAGCGTCGACTTCGCCGCACTCGGCGACGGGGTCACGTTGTGGACGGATCCGTTGAGCGTGGAAACCGAGATCACCGGGCCGGCCTCCGCGCACCTGACCGTTGCCTCCAGCACCACAGACGCCGATCTGTTCCTCGTACTACGGGTACAGGACCCGAACGGACGGGATGTCACCTTCCCCGGTGCCATGGATCCAGAGGGCGCCATCGCGTTCGGCTGGCTACGCGCCTCGCTGCGCTCGACCGACCCGGCGCTCAGCACGCCGTACCGGCCGTGGCAGACCTACACCGAATCGCAGCCGCTCACGCCTGGCGAGCCGGTTGGCGTCGACATGGAGATCTGGCCGACGTCGGTGATCATCCCGGCCGGATACCGGCTCGGCGTCACCTTGTGCGGCCGCGACTTCACCTTCGACGGCGAAGGTCCATGGCCCGAAGCGTATGGCGTCCGCATGCGCGGCAACGGCATTTTCGTCCACACCGACGAACGCGCCCGTCCGAGCACGATCTTCGGCGGCACCACCACTCTCTTCACCGGCGGGCAGTACGCGTCCTCGCTGCTACTGCCGATCATCCCGGCAACCGGCCGTGCCGCTGGATAACCGTCGCGCGACCGGGTGCGTACTGGAGGAACGGCCGCCGGGCTGAAGTCGCTGGACTGCAGGCGGGCGGCCGTTCAGCCCTGCTAGGTGGTCAGCTGAGGCCTGCCTTGAGGGCTGCGGCGATCTTGACGACTCGGGCACCCTGGTAGGCGGCTGCGGTGCGGGTAGTGTCTGCGATGGGGATGTCGCCCTGGCCGGCGACATGGCTGGTGCCGTAGGGGTTCCCCTCGACGAACTTGATGGGATCGGTGTAGCCGGGGGCCACGAGGATGCCGCCGAAGTGGTGGACGGTGTTGTAGAGGGCGAGGAGCGTTGACTCCTGCCCGCCGTTCGCGGTGCTGCTGGAGGTGAAGCCGCTGTACACCTTGTCGGCGAGCTGGCCCTGCGCCCAGAGACCGCCGAGAGTGTCCAGGTACTGCTTGAGCTGGCTTGCCACATTGCCGAAGCGAGTGGGGGAGCCGAAGACGACGCCGTCGGCCCACAGCATGTCGTCCGGCGTTGCGACGGGAACGTCCTGGGTTTCGGCCGCGTGACTTGCCCAGCCGGCGTTGGAGGCGATCGCTTCGTCAGGTGCGAGCTCTTGGACCTTGAGAAGGCGGACCTCGGCGCCGGCCTTCTCGGCGCCTTCGACCACTGACTTGGCAAGTTCGTAGACGGTACCGGTGGACGAGTAGTAGATCACTGCGATCTTGGGCACGACAGGTGATTCGGACATGGTTGTTCCTTCCGTAGTTTCGCTCGATGGCCGGGCGGGCGCAGCCGCGCGGCTGCCCTGGAGCCACCGCCGAAGCCATCCGCGAACGCTGCCTGGAGTGGTCGCTGGCATGATCATCTTTCAATCTGTTTGTGCAAACAAATATATAGAACTTTGTCGTGCCCCGCAATGGAGCGAGGCCCGGACGGTCGGCGAGTGCGTGCGCCACGCTCGGGTTAGGCCACGGCAATCGCTGCAGGGGCCGGCCGCGGTCAGATCACAGAGAGGAGGCCGCCGTCGACCAGGAGGGACGTGCCGGTGATGAAGCTCGCGAGATCTGAACCCAGCCAGACGATCGCGTCGCCCACCTCGCTCGGACGGCCGAGGCGGCGTAGCGGCGTACGGAGTCGGAAGCCTTCGACCGCTTCGGCGACTCCCGGCGTCGTATGAAGCAGGTGGGTATCGATGACACCGGGGCAGACGGCGTTAACCCGGATTCCGTCAGGACCGAGGGCGTCGGCGAGTGACTTCGCCATCAGTACGACACCGCCCTTGGTTGTGGAGTAACCGACAGTCAGCGCGGAGCCGTTGATACCGCCCATGCTGCCCGTGATCACAATGCTTCCGGCTTTGCCCAGTTCGCGCATCTGCACGGCGGCGGCCTGCGCGCTGAACAGCACGCCCTTGAGGTTCACCGCGATCAGGCGATCGAAGTCTTCCTCCGTCACGTCCACACGGTCGGAGGCTGCAGTCACCCCCGCGTTGGCGACCATGATGTCGACTCCGCCGTACGACCGTGCGGCCTTGACCAGCGCGTCGACGTCCGCGCGCTTCGAAACATCGGTCGGGACGAACTGGGCGTGGCCTCCGATCGCGGCGATAGCGTCGAGGGTCGGCTCTCCGCCCTCTCGTGGCGTATCGACCAGGTCGGCGACGAGAACGGTCTTCGCTCCGTGCCGCGTCGCCGCGATCGCCGTCGCCCGTCCAAGACCACTCGAGGCGCCGGTGACCACCACCACCTTGCCCGCAAGGATATTGCTCATCTCACTCCGATCGGTTCGTGTCGTTGATGCGTCCGAGGTCACTGGATGGCTGCGTCAGCCTCCTTCCTGTGCAGGGAAGCAGGAATTACGGGGATCAGTAGGTGGGAGTCGTAGCGGCCGCCGGTGTGGATGGTGTGGCGTCCGCGGTTGCGATCAGAGGTGTGACCCGCGACGAAGGTCGTCGGCGGGTAGCTCTGGATGTCGGTGCCCTTCACCAGCACGCGAAGAGACTCGCCGGCCAGGTACGACGTACTTGAGGGCCACAATTCGATCTCGACCGGGACGATCTCTCCGGCAGTCAGTCGCTGTTCGCGACGGTGAGGATGCACCGGTTGCTCCGCAGTGGACAGTTCGTCGTCCAGTTCCCGGTGGGAGACGCGCTGCCAGCCGTGGGTGGCCTGCCCGTCGGACTGCAGCGTGAAGTACGGGAATGTCACCGCTTCCCCGGCCCGGTCGCGCTTCTGTACGGCGACGAAAAGGTCAGCGTCATCGGCACCGTCGGTGGAGATCCACAGCTTCAACTTGGCGTAGCCGGTGATCTCGGTGTCGGCAGGAAACGCGTAGTCGAAGACTGCGGTGATCTCCTGCGCGGTGGCGTCGTAGCTGACTGTCGTCTCGGGGTGCGACTCGGCCAACGAGGCCGACCGGGTCGCGGCGTCAAGGTACAAAGGGATGTGGGTGGTTCTGGCGATCGGCCACTCCTGCTCGTCTCGCCACTGACCGGAGTAGTACCGGTCCCTGACCTCGATCCGCACCGGCGGCCAGTCGTCGACCTCGTTGGGCAGGCCCTTCAGATAGCGGTCGAAGAACGCGATCTGCCGGCGGACGCTGTCGTCCCAGTAGTAGCGGGCCCACTTCTTGCGTCCGTGGACCTCCAGGAACTTGTGCCGTGAGCTGATCTTCCGATAACCCTCGAGACTTCCCCGGGTATGGATGCCGTGATCGGTCCAGCTGGCGACGACGTACGTCGGGACCTCGATGCGCTCGAGCACCGGCTGCTTGCTGCGCCAGTAGTCGTCGAGCAGTGGATGGAGCTCGGTGGCCTTGAGCCAGTCCTCGGCGCGCTGGTGTCCCCACATGGTCTTTCCCCGGCCCCAGGTCCGCATGAACTGGTCGTTGGGAATGCCACCGTGAAAGGCAACTTCCCGGTACGGGTCCGAAGCGCCGTCGTACGGGAGAATCGCCGCCAGGTGCGGAGGTGTAGTGGACGCAGCCTGCCACTGAGACCAGCCGAAGTACGACATCCCCGCCATTCCCACGCGGCCGTTGGACCAGGGCTGGGTCGCCACCCACTCGATGGTGTCGTAGAGGTCGTCGCGCTCCTGCGGACTCTGTACGGAGATGTCGCCCTCTGAACCCCAGGTGCCCCGCGGATCCACCACGAGCAGGCCGTACCCCTTGCTGCACCACACCACGGGGTCCGGACACTCCACGAGTGTGTGCTTGGAGAGCTTGTCCAGCGCGACCTCGCTGCCCTCGAACATCGCCCAGGTGACGAACCCGTGCTTGCCGTAAGGACTCCACACCACGAGGATCGGCAACTCGGCCTCGACTGTGTCCTCTCGATAGAAATCGGCGCGAAGGGTCAGTCCGTCGCGCAGGATGATCGGGAGGTCGTACTCGATGCGAAGACCGTCATCGACGACCTGGCGATGGTTCACGCCCTGGTAGCCGAACTCCTCCGGAGGGCGCGCAGGCGAGAAGACGTCGTCGGCCATTGCGCCGGCGCGTCGGCCTGATGGGCTGTCGGTGTGATCCATCGGGTCAGAGGATGCCGTGGTTGATCATCCACGGGACGATCTCGTAGGTGCGGGCGCCGGAGGAGTGGAGCGGGTCGGCGTCGGCCAGCGCGTGTGCCGCTTCGACGGAGTCTGTCTTGAACAGCATCATGCCGCCGCCCTCCCACTCCTTGCCGTCGGGCGTCCAGGGCGGCCCCGCCGCGATCTCGATGCCGTCGGCCTCCAGTTTCTCGTGATAGTTCAGATGCGCTTCGAGATGCTGAAAGACGGGATCCAGCCCGTGAGCTGCACGGGAGATGACGAGGTAGTACTGACGGGCCAGGTATCCCTTCTCCTTCGAGATGTCGATGATCACCTGGGCAGGCTGGCGGGTCGAAGCCATGGCGGCTCTCCGTTCAAGGTCAGGCAGCGATCGGTTCGAGGATGACCAGCGGGATCTCGCGGGTGGTCTTGCGCTCGTAGTTGTCGTAGTGCGGCCAGACGGCGGTCATCAGGGGCCAGAACTTGGCGCGTTCTTCGGGGGTGGCGGTCCGGGCTGCCGCCTGGAACCTGTTGGCGGCGACCTGGACGGCGACCTCGGGGTGGGCGAGCAGGTTGAGGTACCAGCTCGGGTGCTTGGCCGCGCCGCCGTCGGAGGCCACCACGAGGTACCGGCCCTCGGTCTGCTGGTAGATCAGCGCCGACTTCCGCTCCTGACCGGACTTGCGACCGCGGGTGGTCAGGACGAGCGTCGGTACGCCGTTGAGCCAGAAGTGGCCTTCCTGGCCGTTGGTCTCCTCGTAGCGGCGGATGTGTTCTGCGCCGTGCAGCATGGTTCGGCCTTTCGCGATCAGTCGGTGGGTGGGAGAAGGACGGCGGCGGCTTCGGGGATGCCGTTCTCGAGATCGTGGTGGGCTTGGGCCGCGTCGGCCAGGGGATAGGTGCGGACCAGACGCTTGCCGAAGGCACCGTCGTGCCAGGCCCGGAACAAGTCCGCGCTGGCCCGGAGCAGCGTCACGCGATCGGGGAGGTGTTCGCCGGTGCTCGACCTGGTGATCCGGATTCCACGACCTGCCAAGGCGATCGTGTCGATCTCAGGATCGCCTGAGGCGGCGCCGATGAGATCGAGGGTTCCGCCGTCGCGCAACGCTGACACCGCTTCGGCGAAGGTTGCCCGGCCGACAAGGTCGTAGACGACGTCTGCCTTCCCGCCGACAGTTGCCATCGCCTCCGCCAACTGCCCGGTGCCTGCGACCACAACGTGCTGCAGGCCGAGGGATTGCGCGGCCTCGACACGCTCTGCGCTGGCTACTGGTGTAATCACCTCGGCACCAAGGTGCTGGGCCCAGGTCGCGAGCAGGGAGCCGACGCCACCGGTTGCGCCGGTCACCAGGACGACGTCTCCAGGCTGTACGGCGTGAACCCGGTACAGCCGGCCCCAGGCGGTCAGTCCTTTCGCGAGAAGGGAGGCAGCCTCGGTGGCACCGAGATTGTGTGGCAGCGGGATTGCGTCGGCGGCTGAGAGGAGCCGGGTCTCCGCGTAGGCACCGAGGGAAAAGTAGTAGCCGACCCGGTCACCGACCGAGATTGATTCGACCTCAGGGCCTACCGCGTCCACGGCGCCCGCGCCTTCGCCGCCGATGACTGCCGGCAGCGGGAGCGGGAATCGGCCGCTGCGGAAGTAGGTGTCGACGAAGTTCACCCCGATGGCTTCCTGCCGGATCCGCAACTGGCCGACGCCGGGTTCGCCGACTGTCTCCGCTTCGTACCGCAGGTTTTCCGGGTCTCCGGGTTCATAGAGTCGTACGACGGCGCTCATGCTGAGGTGGTCCTCTGATCGAAGGGTTGTTGTGCGGGCCGGCCGATGACGAACTGGTCGAACCGGTCGACGAATGGGTCCGCAGAGGCTGTCTGGGAATCGACACTGAAATCGCGGGCAGCGAAGTACCAGCGGTCGTCGATCTTCGTGTAGCGGTCGCGATAGATGCCGGTCAGGATCACTCCGGTACCAGGCGCTGTGCCGGTCCGAAGCACCATCAGAAAGCTGGTGCCGACTGCATCCAGCCCGTCGCCGTCGATCAAAGGTGGTGAGGACCAATGCCGGATCTGCCCCGCAGCGATCTGGAAGAAGCGAGCGGCGAACTCACCGATCGCCTGGCGCCCCTCGAACCGCTCGGCCGGCTCGCCCGGCAGCCCCGACTCCGCGAAGAACGCGTCCGCCGCGAAGCAGGATTCGAAGGTAGTGCGGTCCGCGAGGTCGAGCGCGACGCTGTACCTGGCGAGCAGTTGCCGGATCGCCTCGTAGTCCAGCGCGGTCATCGCCACAGCGACCCCGCCGAGCCGATGTGGAGTACCCGCTTTCCCGCGCCGTGCCGCGTGGCGACGTCGCGATAGGCCTGCTGTACCTCATCCAGTGGGTAAGCAGCGGCGATCGGGATCCGGAAGTCGCCGGCCGCCGCGAGTTGGGCGAGGTATTGCCAGTCGGCCGGTGTCGTCTGCTCCTGGGCCGCGTGCCGGACGCCGTACCGCCTCGTCGCGGCCGGGTCGGCGATGGTGTTGATGCGTTCGGGTGCGACGCCGAGGTCGACCGCCAGTTGCACGTATCCGGCGCCGAAGTTGTCGAGGAAGGCGTCGATGCCGTGCGGCGTCAGGGCGATGAGGCGGTCTCGCAAACCTTCGCCGTACTCGACTGGCTCGATGCCGAGTTCGCGGAGGAGCCCGGCATTCGCACCGCTCGCCGTGCCGATGACCCGGGCTCCTCGGAGGCGGGCCAGTTGGCCGGCGATCACGCCGACGCCACCGGCGGCCGCGGAGACGACCACCGTCTCGCCGGGGCGTGGAGCGACCGCCTCGACGGCTGCCCAGGCGGTCGCGCCGACACCGGGGATGCAGGCAGCCTCGTCCCAGGCCAGCGTCGGAGGCTTCCTGATCACCAGTCCCTGGGGGAGTGCGACGAGCTCAGCCTGCGCCGCGCGTGGTGCGAAGCCGATCACTTGGTCGCCCGGAGCGAAGGTCGATGAGCCAGGCTCTTCGACGTACCCCGCGAAGTCGTTGCCCTGCCCTTCGGGAAAGGTGGCCGGCCATAGCGCCGCGAAGGCGCCCTCGCGAATGCTGATCTCACCCGGGTTCAGCGCGGCTGCGACCACCCGGACGAGGACGTCGTCCGGACCTGGCGTGGGGCGGTCGACCGACACGACCTCGAGCACCTCGGGGCCCCCGTACCGCGCGAACTTCACCGCTCTGGACATCTTCCCAGCATACCCTAGTATTTGCGCGCACAAACAAGTAGCTTTCCGAAGGAACAGACAGACTTCTGGAGGAGACATGACAGTGGCAGCCGATCCCGCCCAGTGGGCCAAGGAATTCTTCGCGCTGGTCGACGCCGGTGACGCGGACGGAGTTGCCGGCCGGGTCGCCCCGGACGCCGTCCTTACCAGCGGGAACGGGGAGCCGATCGTCGGCCGGGAGGGGATCCGCGGCGCGATCGCCACCTTCCAGACGCTCATCTCCGGCATCTCCCATGAGCTGGTTCGCGCCTGGGTGGTGGGGGAGGTCTACATCACCGAACTGCAAGTCACCTATGTGCGGCTCGATGGCCGAACGCTCGTGCTGCCGTGCACCAACATCTTCGACGTCGACCACGAGGGGCAGATCACCAAGTACCAGATCTTCATGGATATGACCCCGGTCTTCGAATGAGCATCGGCGACCGGGTTATGGGCGCTATAGTCCGAAACCATGGCCCCGACCACCGCCGGCTCCGAGCGTCGCGTGCAGATCCTGAACGAGGCGCAGCGCCTGTTCAACCAGCAGGGGTTCCGCGAGACGAACCTCGACGACGTGGCGGTTCGCCTCGGGGTCAAGCGGCAGGCGATCTACTACTACTTCAAGTCCAAGGAAGACATCCTGTGGGAGCTGGTCGAACGGGCCAGTACGACGCTGGCCGAGTCGGCCGAGTCGATCTTCACCGCGGACCTGCCGCCTGAGCGCAAGATCGAGGCGCTGGTCGACAACCATGTCCGCCAGTTGCTCGGCGACATCGAGATCTTCCGGCTGGACGTGCTGCAGCGCGACAAGCTCAGTACGGACAGGCATGAGTCGGTGCGGAAGTCGCAGCACGAGTATGTCCGGCGGATCGCCGAGATCATCACAGAGGGCCAGGAAACCGGCCGTTTCGTCGCGGCGGCTCCGTATGTCCAGACCCTGCTGATCATCGGCATGTGCAACTGGACGCTCGACTGGTACCGGCCCGAGTCGTCGACCACCGTCGACGATGTGGCGGCCGAAGCGGTACGGATGGTGATGGCAGGTCTGGCGGCCCGCCGCCCGCGCACCCGCAAGACCTGACGCTCCCGCATCTGGAACACCTGGAACAACTGCGCGCTGCGTGGTTTACTTGCGGGCAAGCAAGTTGGCTTCCCCGGAACGAGAGGTAGGCGCAGAATGGCGAGCAGGAGGGCGAAATCGTGACGGCGGGCCGCGGTAACGCGGACCGGCAGCTCGACGGGCGGGTCATCGTGGTCACGGGGGGCGGCCGCGGTCTCGGCGCCGCCTATGCCAAATTCGCGGCGGCCAAGGGCGCCAGAGTCGTGATCAACGATCTCGGTCTGGGGCTGGACGGGCGGCCTGAACCGGACTCGGCCGCCGAGCTGCTCGCCGAGAGCATCCGCGCCGACGGCGGCCAGGCGGTTGCCGATGGCCATGATGTCTCGGACTTCGACGGTGCTCGAGCGCTGATCGAGTTCGCGGTGGCCGAGTTCGGCGACCTCGACGTTCTGATCAACAACGCGGGCATCCTGCGGGACCGGATGCTGACGAACATGACGATCGAGGAGTGGGACGACGTCATCCGGGTCCATCTGCGAGGTCACTTCTCGACCACCAAGCACGCTGCCGACTACTGGCGGACCCGGACCAAGGAGCACGGCCGGCGGGATGCAGTACTGATCAACACCACGAGCATCGCCGGCCTGCACGGCACACCGGGGCAGTTCAACTACGCGACCGCGAAGGCCGGCATCGCCACCATGACGTGGCTCGCACACCTCGAACTGCACGACCGGTACGGCGTGCGCAGCTACGCGATCGCGCCCAGCGGCCGCACGCGGATGACCTTGGCCACCCCCGCCGCCAAGGATCTGGTGGCCCCGCCGACCGACGGCAGCTTCGATTTCTGGGCTGCCGAGAACGTCGCGGCAGTCGTGAGTTGGCTCGCCTCCGCCGACTGCCGCGCGCCCTCGGGCGCGGTACTGGGTGTGGAGGGCGACACCCTTCGCCGCTATGACCCGTGGCGGATCGCGACCACCGTGCACAACCAGGAGCAATGGACCTTCGAGGCATTGGACGAGCGGCTACCCGAACTCGTCGAGGGATTCGCTGAGGCGCAGTCGACCTCGGACCTGGTCGTCCGGTTGGCCGAACAGCATGCCGCGACGCTGAACCACGGGATCCCAGCATGATTGCGTCGATCGATCCGTTGACCAAGGAGCTGTACGTCCCGCCACGCCGCCTCGCGGCGGACGGCTCTCTGCGCCGGTGCGAGCCGACCGAGATTCTGTCGGCCGGAGTGCTGCGGGCGTTCACGTCGAGCGGCAGCACCTTTTACGGTCTGGTCGATCTCGACTGCGAGGTTCGCGTTCAGGTGCGGCTCGACGAGGGTCCGCACGAGGTCGGCGCGACCTATCAGGCTGTCGATCCGGGCGGGGCGGTGTTCGGCCGTGCCTGAGGTCTATGTGGCAGGGACCGGGCTGACGACCTTCGGCCCGCATGGTCCGGGAACCGGAGTCGCCCTTGCCGTCGATGCCGCTATGGACGCGTTGCAGGACGCAGACATCGACTTCTCCGACGTCGATGCGCTCTTCACCGGAACAGCCCACCCGCTCAGCCCACGCGGTGTGTACGTCGGACGCGAGCTCGGCCTCACCGGCCTGCCGATCCATATGAGTACCAACGCCTCGGCTACCGGATTGACCGCGATCCACGACGCAGCGGCCGCGATCGAGGCCGAGCGGGCTGACATCGTTCTGGTCATCGGGTACGACGCTCCGGAGACC
The DNA here is from genome assembly GCF_042882005.1 of Kribbella sp. NPDC058245. Classification (NCBI taxonomy): domain Bacteria; kingdom Bacillati; phylum Actinomycetota; class Actinomycetes; order Propionibacteriales; family Kribbellaceae; genus Kribbella; species Kribbella sp. NPDC058245. The sequence continues at coordinate 283,901 of NZ_JBHVWY010000008.1, forward strand.
GAGATGGCGACCGAAGCCGTCATCGCCGGCGAAGGCCATGCTCCACCCGTGGTGTCATTCGCGCTGTGGGCGAAGGAGCGGATGACCCAGTGGGGAACGCGACCTGAGCACCTCGCGATGGTCACGGCCAAGAACTGGAACTACGCCCGCGACAACGCGAAGGCCGCCCGTCGATCGAAGGATCTGGTGACGGTGGAGAAGGTGCTGTCCAGTCGGCTGATCGCCGATCCGCTCACCTCGATGATGTGCACGCCTTGGGGCGAAGGCGCTGCGGCCGTGGTATTGGTCTCAGAGGCCGGGCGGCGACGGCTTCGCAAGGGATCGGTCCAGTTGAGCGCGACCGTCCTGGCGAGCGATCGCTTCGGGCCGCGGCAGATTCTGGAGGGATCGATCGTCGGCTCGCCGGCCTTGACGCGGCAGACGGTCGACACCGCGTTGACCATAGCCGGAGTGACCACGGCGCAGGTCGACATCGTTCAGATTCACGATGCGTTCGCGATCGAGGAGATCCTGTACTACGAACTGCTCGGCTTCAGCGAGCCTGGCCGGACCGAGCAGCTCATCGAGCAGGGGGCGTTCGGACCGGGATCGCGCAAGCTGTTCGGGTTGCCGGAATTCTCCACCGACGGCGGCCTGATCGCGCGCGGACACCCTGGCGGAGCCACCGGAGTCGCGCAGGTCATCGAGACGACTCGCAGACTGACCAGCACCGACGACCGGGTCGGCGTGTGTCATCTGCTCGGCAGTGGCTCGACCTGCATCGTGCAGGTCTACACAGTGGTGGACGATCAAGCATGACGACCTACCCGTCGACCGAGCACGTGGTGCGAGCTGACGACGTCGCGCAGTACGCGGCTGTTTTCGGGAGCGAGCCGTCGACGATCCCGGCGACCTACGCCGCGGTCTATGCGCTGGCCGACACGATGGAGCAGGCGATGGCCGATCCGGTGCTCGCCATCGACGTGCCACGGATGCTGCATGGTGAGCAGGAGTTCGTCTGGGCTGCGCATCCATCGATCGGCGAGACACTGACCTCGACCGCATCGGTGGCCTCGGACGAACTGCGCAACGGGCTGCGGTTCATCACCCTGCGGACTGATGTGCGCGGCGCGGCCGGACGGGAGATCTGCGTCGGCCGGACGCTGCAGATCGTCCGTTCCGCCACTGCGAAGCGCGCCGACACCAACTGGACCCCCAGGCCGGTAGCCGGTTCTGGAGTCACCATGGCGCTGATCGCGGACGTCGTCGCGCGGTACGCCGACGCGGCCCGCGACCACAACCCGATCCATCTCGACGACTCGGCTGCCTTGGCGGCCGGGCTGCCTGGCCGGATCGCCCACGGCATGCTGACCATGGGGCTGTTCGGTATGGCGGCCGCGGACTGGGCCGGGGGAGCCCAGCGGATCCAGTCGCTGAGCTGCCGCTTCACCGCGCCGGTCCTGGTCGGCGACGTGGTGACGGTGGCCAAGCAGACAGAGCGGGGTGACGGCGAACTGGTGACCGTCGAGGCCACCGTTCACAACCAGCACGGGCAGCCCGTTCTCGAACGATGCACGGCGCGGTTCCGGCCCGAAGGAGGTTCACGATGATCATCGGCATCACCGGAGGCAGCGGCCGGGTCGGCCGGCATGCGATCGAGGCCGCCCTCGAACGTCTCGAGCCCAGCCAGGTAGTCGTGACGACGCGAACGCCGGAGAGCCTGGCCGATCTGACCGCGCGCGGGATCGACGTACGGTACGGCGACTTCGATCAGCCGGAGAGTCTCGGGAAAGCGTTCCGTGGCGTCGATCGGCTGCTGATGATCAGTGCGAGCAACGCCACCGGGCGTCGCCACGACGAGCACTCTTCGGCCTTGGAGATGGCGCGCGACGCCGGGGTGTCCAAGGTGGCGTTCACCTCGATGCCCAGCGTCGACAAGGCTGATCACCCGTCCGGGCTGGCCGCCCGGGAGTATCGGGACGCCGAGCTGGCGATCATCGCGAGCGGCCTCGACCACGTTCTGCTCCGGGTCGCTCCCTACACCGAGCTGAACGCGATCGAGCGGATGCTCGTCCCGGCGGCAACGGGTGAGCTGCGGATCAATACCGGCGACGGTCGGGCCGCGTTCATCAGCCGGGCCGATGTCGGTGCAGCAGCAGTGGCTGCGCTCGTCGGTGACGAGTACAGCTCCAGCCTCATCGATCTGACCGGCGGGGCGGCGCATACCTTCGGCGATATCGCGGAGGTGGTCGGGAAGGTGCTGGGGGCAACTATTCGCTATGAGGTCATCGGCGACTCGGCGTACCGCGACGAGCTGTTGGCTGCGGGCGACCCGCCGCTGCTGGCCGAGGCGGTCGCCGGCTTGGGCAGGGCCATCCGCGAGGGTTACTTCGATGTCACCACCGACGTCGCGCTCCGGCTGCTCGGCCGTCCGCCGCTGACCCTGGAAGAGGTTGTCGACCGCGACGCCGACGTGCTGCGCGCCGCGGTCGGCTGATTCAGTCGAGCTCGCCGAGCGAGAGTTGCGACTTCAGGATCTTGCCCGACATCGTCCTCGGCAACGGAGCCTCGCGCAGCACGATCTGCTTGGGCTGCTTGTAGTCGGCCAGCTCCCGCTTGCAGATCAGCCTCAGCAGCTCGACATCGACGCCCACGCCCACCACGAACGCCACCGGGACTTCGCCCCAGCGCTCGTCCGGGCGCCCGATCACCGCCGCCTCGATCACGCCCGGTACGTCGGTCAGCACCCGCTCGATCTCGGCCGGGTAGACGTTGATGCCGCCGGACAGCAGCATGTCCTTCGACCGGCCGGCCAGGGTGAGATAGCCGTCCCCGTCGAGCGAGCCCAGGTCGCCGGTGTGCAGCCAACCGTCGACGAGAGTGTCGGCGGTGATCTGCTCGGCGTTCCAGTAGCCCAGCATCACGCTCTCGCCACGCAGCAGGATCTCGCCGACAACCCCTGGTGCGGCGTCGCGCTCGTCGGCGTCGACCACCCGGATGTCGATCCCGAACATCGGTACCCCGACGGAGCCGAACTTGCGCTCCAGATCGGCGAAGAGCAGGGATGCGCCGACGCCGGTGCTCTCGGTCTGGCCCCAGCCGACCGACAACGGGAGGCCGCGGTCCACGTATGGGCGGAGGGTCTTGGGGCTGGACGGCGCACCGCCCGAGCGCATCACCCGCAGGCTGCTGAAGTCCGCCGCGGTGAACTCGGGAAGGGCCGAGATCGACTCGAACACCACCGGTACCGCGTAGAAGATGGTCACCCGGCCGCTGGACAGGTCCTCAAGGGTGGCGAGGGCGGAGAATCTTCGATGCTGGACCAGACAGCCGCCGGACAAGTAGATCGGTGCCCAGGACGCGATCAGGCTCCCGGTGAACGCGAGCGGCAGCACGAGCAGGCTGACGTCGGCGCGGGTGGTGTCGTCGGTCAGCGCGAACGCCTTCGCCGCCACCAGGAAATTGCGATGGGTCAGCATCGCGGCCTTCGGATGTCCGGTGGTCCCCGAGGTGTACGACAGGAAGGCGAGGTCGTCGGCGCCGGTCACATCTTCGCGGGGGAGGGGTGCGGTGTAGACGTCGGCGGGCACCTCCAGATCGAGCAGCGTCACGTCCGCGGGCGGCTCAGGGCCGATCCAGTACACCTTCAACTCTGGCAGCGCGGTTCGAGTCGGCCGAAGCCGCTCGACGTGGGCGGCGTCGGTGATCACCGCGGCCAGCCCCGCGTCGTCGGCGATCTCGGCGAGTTCGGCCGCGGCGAGGCGCACGTTCAGCGGTACGACGACGCAGCCGGCCGCCAGTGCGGCGAGGATGAAGACGATGGTCTCGTTGCTGTTCTCGCTCAGATAACCGACCCGGTCGCCTGGTTCGAGCCCGTGCTCGCGAAGCTCGCCGCCCCAGCGTCTGCTGACGGAGTGCAGCTCCCGCCAGGTGAGGATCTGCCCGTCGCACTCCAGGGCGGCGCTGTACGGCGTCCGCACACTCCAGTACCGCAGGATGCCGGTGATCCTCGCGACGTTGTTGTTGCCCATCCGGAACTCCGATCGCTGACCGTCATGACTGCTCCCACGATGATCTTTGCTTGCGCGCAAGTCAACAGTTAGATTGTTTGCACCAACAAATAATATCGCGTCAGTACGGAGGCCGAGATGTCGCTGCAGGACAAGGTCATCCTGATCACCGGCGGTGGTCAGGGCATCGGCCGCGCCACCGCGGAGCTGGCGGTGGCCAGGGGAGCGCGGGCGGTGATCGCCGACATCCGTCCCGACGTCGAGGCGGTGGCCGCGGAGATCGGCGCGGCCGGCTACCTGATGGACGTCACCGATCAGCGGTCTGCCGATGCGGCGGTCGCCGCGATCATGACGCGCTTCGGCCGGATAGATGCCTTGGTCAACAATGCGGGCACCGCACTGGCCGCACCAGCGCTGGAGTTGACCGCGGAGCAGTTCGGTCGCGTCCTGCAGATCGATTTGGTCGCTGTACTCCGGGTCAGTCAGCTGGTTGCCCGGTCGATGATCGAGACCGGCGGGGGAGCGATCGTCAACGTGTCGTCCGTCGCCGCCCTGATCGCGACCTTTCCTGAACCGACCACCGGGTATGCCGCGGCGAAGGCCGGCGTGGTCCAGCTGGCCCGCAACCTCGCGGCCGAATGGGCGCAGTACGGAATCCGGGTGAATGCGATCTCGCCCGGGCGGGTCGCCACCCAGTTGCTGTTCGACAACACCGATGAGCAGCAGCGTGAGCTGATGGTGTCGCAAGCCCCGATCCGCCGTTTCATCGCGCCGGGAGAGGTTGCCGAGAGCATTCTCTTTCTCGCCTCCGACGCTGCGTCTGCCGTCACCGGGCACAATCTGGTGGCCGACGGCGGGCTGAGCATTGTCTGACCCGCCCGGGCCGCGGCGCGGGGCGATCCTGCTGATCGTGGCGACGGCCCAGTTGATGGTGGTGCTCGACTCGACGATCGTCAATGTTGCGCTGCCGTCCGCGCAGCGCAGCCTGGGATTCCCAGACACTGCTCGTCAATGGGCGATCACGGCGTACGCGCTGGCGTTCGGCAGTCTGGTGCTGCTGGGTGGGCGGGTCGGGGACCGATTAGGACACAAACGCAGCTTCGTGACCGGGCTGCTCGGCTTCGCCGGTGCGTCGGCGCTCGGTGGCTCGGTCAACGACTTCGGGCTGTTCGTCGGAGCGCGACTGCTGCAAGGGATGTCAGCCGCTCTGCTGGCGCCGGCCGCGTTGTCGATGTTGGCCGGGGCCTTCCACGACTCACGGGCCCGAGGCCGCGCCTTTGCGGTGTACTCGGGCGTGGCCGGCTGTGGTGCCGCGGCCGGGATGCTGCTGGGCGGCGTGCTGACCGAGTACGCCTCCTGGCGGTGGTGCTTCTTCATCAATCTCCTCTTCGCTGCCGTCGCCGTGATCGGCGCGCTGATGTTCCTGCCACCTGATGTCGGCATCGTCCGTCCTCGTCTCGACCTGATCGGTTCCGGCCTGGCCGTGAGCGGTCTCTTCTTGCTGATCTACGGCTTCTCGAGCGCCGAGATCCGAGGCTGGGTGGACGCCGTCACCCTGTCCTGTCTCGGCGTCTCGCTCGGCTTGCTGGCCGTCTTCGCCGTCGTCGAGCGGACCGTCGCCAATCCCTTGCTTCCGCCGTGGATGCTCGCGGATCCGTTGCGGAGAAGTGCCTACACCGCACTCGCCATCGGCACACTGTGCCTGTTCAGCGTCTTCCTCCTGCTCTCCTACTACCTGCAATTCGTACTCGCGTTGAGTCCGGTCGCCACCGGCCTGTCGTTCCTTCCGCTGGTCGCCGCGATCTTCGTCGGGTCGGGAGGCGGCAACATCGTGCTGCTGCCGAGGTTCGGCGTACGGGCGGTGGTCTGCAGTGGGTTGGTGCTCGCGGCGCTGGGCCTTGCCTATCTCAGTTGGACGGTCGCCCACCGGTACGGCCCTGCGATGGTTCCGCGGCCCCTGGTGCTGCTAGGGGTTGGGCTGGGCCTGTGTTTCGGGCCGTCCGTCAACGCCGCAACACAACGGATCCCGGCCGCCGACGCGGGCATCGCGTCCGCCGTCGTCAACACAATGCAGCAGGTTGGCGGATCCATCGGCGCTGCGCTGTCCAGCACGATCGCCGCTGGCGCCGCCGGCTCCTACCGCCGTTCGCATCCTGACGCCTTGCTCAAGGCCGACAGTCAGGGCTATGCGACGGCCTTCCTCGTGGCCGCCGCCTTGCTGCTGGTCGCCGCGATCTCTGTTCTCGCACACCCTGTCCCGACAGAAAGGCTCGAACAATGACTCAGCGCACTGTCGATCTCGATCAGGCCCGCCGCCGGATCGGGCGCATCGGCGTCTGGTCGGCCGCACTCGGCGCGTTGCCGGCCGCCCAGGAAAGAGAGCAGCTCCAGCACATCGAGGAGCTCGGCTACACGACCATCTGGATCACCGAGATGGAGAAGGAGGCGTTCGCCCACTCCGCGCTCGCGCTGGCAGCGACCAAGAACCTCACCGTGGCGACCGGGATCGCGAACATGTGGGCGCGCGAGCCGGAGACGGCCGCTTCTGGTGCCAACGCGCTGGGGGAGGCCTTCGACGGTCGCTTCGTGCTGGGCGTCGGAATCTCTCACGCACGCTTTGTCGAGCGCTACCAGAAGCCGCTGGCCAAAGCTCGCGAGTACCTCGGCCGCATGATCGACACCCAACTCCTCGGCACACTCGCGCCGACGTCGACACCCTGGCTGATCGCCGCGCTCCGCCCCAAGATGCTCGAACTCTCCGCGAGCCACGCCCAAGGCGCCCACCCGTACTTCGTCCCCGTCGAGCACACCGCCTCGGCCCGCAAACTGATCGGCCCGGACGCGTTGCTCGCCCCGGAACTCGCCGTTGTCCTGGATTCCAACCCCGAGACCGCCCGCGCCACTGCCCGGGGGTACATGAGTCTGTACCTCGCCCTGCCCAACTACACCAACAATCTGCTCGAACTCGGCTTCACCGATGACGACTTCGCCTCGGGTGGCAGTGATCGCCTGATCGACGCCGTGATCGCCTGGGGTGATGTCGACGCGATCAAGCGCCGTGTCGACGACCACCTGGCGGCCGGTGCGGACCACGTCTGCATCCAGCCCCTGACCGACACCGACCGCTACCCGGGAGGCAGGTTCCCGACCCGCGAACTCGTCGAACTGGCCCCCGCACTGCTCGGAAGATGAGCCAGCTTGCGGAAGTCCCAGCTGGAGACCTTCTCCGGCCGCATCCGCAGCCAGCCGTGCCGCCCGTCCCGCACCACCACGCCGCCGGTGTACTTGTCGGCAAAGGCCTGATCGATTGCGTTGAGCAATGGATCGGTCGCGCTGACGTGCGGTACGTCGCCGACCATCTCGACCTTGCCGCGCAGTTCGATCCCGCGCAGTTCCTCGTACCCGTCACCGTCGTCGATCAGAACGGCGACGCGCGGGTCGCGCAGAAGGTCGGCCCAGCGCTGGCTACGCGACAACGAGGAGAACCAGAGCGCCTCACCGTCCCAGTGGAACCACAGCGCAGTGACGTGCGGACCGTGCGGCCCGGTCGTGGCGAGCCGGCACGTCCGTTGCCTGGCGAGGTAGTCGTCGCGTTCGGCATCCGTCAGGGCGATCGGCCGGCCCCGGCGCTGCTGGCGTAGTTCGTCCGGCATCGTCACTCTCCTGGGGATCTCAATTTGTTTGACGCCGCAAATTGAACGCCGCGGCACCGTCGAAGGCAAGGAGCAGCAGCATGAGCGACATCCTCGACGGCAAGACCGTCGTCGTCACCGGGGGAGCGAGTGGTCTCGGTCGCGCCACCGCGATCGGGGCGGCGCGACACGGCGCGAAGGCGGTGATCATCGGCGATCTGCTCGACAGTCCGCGCGAAGGGGGGCCGCCCGCACAGGACGAGGTAGCGGCGCTCGGCGCGGTGGCTCGATTCGTGCGCTGCGATGTCACCAAGCGCGCCGACGTCGACGCCTTGATTGCCACCGCGAGCGAGTTCGACGGAGTGGATCTGCTGGTGGCCAATGCAGGGATCACTGCGCCGTCCGACGGCCTGGAAGTGCTTGAGGCGGAGTACAAGCGGGTGCTGGCGGTGAATCTCGATGGCGTGCTGTTCAGTGCGCAAGCGGCGGCACAACAGATGAAGGCATTGGGCAAGCGCGGCAGCATCGTGCTGATCGCCAGCATGGGCGGCATCCTCGGTTCCCGGGTGACAGTGGCGTACTCGACCAGCAAAGGCGGCGTGGTGCTGATGGCCAAGGCGCTGGCCGATGCGCTCGGTCCGGACGGCATCCGGGTGAACTCGGTCAGTCCGGGAACGATCGACACGGAACTGGTCCGGTCGACCCCGGCCATCACGGCTTCGGCCGAAAGCTTCCGGATCCGTACTCCGTTGCGCCGCTATGCCCAGGCGTCGGAGATCGCCGACGCCGTTGCCTGGCTCGGATCCGATCTGTCCAGCTATGTCACCGCGACGACGCTGGTCGTCGATGGCGGACTGACCGGGGTGCTGTAGCGGTAGGAAGAAAAGTGATCTCTTCTGCTTGCGCGCAAGCAAAATGTGAGTATGGTCTGTCTCACATCTCAGCGTCCACTGGGGAAGGCGCGACCATCACGATCGAGGGAGCCAGTCATGACGACTGCCGCGTTGCCCGGAACGTCCGTTGCACCATCGCCGCCCAGCACCCTGGCCGAGAGCAGCGCCGAAGCATCCGGTGCGGTGGTCGGGGACCACCTGCTGCGCTGGCGCTCCTGGGTCACCGAACACCGGGTTGGCTCGTCGGTGCTGGCGGGCCTGGTGGCCGTCCACATCGCGACCATCACCGGATTCTTCATGCCAGGCATCGGCCTGCCGAAGCTCGACTGGAACACCGCCAACGGGCTCATCTACCGGCCGACGAGTTCGGCCAACGTCCAGTTCCTGGCCGGCGGAGTGATGCATTACATGGACGGCGTCGCGTTCGCCGTTCTGTACGCTCTCGGCCTGCATCCGTTGCTGAGCAGGTTCATCCGGTCGACCTCGGTCGGGAACCTGTTGAAGGGTGTGCTGTTCGGGTTGCTGCTGGCCACCATCTCGGCTGCGTTCATGGCGCCCCGGGTCTACTACCCGGACCTGCACATCGGCTTCTTCAGTCACCGCCTCGGCTGGCAGACCGTCTTCGCGATCTATCTGTGGCATGTGGTCTACGGCCTGCATCTGGGGCTGATCTACAACCCACGCGACGATCGTGAACGACTCCACCTGCACAAGTCCTGAACCCTGATGGTCGGCGCGCCTCCCTGAGCGCGCCGACCGTCAGCCTGACGAGAACGGCACCGCATGGATGCAGTGACGGAGACAGAGCTCGGCGACCTGCGCGCTACCGTCAACAAGTTGCTCACGGCCCCCACTGGCGACCTGTGGACCCGGTTGGCGGCGGCCGGATTCGCGACGTTGCTGGTCGAAGCCGGTGACTCTGGTCTGCGCGTGGTCGCTGCCGTCGCCGAACAACTCGGCCGAGCCTTGGCCGACGTCCCCTTCGTCACCACGTCCGGTGGAGTCGCCGCCATCGTCCGGACCCAACCGCAGTTGGCGGCAAGGCTCGACCGAGGAGCCGCACTGGCCATCCCGAGCTCGGTGGGCATCGGCTCGCACAACCAGACCCACCCCGTACTACGGAACGGAACCGTCACCGGGGTCGTCCACAACGCCCTGGCGGACCCGCGATCCGCCTTCTTCATCGTGCCCGCCACCGACGACGGCGAACTCTGCCTGCTCGTGGTGGAAAGCAGCGACGCACAGCTGATCGAGGTTGCGAGTGTGGACAGTACCCGGCCGCTGACAACCCTTCGTCTCGAGAACTGCCCGGCCCAGCTCTTGATCCGTGGAGCCACAGCCCGAGAGGCACTCGCCGACGCGATCCGGATCGAGACCGTCGTGCTGTCCGCAGAGATGATCGGCGCTGCCGAAGCTGCCTTGGAGGAGATACAGGCCTTCGTCACCCAGCGCGTCGCCTTCGGTCGCCTGCTCGCCACGCACCAGGCGATCCGGCATCGTTGCGTGGACCGTTTCGTCGAGATCGCGGCTGCCCGCGCATTGCTGGCTGACGCGAGCGATCCGCTCTCCGTCGCACTGCTCAAGCTCGCCGCCGGACGAGCGCTCACCAAGGTTGCCGAGGACTCGACGCTGCTCCAGGGCGCCATCGGATTCACCTGGGAGGGCAGCAGCCACCGATATCGTCGCCGCGCACTCGTCGATTGTGCGATCCGTGGCGACGAGGCGGATCTGTCTCGGCTCCTGGACGAGCATCTGGCCGAGCCGATCCAACCGCAGATCCCTGATGACACCTTCTCGCGCACCGCAACGGCATGGCTTGACGCCGCTGCACCAGCCTTCGGTCACGAGGTCGACGATCGTGGCTACTTCGGCGTACTCGATGAACAGCAGCTCGCGGATCGTTTGACGCGAGCCCGCGGCTGGGAGCACGCCAAATGCGAGGCCGGATGGGCTGGGCTGGCCGTTCCGACGGAGTACGGCGGGCAAGGGCGGTCGGCGTACGAGGCCGGCGTGTTCGCGTTGCTGGAGAGCGGCTATCGGCTTCCCCACGTGCAGTTCGAGATCACTCGCGCCGTTGTCCTCCCGGCGCTGCTCGCGTGGGGAAGTGAGGCACAGAAGTGCTTCCACCTGCCACGGATCCTCGATGGCACGGATCTGTGGTGTCAGCTGTCGTCGGAGCCGGAGGCCGGGTCGGATCTCGGCATGCTGGCGGTCAAGGCCGCGCGGACGGATCGCGGCTGGCGGATCAGCGGGCAGAAGATCTGGACCTCCGGCGCCCAGTGGGCCGATTTCGGCCTGTTGCTGGCGCGGAGTGATCCTGAGCAGCCGAAGCACCGGGGGATCTCGGCGTTCGTCGTTCCGATGGATGCGCCGGGCATCGAGATCAGGCCGATCCGGCAGGCGACCGGGTACGCGGGATTCTGCGAGGTCTTCTTCGACGACGTGGAGCTGGCAGCCGATTCGATCGTCGGTGTCCCGGGCAACGGCTGGGCGGTGGCGATGGCCACGCTGACGAACGAACGCCAGGCGCTGAGCGGTTCGGGCATCCCCTTCGATCGCATCTTCCGGCTGGCACGAGAAGTGGGTGCCTCCGAGGTAGCGCGCTTCCACCTGCGCGAACTTTTCGTCTCGCTGCGCGGCCTGCAAGCGATGACTCGAGCCTCCTTGGCCGCGCTGCGGATGGGAACCACACCCGGACCAGAGGCATCGATCAGCAAGCTACTCACCGGCCAGGCGGCCCATCACGGCGCTGCCGCCGTCACCGCGATGCTCGGTACGGCGTTGGCCGCCCGGCCGGAGTGGTCCGACTTCGTGCTCGGCAACGTCGGCCTCCGGATCGGCGGCGGCACCGAAGAAGTCCAGAAGAACGTCATCGCCGACCGGATCCTCCACCTCCCGCGCGAACCGCGCGGTGCGGCGGACATCCCCTGGATCCGGCTCGCGCGTACTCATCCGACAACCTCAGGGAAGGTATGAACATGACCATCGCCATCACCGGCGGTAGCGGAAAGCTCGGCAGGTTGGCCGCCGAGTTCGCGCTCGAGACAGCTCGCGCGCGGGAACTCGTCGTCACGACGAGGACACCGCAGAGCTTGGCGGACCTCGCGGACCGCGGCGCTGACGTACGGTACGCCGACTTCGACCGTCCCGAGAGCCTGCGCTCCGCCTTCGCGGGGGTCGACCGACTACTGGTGATCAGCGCGAGCAACGCGACCGGGAAGCGGCATGACGAGCACTCAGCGGCGATTGCCGCGGCGCAGGCGGCCGGAGTACGGCGCATCCTGTTCACCTCCATGCCCAATGTCGACGACCACAGCCATCCCTCGGGCCTGGTGGCCGAGGAGTACCGCGATGCCGAGCAGATGATCGCGGACAGCGGCCTGCCGTACACAATCTTGCGGATCGCGCCTTACGCCGAGCTGAATGCGGTCGAGCGCTTCGTCCTCTTCACCGACGACGGCACGCTGCGGATGAACAGCGGCGACGGACGGATCGCCTTCATCTCGCGCCGCGATGTCGCCGCGAGCGCGGCCGCTGCGCTGGTCGGTGACGATTTCGAGAACCAGATCATCGACATCACCGGCGCCGGCCTGCACACCTTTGCGGAGGTCGCCGCGATGGTCAGCTCAGTGATCGGGCAGAAGGTCGACTTCGAGTCGATCGGCGACGAGGAGTTTCGGGCCGCCCGGCTGGCGGCGGGTGACTCGACTCTGCTGGCCGAGGCGCTCACCGGTACCGGGAAGGCCTTCCGGGAGGGGTACTTCGAGGTACAGACGAGTCACGCCGCCCGCTTGCTCGGACAACAGCCGCAGGAGCTGGCCGGCATCATCGCCGGCAACGCGACCTTGCTGAAGGCCGGGCTCTCGGCCGGCTAGTGCGTCTCGCGCCGCAGGCCTCCGGTCGCGGCGATCAGAGCCGATGCGATCAGCACTGCGCCACCGGTGATGAACACCGCGCGCAGGCTGGTCGAGTCGACCAGCACGCCTCCCAGCGCCGAACCGGCCGCGATCGAGATCTGCATGGTCGAGACGGAGACCGACGCTGCTGCCTCCGGGCTGTCGGGGACTGCCTTCAGCAGCCAGACCTGAGCGGCCAGCGGGATCACGCCCCAGACCAAGCCCCAGCCGACGACGAGCGCTCCCATCACCACGGGAACGGGATGCAGGACGGGCAGTCCGAGGACGATCAGTCCGACGACTCCGGCGGCGCCGGTGAGGCTGCCGACCAGGCTACGGCTGACGATCGGGCTGCCCAGCAAGGTGCCGAGGATTCCGCCGACGCCGTACAGCAAGAACACGATACTTACGTTCCCGCTGGTCAGGTGGGCGAAGTCTTCAAGGAACGGGGTGAGGTAGGTGGAGGCGGCGAACTGACCGATGAAGGAGACTGCGGTCACCGCGACGCCGATCCGCGCTGCCCGGCTGCGGAAGACCCGCCCGAAGTCGCGAGCGTGCGTCTGAACGGCGGGTCGGATGTTCGGCAGGAAGACGAGCTGCGCAATGACGACGGCAACGCTGACGGCGGCGGCGACCGCGAAGGTGGCGCGCCAGCCGACCGCGTTGCCGAGGAACTGGCCGGCCGGCAGACCGACCACCGTGCCGGCCGAGACCCCAGCGATGATGATGGCCGTCGCGCGGGTGCCTAGGCGCTCGCCGACCAGCCTTGGCGCCAGTGCCGGAACGACGGTCCAGAAGCCCGCGATCGCGATCCCGAGCAGGATCCGGGCCAGCAGGATCTCGGTGAGGCTGGAGGCGAAGGGCGGAATGACATTCGAGATCACCACCAGCGCCCCCAACGCGGCGATCAGCCACCGGCGATTGAAGCTGCGGGCGCCAAGGTAGAGCAGCGGCGCCGAGATCGCGGCGGTCAGGGCAGGAACCAGCACCATCAGGCCACCCAGGCCGAGCGACACGTGCAGCGATCCGGTGATGTTCGGCAGCAGGCCCACCGGGATGAACTCGGTCGTGACGATCACGAACGCGGCCAGCGCGAGCGAGATCACCGCTGCCCAGGCCGCGGGGCCGGCTTCGTCCACCGGTCGGGAGCCGATCGGCACGACATTGGTGGGAAGAGTCGAGGGCATCTGAAGCTCCAGGCGTCGATTTATCTGTCGGTACAAGCAACTATAGCCTTGTAGTTGTTGATACAAACAAATACATTGAAAAGGTGATCGATCAGACAGGCAACCGTGCTGTGCCGCCGCTGACCCCCTGTGAGGAGGCGGCCTGGCAAGCGCTGGGCCGGGCGGTGGTGGTCATTCCGCGAGTCCTCGACAGCGACCTGATCGAGTCTGACGGCCTGACCATGACCGAGTACACAGTGCTGATGAACTTGTCCGAGGCGCCCGACGGCTCGCTGCGGATGAGCGGCCTCGCGAACTATGTCTCGATCACGGTCAGCGGTCTGACGAGGGTCGTGGGCCGACTCTCGAGCCACGGACTGGTGGAGCGGGCTCGAGCCCCGACTGACGGCAGGGGCCAGCTCGCGGTGCTTACTCCGGCCGGTCTGACCCGACTCGAACGGGCGTGGCCGTCACACCTCGCGAGTGTGCGGCGGCGGGTGCTGAACCACCTCGGTGGCATCGATCTCGCCGCGTTCGCCGATGCCATCTCACGCGTCGCGGATGCCGACCGGGGTCCACCGGTACGACCGGGGCGCCGACCGTTCTCGTCGGGGCGCTAGGAGCCGGCGGTGCGCCGTACCGGGGGGCCGAGCTCGACCGAAGCCACCGCCGTGAGCGCTTCGGCCAGTTTCTTGAGATCCAGGCCTTCCAGATGGTCCACCACGTTTTGGCGGACGCTGGCGAGGTGCACAGGCCAGGCCTTTTTCAGGCGGACCAAGCCGTCTGCGGTGAGAACGGCTACGTAGCCTCGCCCGTCGGAGGCGGCGCGGACCCGTTCGACCAGACCTTGACGTTCGAGCCGCTCGATCACGCGGGTCAGCCCGCTGACCGTGATGTTCACGTAGTTCGCCAGTTCGGTCATCCGGAGTGAACGCTCGGGAGCCTCGGAGAGATTCATGAGCACGTTGTACTCGGTGACGTTCAGGCCCTCTTTCTGCAACAGGTCGGCGTCGAGGACCCGCGGGATCACCAGTACAGCGCGTGCCAGTGCCCGCCACGCCGCTTCCTCGTCTGCAGAGAGCGGGGTGGGGCCTGGTGATGCTTTCGCTCGTCTGGCCACCGCGCCAGGCTACGTCTTACTTGCTTGCCGTAGCAAAGGAACTCGCTCAGGCGAGGCCGGCGATGTCGCGGAAGGCGGCAGCGGCCGGGCTCAGTGGCGACAACGGCAGCACGAGACTGACATGCAGGATCTCGTCAGTGGCGAGTTCGCGAACCGTGAGGCCTGCTGCGAGTGCCAGCGATCTCCAGGACTCGGCCACGACAGCCACACCTGCCCCGTCGAGCACCAGTGGCAGCAATGCCTCCCGCTGCTCGATCTGTACCGCGATCCGGCAGTCGGTCGCCATCAGGATGGCGTCGGCCACCCGTCGCATCCCGGTGCCCGGCTGCCCGACGACGAGGCGTTTGCCCCGCAGATCCTCGTACTGCAACGGCCTGTCGCCGTCGGGGAGGTCGTCGGGCCGGCGGGCGACAACGATGAAGGACTGGTGTTCGACCGGCTCTATCCGGAACCCGGGTTCACGCAGCGGTCCGTTCGGGAAGGCCACGAGCCCGAGCTCCGCGGTGCCGGCCCGCAGGGCGTCGCACACGTCATCGGGTCGGGTAGCGGTCATGACGCCCACCTCGACGCCGGGATACCGATCGAGGAACCGGCTGATCAGGCTGGACAGTGGACTCACCGACTGCGATGGCATCGAGACGATCAGCAGCCGACCGCCACGCAGGCCGCCGACCGCGCCGACGGTCGCCCGGGCGACGTCGAGGGAGCGCACCAGTTCACGTGCCGGCTCGACCAGCGAATGGCCCGCAGCGTTGAGGACAAGCTTGCGGCCGGCGCGCTGGAACAACTCGCAGCCCAGGTCCCGCTCCAGGCGGCGCAGCGACTGCGACACCGAGGGTTGCGCCACGAACAACTGCGCGGCGGCCCGGTTGACACTGCCGGAGTCGACCACGGCGAGGAAATATTGCAACTGGCGGATATCCATCAGGCCCCTGTCAGACGCGGAACTTTGATAGTCAAAGCCTATAAGACCAGAAGCCAACCGGTCTTGGACATGCCAGTGGCTCCAACAGTCCAATGGGTGCTGCAGGACGCCACCCGTCATCGGCTGTTGCCCGAGGAACTTTCCGGGGTCGTCACCCGACGTGGATCCATCCACCGTCGTTGCAGGTCTTGCCGCCGATCCGACGTTCCTGGTGAGCGTCGTGACAGCAGATGCGAAGGAGCACACAGATGAGGTCTCGTCACCCGGGCCGGTTGCGGCCGAGCAGAACCCGACGCCAGGCAACCCGGATCGGAGCGATCACCGTCAGCGGCGTGCTCCTGTTCGCCAGCGCGTGCAGCCTCAACGACAACGAGGCCGGTGCCGACGCCCAAAGTCACCATGTTCGCCTGGTGGTCAGTCAGACTCCCTCGAGCCTGGATGCGTGCGACTCGCACCAGGCAGCCAACGGCCCGATCCTGATCGGGAACGTGACCGAGGCACTGACGACGATCGACGGCGGTACCAGTAAGGCGTCGCCGGCGTTGGCGACAGAATGGTCCGCCACCGGCCCGGCCACCTGGCGGTTCAAGCTGCGGCAGGGTGTCAAGTTCCAGGATGGGCAGCCATTCGATGCCGCCGCTGTGGTCGCCTGGATGCAGCGCCTCATCGATCCGAAGGTCGGCTGTTACAACCGGGGGAGCGTCCTGAACAACAACGTCGTCTCGGCGACGGCTGTCGACCAGTACACGGTCGACATCGGCCTGGCCGCGCCGGACCAGATCTTCCCGGTCAGGATGGCTTTCATCGACATAGCGGCGCCGAGCAAGAATCCGAAGGCGAAGGCCAAGGAGCCGATCGGGACCGGACCCTTCAAATTCGTCAGCTGGAGCCCGGGGTCGAACCTCGAACTGACGCGCTACGACGGCTACTGGGGCAAGAAGCCCGAGGTCGACCGCGCCACCTACCTGTTCCGGGCCGAGAGTTCCGTCCGGGCCGCCATGGCCACAGCACGTGAAGTCGACATCGCAACCGCGATCGGCCCGCAGGATGCCGACATGCCGGGGGCGTTGAACTACACCGTCACGGAGACGATGTACCTGCGGTCCGACCTGACCGTGCCGCCGCTGAACGACATCCGGGTTCGCCGGGCGCTGAACTACGCGGTCGACCGGCAGAAGTTCATCGACAACATCTACCGCGGTCACGGCAAGCCCGCCAGCGACATCGTCGTACCGACGGTCATCGGGCACAACCCGGACGTCAACTGGACCTACGAGCCGGACAAGGCCAAGCAGTTGATCGCCGAGGCGGCCGCGGCTGGTACGCCGGTCAAGGCGCCGATCCAGATCTTCACCGAACGCGATACCCGGGGCTCCAACGGAACCGAGGCGGCCGACACGCTGTCTGCGATGTTCAAAGCGGTGGGGCTCACCACCCACGTCGTTACCGTCGAGGACACCCAGGCCCCGATGACCGCCCCCGAGAATCCGGCCAAGGAGCCGGGGCTCGTGCTGTACGTGCATGGCAACTCCTACGGCGACTCCTCGATCAGTATGACGAGCAAGCTCGGATGCAAGGGTCCGCAGAGCAGGCTGTGCGACAAGAAGTTCGATGCGATGCTCGCTGACGCGGCGTCCGCGACGGGCGACCAGCGTAAGCAGAAGTTGCAGGCGGCATCGAAGTACATCTACGAGAACGTGGTGCCGTTCGTGCCTATCGCGCACATGGCCGACACGATGGTCATCACCAACGCGAATCTGCACTATCAGCCGAACCCGGGCACGTCCGACAAACTCGTGCTGGCCGAGATGACGTTCGGGACCGGGTCGCGATGACCAGGTTCGTCCTCCAGCGAGCACGGCACGGTGTCCTCAGCATCATCGGCATCGTGGTGCTGGTCTTCGTCCTCTCGCGGCTCACCGGCAGCCCGGCACGCCTGTACCTGCCCGAGGACGCGACCGCCGAGATGGTCGCCCAGTTCAACGCTCAGAACGGTTTCGACAAACCCGTCGTCGTTCAGTTGCTGTCATACCTGAAAGGCACGGTGCAGCTCGACTTCGGTCACTCGCTGCTGTACGGCGAACCGGCCTTGAACGTCGTGCTCGCCCGCTACCCCGCCACCCTGTTGCTCGCGTTCTTCTCGATGCTGATCGCGACGACGCTGGGCGTGGTGTTCGGCTCGCTCGCTGCCGCGCGGAAGAACTCGTTCGCCGACAAGGTCTCCCGGGTGACGTCGCTCGGTGCGCTCAGCGTCCCGGACTTCTGGGTCGGGATCATGGGGATCGCGGTGTTCGCCGTCTACCTGGGGATTCTGCCGACCTCCGGCGCGGCAGGCCCGCAGTACTGGATCCTGCCAGTGCTCACGCTCATCCTGCGGCCGGTGGGGATTCTGGCGCAGGTCGTCCGCACTTCGATGGTCGATGCGCTGGCGGCGGACTACGTTCGCGTCGCCAAGAGCAAAGGAGTGACCGAGCGGGCCATCGTCTTCAAGCACGCGCTGCGCAACGCCGCTATCCCGATCGTCACGGTGGCAGGAGTTCTGATGGCCGGCGTCGTGAACGGCGCGCTCGTGGTCGAGACGGTGTTCGGCTGGCCGGGGATCGGCAACCTGATGGTCACCGCCATCCACGGCCGTGACTTCGCGGTCATCCAGGCGGTCGTGCTGGTGACGGGGACCGCCATCATCGTCCTGAACTTCGGCATCGATCTGGCCTACTCGTGGCTCGATCCGCAGATCAGACTGGGCAGGTGAGCGCCGTGGAAGGCGATCAGGTCCCCGTTTCCGAGACAATGACCATCAAGCGTCGTGACACTTTCACCGTGCGGCTGCGCTACATCCTGCGCCGGGACCGGCTCGGCCAGGCGGCGCTGGTGTTCGTGGTAATTGTCGTGCTGGCCGCTGTGTTCGGCCCTCTCCTGATGGGAGACGCGAGCACGCGGGCGGAGCTTGGCAAGCGTTTCGTCGCCCCGTTCCACCCCGGCCAGGGGGCCGCCTACGTCCTCGGCAGCGATGCATTGGGTCGAAGCTTTCTTGCCCGGCTGCTGGTGGCAGCCCGGACGACTCTCATCATCGCCGTCATCGCGGTGCTTGCGGCCACCATCGTCGGCTCGTTGATCGGTACCGTGGTCGGCTATATCGGCGGCCGCGTCGATGCCTATGTCATGCGCATCGCCGATGTGATGCAGGCATTCCCCTCTCTCCTGCTCGCGTTGATCATCCTGTACACGGTCGGGCCTGGGCTCGTACCGCTGATCTGCGTGCTGGCCGTGGCCAGGCTTGAGGTCTACGTCCGGGTGGCGCGGGCCCAGACGCTCGCCGTGCGGGAGCGGCTCTTCGTCACCGCGGCGCGTGCCCTCGGAGCTGGATCGGTTCGGATCGTGTTGCGACAGATCGTGCCGGTGATCGCTCCCACGCTCGTCGGACTGGCAACGCTGGAGTTCGCGCTGGTGATTCTGTCCGAGTCCGCGCTGAGCTTCCTCGGCCTCGGCGTCCAGCAACCGGATGTCACCTGGGGTGGTCTGATCGCTGAGGGCCGCAACTACTTGCGTGATGCCTGGTGGGTGGCTTTGTTGCCTGGCTTGGCGATCACCTTGACCGCGGTCGCGGTCAACGTGCTCGCCGACGTGGTCCGCCGAACGACGCAGTCCGACTGACAGGAGGTGGCAGAGATGATGGAACAGCTCGAAAAAGATGCCGTAGGCACCAGTTCTCCTCCGCCTGGTCGGCTGTTGCAGGTGAAGGATCTCCAGGTCGAGTTCAGGCTTCGGACCGGAGTGGTGAAGGCGGTCGCGGGGCTCAGCTACTCCCTCGACAAGGGCGAGACGCTGGCGATCGTGGGGGAGAGTGGCTCGGGCAAGAGCGTCGCGGCGCACGCCGTACTGGGTGTTCTCACCACTCCGCCCGCCTTCGTCACCGGCGGATCGGTTCACCTGCAGGGGCGGAACTTGCTGACGATGTCCGAGACCGAACGCCGGCGGCTGCGCGGTGACGAGCTCGCCATGGTCGCTCAGAACGCCTCGCTCAACCCGGTCTTCTCGGTCGGCTGGCAGATCGCCGAACTGTTCAGGGTCCATCGCGGGACACCACGGCGCGAGGCGATGAAGCTGGCCGCCGGCCTGATGGACCGGGTTGGCATCCCGTCGGCCGCGCAGCGGGTCGACGACTACCCACATCAGTTCTCGGGTGGGATGCGGCAGCGGGTAGGCATCGCGATGGCGATGGCCCTGGAGCCGGCGGTCCTGATCGCCGATGAACCGACGACGGCGCTGGACGTGACGGTTCAGGCCCAGATCATGGCCCTGCTCGCCGAGATGCAGGAGCAGACCGGAATGGGGCTGATCCTGATCACCCACGACCTCGGGCTCGTGTCCGAGGCCGCAGACCGGCTGGTCGTCATGTACGCCGGCCGCGAATGCGAGACCGGCTCTGTCGAGGAGGTGTTTCGCAAGCCCGGCCATCCCTATACCCGCGGGTTGATGAAGTCGATTCCCCAGCTGGATCAGAAGAAGGCCCGGCTGGAGCCGATCGCGGGATCGATGGCGGATCTGATGAGTGTCCCGCCAGGCTGCCCGTTCCATCCGCGCTGCCCGTTCGCACAGGCCCGGTGCCGCACTGATGCCCTGGAGCTTCATCAGATCGCTCCCGGCCGCGTGAGCAGCTGTCACCGGATCGACGAGATTTGGGGAGACCTCAATGACTGACGTCACGGAGCCGCTGCTGCGGGTGGACAGGCTGGTAAAGCACTATCCGATCGTGAGCGGCGCAGTACGGAAGAAGCAGGTCGGGGCCATCCGGGCCGTCGACGGGGTGAGCTTCGAGCTTCATCGTGGCGAGACGCTCGGTCTGGTCGGTGAGTCGGGGTGCGGGAAGTCGACGCTGTCGCAGACTCTGTTGCGGCTGGTCGAACCGACCGCGGGACACGCCTTCTACCGCGGCCAGGACATCTTCGCGATGTCGCGCGAGGAGCTGAAGGCCTTTCGCCGCAAGGTACAGATCGTGTTCCAGGACCCGTTCGAGTCGCTCAACCCGCGGATGACGATCGGGCAGATCATCGCGGAACCGTGGGCGATCCATCGCGGTATCGTTCCGCGGTCCGGGCAACGGAACCGCGCCGCCGAACTGCTCGAACTGGTCGGATTGAAGGCCAAGCATCTCGACCGGTACCCCGAGCAGTTCTCCGGCGGCCAGCGCCAGCGCATCGGGGTGGCGCGGGCGATCGCGCTCAACCCCGAGATCATCATCTGCGACGAACCGGTTTCGGCGCTCGACGTCTCGGTGCAGGCCCAGGTGGTGAACCTTCTGCAGGACCTGCAGAAGGAGCTCGGACTCTCGTACATCTTCATCGCCCACGACCTCGGTGTAGTACGCCACATCGCCGATCGGGTCGCGGTGATGTACCTCGGAAAGATCGTTGAATACGGCAACGAGTCCGCTCTCTTCGAGGAGCCGCGTCATCCCTACACCGAGGCGTTGCTCTCGGCCGTGCCGGTGGCGAGGTTCGAGACAGCCCGCCGGGAGCGGATCTTGCTGACCGGTGAGGTGCCAAGTCCGGCGAACCCGCCGTCCGGCTGCCGCTTCCACACCCGTTGCCGGTACGCCGAGGACATCTGCCGGCAGCAGGAGCCGGAGTTGTCGCCCCGGGGGGTTCCTGGCCACGACACCGCCTGCCATCTCGCTGACAAATTCGAAGGGACTGTGCTGCGTTATGAAGATCACCAAAGTTGAGCCGATCTACGTCGACCGGTATCTGCTTGTGCAGGTGCATACGGATGAGGGGCTGGTCGGGATCGGCGAGTCGGGAGCGCTGGGTTTCCACGAGGCGGCGTACGCGGCGGTGAAGAAATTCGGTGACTACCTGGTCGGCGAGGACCCGTTGCGGATCGAGCACCACTGGCAGTTCATGTACCGCGCCTTCCATTTCCGCGGTTCCGCGGTGATGGGTGCGATCAGTGCGATCGACATCGCGCTCTGGGATCTGGCCGGCCAGTACCGCGAGGCGCCAGTGCACGCGCTGCTCGGCGGCAAGGTCCGCGACAAGGCGCGCGTCTACCACCATGTCGTGGGGTCGACCAGGCAGGAGCTGGTCGACAACGTCAAAGGGGCCAAGGAGGAGGGATTCACCGCGGTCGGCCATCTGACCCCGTTCCTCGACGAGGACCGCTCGAAGCCGTACTTCGAGACGCATGTGGCCAAGATCCGCAACGCGATCGACGCGGTCGCAGCGTACCGCGAGGCCATTGGTGACGCGGTCGACCTGTGCATCGAGATCCACCGGCGGCTCAATCCGGCCGAGGCGGTCCAGTTAGGGCTCGGGATCGAGCAGTATCACCCGTTCTTCTACGAGGATCCGGTGACTCCCCACAACTTCGACGAGATGGAGTACGTCGCCGGCAAGGTCAATGTGCCGATCGCAACCGGCGAGCGATTCACCTCGATCTGGGACTTCGCCATGCTGCTGCGCCGGTATTCCGTGCAGTACATCCGGCCCAATGTCGGCCTGGTCGGTGGCATCTCCGGTGCGAAGAAGGTCGCCGCGATGGCCGAGGCGCAGCACGTCGGCGTCGTACCGCACAACCCACTCAGTCCGGTACTGACCGCAGCCTCGCTGCAGGTGTCGGCGGCGATCCCCAACTTCTCCCTGCTCGAGTTCCCCGGGCGTACCTGGCCGTCGCTGCTGGCCCAGCGGGTCGGTGAGGACGAGATCGTCGAGGGTAAGGCGGAGTACGACGGCCATGGCTACCTGGTGGTGAACGACCGGCCCGGAATCGGTGTGAAACTCCGTCCCGACGCCGCACAGCGACTGCCCTACATCCAGCGTGCGATCGTCACCCGGCTGGGCACGGATGGCGCGGTGATCGACCAGTAGACCGCGCATTGCCCGCCCGGGCAGCGCGAGCTACAATTGTTTGTGCAAGCAAGAACTATTGGTCAACAGAACCGGGAGCCTGTGATGGGCAACAGCACCGTCGGGGACGCGGCGATCGCCGTCGTACGCCGTAACACCGAAGAAGTCCAGGGCAAGGGCGACTGGGCCGTGTTCGACGAGCTCTGGTCGGACGAGGCGGTCGACCACACTCCGCAGCCGGGTGCCGGAGACGACAAGGCCGGTGTGAAGGGTTTGTACCAGGCGATCAGGGAGTCGTTCCCCGACTTCACTCCCGAGATCCATTTCCAGATCGCCGCCGATGACATGGTGACCACGTTCAAGACCTACCACGGCACTCATGACGGTGACTTCCTCGGCATCGCGCCGACCGGGAAGAAGGTCAGCTTCATCACGGTGGACGTGATGCGGGTGGTGGACGGCAAAATCACCGACCACTGGGGTGCCGCGACGCTGCTGGACCTGATGCAGCAGTTGGGCGCCGTTCCACGCTTTGGCGGCTGATCAGTGAGACTGCTGACAATTCGGGTCGACGGTGGAACCCGCGCGGTCCGGCAGGACGGAGAAAGTCTCGTCGAGATCGGCTTCGGGGATGTGGGCGAGCTTCTCGCCGATCCCGACTGGGCCCGGATCGCGGCAGCGGCGAGGGGGACGCGTCATCCTCTCGCGGGAACCGACCTCGCTGCTGTCGTCCCGCGACCGGGCAAGATCATCTGCGTCGGGCTGAACTACCGCGGTCATATCCTCGAGATGGGGCGCGAGCTGCCGGAGTACCCAACACTGTTCTCGAAGTACGCCGACGCCTTGATCGGACCGTACGACGATATCGAGCTGCCGCCTGAGGATCCGGCCGTCGACTGGGAGGCCGAGCTTGCCGTCGTCATCGGGAAGCCCGGTCGGCGGATTGCCGAGGCAGACGCTGCCGAGCACATCGCCGGCTTCACGATCTGCAACGACGTGTCGATGCGAACGTGGCAGTTCCGGACGAAGGAATGGCTGCAGGGCAAGAACTGGGAGCATTCGACGCCACTCGGGCCGGCACTCGTCACGCCGGACCAGTTCACACCCGGTGCGACGATCCGATCGGTCCTCGACGGCGAGACCATGCAGGAGTCGTCGACCGCGGACCTGGTGCACGGACCAGAGTTCCTGGTCAGCTACATCTCCACCATGGTCACTCTTCATCCGGGCGATGTGATTGTCACCGGAACGCCGGGAGGAGTCGGCCGGGCGCGCAAGCCACCGCGGTACTTGCAGGATGGGGAGGTACTGGAGACCAGCATCGACGGTCTCGGCGTACTGCGTAACCGCGCGGTCAGCGGTTCTGCACAAGGCTGAGGATCGCCGCCGCGAACTCTGCAGCTGCTTCTTGGGGAAGGTTGTGACCCGCGTGCGGGATGCGGCGGTGCTCTCGCCGCTGGGTGAAGTGCCGCGCGTGGGCCTCGCCGTCACTCGCGGCCACCACCGCGTCGTCGTCGCCGTCGATCGTGATGGTGGGAACGGTGATGGCCGGCAGTTCAGCCAGCCGTGACTGCACCTGGACGAGGGCAGGATCGCCGGCCGCGAGGCCGAAGCGATGCCGGTAGGAATGGGTGACCACAGCAACG
Organism: Kribbella sp. NPDC058245; assembly: GCF_042882005.1. Lineage (NCBI taxonomy): Bacteria > Bacillati > Actinomycetota > Actinomycetes > Propionibacteriales > Kribbellaceae > Kribbella > Kribbella sp. NPDC058245. The sequence continues at coordinate 308,013 of NZ_JBHVWY010000008.1, forward strand.
AAATCCGGATTGTCGAAAGAGCTTGCCGTTCGATCGTAGGTCTGCTGGGTGAACGACCAAGTGGGCGACCAGAGGCGCCAGAGCAGGTCGCAGAGTTCGCGTCGGTGCAGATCGAGGCCCTTGCGGCCACGCTCCGAATGGAAGTAGTACTGATACCAAAGGCGGTGCTCGATCTCCGGCGCCGCCGGTACGTCGGCGGCGGCGAGATCCTGGATCAGGTAGCCGTTCGCGGAGACCAGGAAGTCCACTCGCTCCGGATGCAGGGCGGCGACGACGCAGGCCGCCCGGCCGCCCCAGTCGAAGCCGGCCAAGCCGGCGCTGTCGATGCCCAAGGCATCCATCAGCGCAAGCAGGTCCATCCCCAGCGCGGTCTGCTCGCCGGATCGCGGGGTGCTCTGGTCGAGAAACGCGGTGGGTCCATAGCCACGCAGGTACGGAACGATGACCCTGGCTCCTTGCGTCGCAAGGATCGCGGCGACCTCATCGAATGCCCTGACGTCGTAGGGGAATCCATGGGCCAGGATGACCGGCCCGCCCCGCGGATCGCCGCTCTCCTCGTAGGCGATGGCAAGCGCGCCCGCGGTGACGATCTTGTGGTTCGTCATGGCTCGGGTCCGGCGCAAGGATGGCTCAGGTCAATTCCGGTCAGATCAGGTCGAGAGTCGCTCGGTCGAGCAGCGGTGCCAGCTGCTCGCGGGCCAGTTCGGGCGTCACTACCTCGGCCGGTTCCAGCTTTCGGTAGCTGTAGCTGGCGGGGTCGTCGTACACCCGTTCGCCGATGAGCTTGGCGTCGGAGGTATAGGTGAAGTTCTGGATGATGGTGTGCTCAACCAGATAGTGAGCGTCCGGGTCGATGGCGAAGTCGACCTCTTCGGCGGCCAGCAGCGCGCCGGGCACCTGGTGGCAGAAGATCATCTCGGTCACCACCCCGAAGTCTGCGACACCGAGGTTGACCGCCCGCGCCGCCATCACGTTGGTACGGCTTTCGGCGACCTGCCGATAGAAGGCCTCGACGTCCGCGTGACCGGTGAGGACGTGGACGGCGCCTCGCTCGGCGATCCGGTACGCCGGTTCGGCGACGGTCAGCTCCGGAACGAGGATCTGGTCCCAGTAGCCGGACAGCTCGAGCAGCGCGTGCCGGAGATAGTTCTTCACGATCGCGCGATGCAGGGGCTTCTCGGTGGTCGCCAGTAGCTCCTCGATCTTCCGGGGCAGGTAGGTGACGTCAAAGGTCGGTGTGAGGTCGAGGGTGGTCAGCGCGTCGGCCGTGGTGAGTGTGGTGGTCATGGTTGCTCCGTCAGATTCGTTGGGGGACTGCTCACAGCCAGGCGGACAAAGAGGGAAGATCCGTGCGGTTTTCGCGGCCGGTCAGCCAGCCTGCCAGCCGGGCCAAGGGAGCCGAGACAAGTGTCGTGGGGCCACTGCCGTCCAGCTGCCAGGTGTCGACCGAGTCGATGGCTCGCAGGTCGAGGGCCGGGTCGGCGCCGCGGCTGCCCCGAAGTCGCAGGACATCGGTGATGAGGGTCCGGGCGAACGCCGGCTCGAGGTCGGCGAAAGTGAGGCCGGCGTCGAGATCGACGGAGTGTACGTTGACCTCCCTCGCTCGGAGCCACACCAGTTGCGAGGCGGCGATCTCGCGGCCCTGAGAGGTCATCACTGTGGCACTGAGGTGACGGGGCGAGAGTGACCCAAGGCCGGATTCCAATTCGTCGGCGGTGCGCTGGAGCCACGCTCGAAGGTAGGCGGTCGGCAGCCGGCTGCCGCGATCGATCGCAGCAATCCGGTCCTCCGCTGAGGCGTACATCAGGGTGACTTCACCGGTGCTCGCCCAGGTGACCAGGCGTCCGAGGCCTTCGGCATTGGCTGCGAGGTGCGCGATGAGGCGGCGACGTGACCAACCAGGCAACAGGGTCGGCTGGTCCAGTTCAGTGTCGGCAAGGCTGCCGACCAGCCCGAGAAACAGTGAGGTCCCACTCGCAGCCCACTGTTGCGCAAGGACGGGGTCGACCTCACCGCCATTCATCGAGTTTCGCGCCGATCAGCATGCAACCGCTCGAAGATCGGCGCGTCGGTGAAGCGGAAGAGGTCGAGCCCGCTTGCGGCCTCGAAGGACAGCCAGGTCCAGGACGGTATGGCCACCAGATCGCCCGGACCGACCTGCTGAGCCTGCCCGCCGACCTCGACCGTGCCCTCTCCGTCGAAGATCTGCCAGACCGCTGATCCGACCTCCCGTACCGGCGCGGTCCTTACTCCGGCGAGCAGACGGTGCATCTCGGCACGCATCGTCGGCATCACATCTCCGCCGTTGGTCGGATTGCTGAACCGGACCGCGGCATGGCCCGGTTCGACCACCCCGGCATGTCCCTCTTCTTCGAGAACCAACTGCTGAGTCAATGCGGCGTCGGTATGCTCCCAGCGATAGGCAGCTATCGGCGAACTCGGACGCGATTGGCTGCCGGCAACGGGGAGAAGTCCCGGATGCGCCCATAGGCGTTCCGATCGCGAGATCCGCGGCGTCGAGCGATCCGCAACGGTCTCCGGCCCGTCCTCGAAGAACCCCGAGCCCATCGCGTGGACGAAGGGGATGTCCAGGCCGTCGAGCCACGACATCGGAGTACTGCTCTGGTTGTGGTGTCCATGGAAGTGCCAGCCGGGGGTGAGCAGGAAGTCGCCACGTCGCATCGCCACGGGGTCGCCGTCGACAACGGTCCAGACACCTTCGCCCTCCAGGACGAAGCGGAAAGCGTTCTGGGTATGGCGATGCACGGGTGCGTCCTCGCCAGGGTTCAGGTACTGGATGGCTGCCCAGAGCGTCGGCGTCGCGAAGGGCGCCCCGCCGAGTCCCGGGTTGGCGAGGGCGATTGCGCGTCGTTCGCCGCCGCGGCCGACCGGCACCAGGTCGCCCGCCATCGCGGCCAACTCGCGTAAGCGGTTCCAGCGCCAGACATGCGGGATCGCTGCCGGGGTGGGGCTGAGCGGCATCAACTCGCCGATCTCTGTCCACAGCGGGACCAGCAGTTCGCGTTCGAATCCGTCGTACAGGTCGCGAAGTTCGGACGTGACCGGCGGCTGTCCCGGTGCGTCCAGGACCTCGAGAACGACAGGGGAAGGTGGCGCTGGAGTCATGTCCTTCAAGATATAACTACTTCTGGAGAGCAGGACGTACTATTCTGGTGTGAAGAACAAGCCCGCTTATGGGATCGAGTCGGTCGATCACGCGCTGAACCTGCTGACGGTCCTGCAGGAGGAGGGTTCGCTCCGCCTGACGGATGCCGCGGAGCGTCTCGGGGTCGCTCGGTCCACCGCGCATCGGCTGTTGGCCATGCTCGTCTACCACGGCTATGCGGCTCAGGATGAGCACCGCCGGTACGTCGCCGGCCCCGCGATCCAGTTCCGGCGGGGACTGCCGTCAGCTGAACAACTTCGCCGGTTGGCACTCCCGCACCTGCAGCAGCTCGTCGGGAGATGTGACGAGACGGCGAATCTCCAGGTCCTAGTGGGAGACCACATTCGCTTCGTCGCATCGGTGGAGAGCGAACACGTACTGCGGGTCGGCAACCGGGCCGGGCGAATGCTGCCCGCGCACCTGGCCTCCGGTGGGCTCGCGCTGCTGGCCTGTTTGAAGGAGACGGAGGTCGCCAGTCTCTATGCTGCCCCGGATGCGTCGCCGGTTGACCTTCCTCGGCTTCAGAGCGCATTGAGGCAAACCCGCAAACAGGGTTTCGCCCTCAATAACCAGAGCACCGAAGCGGGCGTCACGGCGATCGGCCGCGCCGTACGTGGCCCGGACGGCACCCCGCTTGCAGCGGTCTGTATCGCAGTACCCAGCGTGCGTTTCTCCCGTGAACGACTCGCAGAATGGTCGACCTCGCATGTCCAGGCTGTCGCCGCGATCGAGCGCGAACTGAAGGCCACGTCCTAATAGGCGTTGCCTATCTCTTGGGTGACAAGCTGCTCTTGGACACGACGCGACGGTGAACCGTTTACTTGCCTGTATGGCGACCACCAAGCACCGCATTGCGCTCATCCCCGGCGACGGTATCGGGCAGGAGGTGCTGCCGCCGGCGTGCGCTGTTCTCGAGGCGGTCGGGGCCCGTCATGGGATCGAGTTCGTGTATGACGTGTTCGGCTGGTCCTGCGAGCGGTACCTCGCGGAAGGCGCGATGATGCCCGCCGACGGGCTCGATCAGATCCGTGGGCACGATGCGATTCTGCTCGGGGCCGTCGGCTGGCCCGGCGTGCCGGATCACGTGTCTTTGTGGGGTCTGCTGATTCCGATCCGGCGGCAGTTTCGGCAGTACGTCAATCGCCGGCCGATCACCGTGCTCGAGGGGATGCGCAGTCCGTTGAGCGACGTTCAGGACGTCGACTTCGTGGTGGTCCGGGAGAATGTCGAGGGCGAGTACTCCGAGATCGGCGGCCGGCTGAACCGCGGCTTTCCCGATGAGATGGCCGTGCAGGAAGCGGTCTTCACCCGGCCGGGAGTCGAGCGCATTCTGGACTACGCCTTCACTCTGGCGGGCGAGCGGCAGGGCAATCTGGTGTCTGCGACGAAGTCGAACGGCATAGTTCACACAATGCCTTTCTGGGACGAGTTGGTGGTCGAGCAGGCCGAGCGGCATCCCGGCGTCACCTGGCGGCAGGAACACATCGATGCGCTCGCGGCCAAGATCGTGCTCGACCCGGCGCAGTTCGACGTGATCGTGGGTTCGAACCTGTTCGGCGACATCCTCAGCGATCTGGCCGCCGCGGTGGCCGGCAGCATCGGCGTCGCGCCGGCGGCCAACCTCAACCCGGAACGCGACTACCCGTCGATGTTCGAGCCCGTGCACGGTTCAGCGCCGGACATCGCAGGCCAGGGAATCGCCAACCCGCTCGGTGCGATCTGGAGCGCCTCGATGATGCTCGAACACCTCGGCCACCCGGAAGCGGCGATGGAGATCTTCGACTCCTTCGCGCACGTCTTGGCCTCCACCCCGGTGCGCACCCCGGATCTGGGCGGTACGTCTTCGACCAAGGAATTCACGTCCCAGATCCTCGAAGGCATCGGCAAGCGATGACACCTTCCGCCGGATTGCGAGTGCTCATCGCGCCCGACAAGTTCGCGGGCACGCTGACGGCGGTCGAAGCCGCAGCGGCCATCGGAGCGGGATGGCGTCGGTGTGATCCACAGGCAGAGATTCTCATCGCGCCGATGGCAGACGGCGGCCCAGGCTTCATCGACGTACTGTCCGGCGTTGTCGTTGGCGACCGGTTGCCGACGACCGTTCGCTCTCCGATGGGAAGGGAGGCAGCGGCGACGATCCTGCTCGCGGGCGACACGGCGTACATCGAGACAGCACAGGCATGTGGCCTCCATCTGGTGGAACCGGATCACCGCAAGCCCGAGGAGGCATCGACGTACGGCGTCGGTCAGTTGGTTGCTGCTGCGGCTGAGGCAGGTGCGAAGCGGATCATCCTTGGACTGGGCGGATCAGGAACCAACGACGCCGGCGCCGGCCTGTTGGCTGCTCTAGGAGCGACGGCGACCGGCGGTCGATTGGATGCAGGACCAGCCGGACTCGGCGACCTGACGTCGGTGGACCTTGAACCGGCCAGGCAGCGACTTGCGGGGATCGAGCTGGTCGTGGCAGCCGACGTGGAAAGCCCTCTGCTCGGCCCTCGTGGCGCGACACCGCTCTTCGGTGCTCAGAAGGGCATCTCCGACGATCGAAGGCCCGCCGTCATTCGTTGCATCACCCGGTTCGCCGACCTGGCAGACCGCGAGACCGCGGCTGTTGCAGGTGCGGGCGCCGCTGGTGGTCTCGGCTATGCGCTGTTGTTGCTGGGCGCCGAGTGCATGTCCGGTGTTGACCTGGTTGCCGACCTCGTCGGCCTGCAAGAGAAGGCGTCAGGAGTCGACCTGGTGTTGACCGGGGAGGGTGCGTTCGACCGACAATCAGGTGAAGGCAAGGTGGTCGCCGGCGTGGCCAAGATCGCCATGGCAGCGAGGCGTCCCTGCATCGTCCTGGCCGGCAGGGTTCTGATCTCCAAGGCAGAAATGCAAGCGATGGGGGTCGACACCGCTGAGGCCCTGGTCGACGTTGTCGGCGAGGATCGCGCCTTCTCCGATGCACGGGGTTCTCTAGCCCTCGTCGCCGAACGAGCCGCCCGTTCCTGGATCGGGTAGGTCGACGCGGGCGCCGGCCTCGACTATGCCCGGATGCGCTCGACACCCCATATCGTCCGTCGACGTTGTGTTGGCTGCGGCCCACGACGCTGACGTACAACGTAAGAGCGGTGGTGGCAGGCAGGGCATCGGATGGAATTCCGTGCCCGCGAAAGCGAGCCGCTGACCCTTGCGGGCAAGGACGCGACGGGATGGGGTGCGCCCGCCCGTCCCTTGAGTGAAATCGCGTGCTGGCCCAGCCTCTGTTCCACATCACTGGCTTGGCGGTGGGCGAATGAGGTATCCCCAGGCCGGGCTATGCAGTGCGATCGGTCGACGGCAGTGAGGAAGCAGCTTCTATCGACAGATCGGTGACCTCCGCGGTGCGCAATGCGTCGACGACGCGGTCGCTGGCGCGGCACCTAAAGGTCTGGAAGCCGTTGCTGAATCGCAGGTCGTAGGCGGGGTCTCCGTCGATCACGGCGAAGCCGACGAAGTCTCCCAAGGACGAGCTATCCCGGTTCAGGACATCAACTGGGAACGTCCGGTATCCAGTTGCATCAATGCTCTCGAGGACGTCGATGAACCTTCGGGAGGCGATCTTGCACATGCCGGTGGTCCACAGAAGGTCACCGACGCGTGTCCCCCGGTTGTCGCGAACGAACCGGGGGACGAAGCCGAGCCGAGCTGTGTCGCCGTTGGCGATCAGGTCGTAGATGTCGGTCCCGTCAGGCAGCTTCCACGGCCCGCGGACGAACTGGCCGTCGTGGTGATGACGGACCCAGACGTCGCGGGTCGTAGAGCGGGCCTGCAGCAGGTAGGTCATCAGGGGCATTTGTAGACGTACAGCGGGTCGTTCGAGAACGTATCGCGGGCCTTCAGAACTTGGTCGCGGGTCGGGTGCGGGTTCTTGTCGATCCAGGCCTGCCATTTGTCGTTGTAGTTCTTGGCCATGCTCGGATGGTTGCCCTTGACCCCAGCTCGCGAGCACCACCAGACGAGGTACTGCGGGTCGTCAACGGTGTAGATCCCGGGAACGCTCTCGAAATAGGTTCTCCACTTGACCGGCAGAGTGTGGTGCGCGGCTGACTCAGCCTGGGTACCGAACGTTTTCAGGTCGAGGTTCTTGACCTTGTTGCTGTAGTTGAACGTCCAGCCGATCCAGAAGTTCGACAGCTTCATCCACTCGGCCTTGCCTCCGACCGGGCCGACGTTCGCGTAGAACGCGCCGTCAGGAAAGAGCTTCGAGTGCATGCCATTCGACTGGCACGCCGCGGGCACATTGACGGGCGCCTGCTCGATCCACATAGGGTTAGTGCCCTTGGTCGGACTCGGATCACCTGGGACCGTGACGATCCTCGCGGGCAGTACGGACTCGTACTTCTTGCCCGTTTTGTCCCAGCAATAGACGCCGATTACCACCTGCGCGACGCTGGGCACAGCCGCTCGGTTGCCGAGCTGAATACCTAGCGGAACGTTGGGCTGGCTTGGTTCCGTCACCAGCGGTGACAGGACGTAGCTCGTGTTGGCTGGAGTGACCAAGATGGGCGGCGCCGCAGTTGCAGATTGACCAGTAGCGGATGCTTGCGAAGTTATGAGCGCGCCGGTAAATATTGTTGCCGCGGCTAATGCACCTAGGCGGCGGATACGTGACACCACAGATCTCCTCGGTAGGCGGGAACGTTTCGCCTACCCAACGTAGATACCGAAGTGTCCACGTGAGGAGACCTTCAGGGCAGATTGCACGTTCCTGCAAAACCGCCATCTGTGATTCTTGCGCTGGCTGACCGCGCGGCAGGTGGGCTGGTGAATAGCACACGTCACCGTGCATGTCCAGGAATCTGCAGGAAGGTGCAATGCGGGTGGTGCAACGGCATTGCAGGTGCCTAGAGTCAACCGCACATCACTTTTCGGAGGCACCCCATGCATAAGAATCTTATTGGCGTTGGCATTGCATCCGTCGCTCTGCTTGGAATCCCGCTCAGCGCATCCGCCGCCAGTTCCACGAGCCACGCTCCGACATCGCAGTGGATCGTCATCACCGGGGTTACGGGAAAATTCCTCTACCCGGGGCACGGTATTGAAGTCACCGACACTGCCTGTGATGATGACTCCGTGTATGCAAATTGGCGGACGCATGGGGGTCAGACTCAGAAAATCGCGAATACCTACGGGTGTGGTGAGTCTAAGGAGGGTGGCATTCCCCATGGGACTGGCACTTATATCGAATGGCGAGTCTGCGTCGATAAGTCCTGGCCGACGAGTGATTCCTGCTCGGGTTGGGAGACGGACCAGTTGCTCTGATCCGGACGTCCGAGGGTTCGATGCTCTCCCTCATTGAGCAGCGACCTGATGTCTGATTTTCTCGACATGCTGTCCAGTTGGCCGTACTGCAGGAGCGATGGCCCTCGGTGGTGGTGGTTATCCCGCTGTCCGCGATCGGCGTCAGTCCACTCAACCGCAGTCGGCCGGTGGCCGCGGTCACCAGGACGGTCTTGACTGCGTTTCGCCGAATCTTCACGACCTCGACCTCGGCTATCGCAGGGCCTGTCTATCTCGTTGCTTGCCGACTGTGAGAGGCAACGAGCTCCGTGTCGTGGGTCGGCTGCAGATCGGTCGCGGGCTTACCAAGTTCTGCCGAGATCTGCATGTATTGCGCACGCTGCGCGATCGAGCGCTCTGCCGGCTCGGATCCTAGGATCGACGGGCCGGCAATTGCGTATCGCTCGCGGTAAGCGACGATCCGTCGAAGGTAGGCGCTCCGTGACGAGTCAGGTCGGCTTGCGGTCAGCTTGACTAACGCCTGGTACCAACTCGGGCCTTCACGTGTCGTTGTAACGACTAGCCAGTCGATGCGTTGGGCTATCTGTGCCTCGAGTTCCCTGAGGGGTGGAAGAAGCGAGGGATCGCTGACTCGATAAGCCGGGGTCAGTAGTCCTGCGATTGTCGCAGGACTACTGCCGGTTTGCTGTAGTGATCTCTTAACGAGTCGTTCGACTCTCGTGTGGAGGATCGCGGCGGGGTCGTGGGCATTGGTCATAGTTGATTGGGCGACCGCTTCGCGTAGGACGTCGGACATGGTGAGACGGATGTGCTCGGCGCGACGCAGTTCGGCGATGAGGGCGCCGCAGGCGGGTGATGCGTGTAGAGCTGCCTGGCTGCTGGCGTCGAGACCGCTTAAGGCGACCGCCTTGCCAAAACGTGTGCGGGCGTCGAGCTGGCACAGATGTTCGTAGATCGGGACTAGACGGTCCAAACGGGTGGCGTCGTCGAGTTCTTGGCGCATGACTTCGTGTGCGGAGAGCTCGACGCCGGCGTTGGTGAGGACCGCTTCCAAGACGTCTCGCATGGTTTGCTCGAAGTGGGGCTCGTGGAGGTCTGGGGTGGGTTGGTGGGTGGCTACGTAGGCGTGATTGGCGTTGCGGCCGCGGGTTAGGCCTACGTAGAGCAGGGCTCGGGTGAGGTTGTCAGTGACTACAAGGTGGGCGGTGTCGACAGTGGCACCTTGGGCTCGGTGGGCTGTGGTGGCGTAGGCGAGTTCTACGGATTCTTGGACATAGCTGGTGGGAAGGGTGACTGTCGCCGAGGTGTCGTTTCGGACGGTTAGGGAGCCGTCGGGCCAGCGGTGGATGGCGGTCCAGCGGTCGCCGTTCTGGACGAAGCTGCTCTTTCCGTAGCGGAGGCGACGGTTGTTGAGGCGGGTGACGATGTGGTCACCTATGCCGACGTGGGTGCCGTCGTGGAGTTCGATGCCGTCGGGCTCTACTTCGCCGGTGGTGATGCGGTCGAGGCGGGCGCGGGAGTTGAGGCGGGCGACGGTGGTGTTGTCGGCGGCGATGAGGAGGCTGGTTTTGCCTGCGTGGGTGTCGGCTCGCCAGGCTTGGTAGGCGGCGTCTTCCATCTCGCCTGCTGGGCCGGCTGCGAGGCGATCGTGGTCGTCGTAGGTCTCGATGACGCTGAGGTGGCTGGCGCGGAGGGCGAGGCTTGCGTCGCGTTCCCAGGGGTTGGTGAAGCGCCAGACATCGCTGAGTTCGGCGGCGTTGGTGTCGTTGGCGATGAGGCGGAAGGCGCCGCCGGTGTCAGCTGCTCCGAGTTGGGCGTCGTCGCCGACGAGGAGGAGTTTGGCTCCGGCGCGGTCGGTGGCGCGGGCGAGGGTGGCGAGTTCCATGGTGCCGGCCATGGAGGCTTCGTCGACGATGACGAGCTGGTCCTCATGGAACGTCCAGCAGTCGTCTTCGGCGCGGAGGCCGGCCAGTTGGATGGCGAGGTTTTGGTGGCGGTGTCGACGGCGGTTGCGGTGGGCGAGTTGAGCGGCGTACTCGGTCTCTTGAATGCGTTGTCGGCGGATCTCCGCGCCCAGGCCGGCGGACTCATAGATCCATTTGGCGATGTTCTCGGTGGGCGCTCCGATAGCATCCGAGAGGATCGTGGAGGCGGCAGATGACGGTGCGAGAGCGATGATCGCGCCTTGACCGTGAGCTCTTTGCCAGGTTGAGCTCAATGCGGACAGGAGGCTCGTCTTGCCGGTTCCGGCCGGGCCGCGGAGGGCCTCGACCTTCTGCCCGCTGGTGGCGATGCGATGAAGTGCGCGGACCTTATCGGCGCTCAGGTTGTCTGTCTGGACCAGCCGGCCACTGATCTTTGGGCCGGATGGGTTGCGCGCGAGATCGAGGAGTACGGCTTCGGCGCCGAGGATGACGGGCGAGGTGTAGATCTGGCCGTTGTGGATGGTGAAGACGCTCTCGCCGCTGGCGCGAGCTGTCGGGACGGCGACTAGGTCCGGTGCGGTGAGGCTGACCGAGTGCTGTTCGGCGCGCTCGACGATCGAGTGGAGTACGTCGAAGCGGTCGCTCGACGAGATCAGCCGAAGTAGCCGGGTCTGGCGGGCCGCCTCAGCTAGTAGGTTCCAGCGGGTCCAGGTGGCGCGCTTGTTCTGGAGGGTCAGAACGGTGGCCGCGCCGTAGGCGTCGAGGGTTTCTGGGCTGAGATCTGCGGCGGCGAGTGGTCGCTCGCCTTGCTGGTTGAGGGAGTGCTGAATCGTGGCCAGGACGTCTGCGCCGATGGCTCGATTCGCACGGTTCTTCCACTCGGCCATCATCGCTGCGAGTGGTCGCGTCTGGTGCTTCGGCGGCCGGTTCAGGAGCGTTGCCTGCTGTCTGAGGGCGTACATCTCACCGCGGTTGGGCGGGCGTTGCTGGTCGCCGCGTTGTTCGAGCAGTGCGGCAAGGTTGGCCTCGATCTGCTCTGTCCTGGCCGAGAACTCGTTGATCAGTTCGTCAGGGATCACGTCGATTTCGAAGGCTGGATTCCGGTTGGAGCCGCGGTCGCGTAGCTCCCATCCGATGCCGAGGCGTCGGGTGAGGTTGTCGGCTAAGAAGACGTTGTGGATCTCGGACATCGCTACGGTCGCGCGATGGAGTACGCGGCTGTCGAGCGTCCGCCAGAGGCCGTCCTCGCGGCCTTGAACGCGGTTGGCGACGACCACATGGGTGTGAAGTTGTGGGTCGCCGCTGCGTGTGTCCCAGTGGTCGAACGATGCGGCGATGAGGCCGCGGATGTCGATTTGCGCGATGCCCTGTTCGCCGGTCCGGGTGAAGGCTGCGTGCTGTTCGATCAACGCGACCACGTCATGGACGGACTCGTGATGCGCGGCGACGATTTGCTCCTGTACGCCGACATCGGTCGTTGCCCACAGCGCTGATACCGACTTGGCGGGGGAGAACGTGAAGTCGAAGCCGGCCACGGCCTGTTTCGTCTTCTTGCGCATCTCGGTCTTGCGGATCTGTGCAATCGCGGCCTGTCGCTGCGCGTCATCCAAGCCCGGCGCGAGGCCACGGATTTGAGCTCGGATCCGATCGGACGGGGACTGATAAGTCGGATACGGGCGCCCGAGGATTCGACCGTTGAGCGGGTCCTCGCCGCGACCGAAGAGGGCCGCCATCGAGTCCTCGGTCACCTCGGATCCGGCCAGTAGCTGTCCGTCTGCGAGGCCGGCTAAGCCACTGCCAATCCATCGGCCAGGTGGGTATCCGCTGGAGGTGTAGTAGGCCGTCAGAGGGGTCGCCATCCTGCGGTCAACGTCGCCGGACGCGATGTGCTGTAGGAGGTATTTGTAGCCGTCGCCGGCCGTCAGTCGATGGATCGTCAGCATCCGGAGCCGCCCAGTGGATGGGCTGCGGGACCTTGTCGAGTTCGCGTCATGACCACTCAACGGGACAAGCGTCGTACGACTGATTCCTGCCGTGTCGGCAGAGCCTGCTCCTCAAGTGCCAGATGTGTGACGGTGCTTCCCCTTGCCGCGAAGGCCAAAAAGTTGTCCTCGGCATCCGTTGAGTCGCGATGAACCCATCGGCCAGTCCTGCGGGCGGCACTCAGGACTCCAACGGAAGGACGCAGATGAACACACAAGATGATCCGGTACGACGACGTCTCGTCGACCTGGTCACTCGCGCTGAGGCGATCGTCGAGGCGATGGAGTCGACCACGCTGGATGGCCGTTGGGCGATGACGGCGTTTAGTCGGTACCGGCTGTGCGCGCTGCTCGGCATCGCGCCGTACGGAATCTATGAGGGCAGTCTCGAGGCGGATCCAGTCGCGGTCCTCGAGGAGGCGGCGGGACTTGCAGACACGCTGGAGGTCTCCCTGGAGGAAGTCAGTTGGCGGCTGGCGCTTGGCGACGCACTCCGGACTGCGGCCACAGACATTCGGATGGTGCGCGATGCGCGCGACGTATGAGGACCTCTTGCGTGCTGCGCGTCGAACCGCGGTCGAGGCAGCGCAGAGCCGGTACAAGAATCGGTCCGAGGCTGTAGATGACTGGAGGGCTGTAGTCGCTGCGTGCGCGATCCATCTCCGCTGGTTGCGGCATCGATTCCGAGCGGCTGACCTGTATGGCGAGCCCGCCGTACAGTCTGATCGCCCACTGGGGCGCTTGGCTCAAGCGATCGGCGCCGGCAGCGATCTGCTGGCACTCCAAGACGCGGCGAACGCCAGCCTCCTCGACGATCCTTGGCGCCTTCGGGCTGCGCGAGCAGAAGTCGCGGCGATCGCGCTGATCGGCGCCGACTGTGTCATCGGGCATACCCGAAGTCGGACGCCTGAGCGACGTCTGGCGGAACTGACTAGTGGAGAGCTCGACAAAATCGCCAGCGACGGCGGGCTTAGCGGCGGACTGGGAGAGCTCGGTTTGCTCTCGGCTGGCGGACCTGTCAGCGCCGACGACGAGCTATCGATGTTGCCCCGGTACGCATCACGCTGGGAACGCGCCGACGACGACATCGCTGTGGAGACGTTGCTGACCCGCGATTTGCGATCCACGACGGCGCAGATCCGATGCGTCTGCGGATACATCTGGCATCTGGCCGGTCACCTGCACGCATCATCTCACGCCGAGCTGGGGGCCGTACGTCGGTTGGAGCTCGGCGTACTCAAGCAGACTGTGCGAGCAGCCGAAGCAGGTGCTTTGCGGACCGCGGAGTCATGGAGACGACGGCTATCGGATCTCGATGGACATACCGGTACGCCCAGTGAGGCCATGTTCGTGGAGCTGAGAGCCGCTTTGGATCAGCTCGTGCGTCCGGACGGGCAGCTACTCGGAGCCGACACATTGGTGACGGATCAGGCGACTGCCGTTCGCATTCTGGAGGCAGTTGACGAGATCGTCTGGTCTGCGGAGCAGGTCGCGCGGCGACAGCAGCGCGCGGCTGCGGTCTTGGTGAGTCATGGGCGTCTGTTCGTTCCACGACAAGACGTCAGCAACCAGGATCCGAGGTACTTGAACACACCGACCAACACCAGGTTGCTTCAGAGCCGGTGGCTGCGAACCACTCGCCCGGAGTTCTTCGCCGCATTGACCGCGGGCCTGGCTTGGACCGCCGATCATCTCTCGGTCGCGTCCGACATCGCTAGGCGGCTGGCTGGCACCTCTCAGGAGCGTCGCCCGAGTCATGGTCAGCCTCTGCGTAGACCTGCGCCTGATCTCGAGCTACCAGAACTTCCGGGCATCCATGAGCACGGGAGGTTGCTATGAGCAACGAGCCGGAGAAGGTGCGCCGCCTGTGGGTCGCGTTGCGGCATCAGGCACAGCTCAAAGGGTCCAGCGTTGTCGTGGAATCGATGGAGGCTACGGCGTCTGCCTACTGCGACTACGGCACGAAGAAGGTTGTGATCTCCGATCGCCTCAAGCCGGTGGATGCGCTCGCCCGATTGGCCCACGAGGTCGGGCACGTGCACCTCCACACGAGCCTCTCACTGCCAGATCGCGGTATTCGTGAGATTGAGGCTGAGCTCTTCGCATACGCGATGCTGGCGAACAACGGGATTAGGCCCGATGACTCGTTGCTTCACTACATTGCGAACTGGGCGATGCGCGTCGCACCGCAGGCTCCGGAGGTCCTGGTTGAGACGCTCTCCGAGCAGCTCGTTCCGGCGACAAGACAGATCAGTGTTCAGGTGCACAACTATCTGCGTGATCACATGCGGCCGGCACCGCAGCGCCTAGCCGAGCCACCATTCTTCTCGTCCGACTATGACGGCCCGGTGTTGTGACGATGGGCGCAAGCGAGAGAGCCGCCGCTCTGCGGCGTGCTCGCGATCGGCAGGCGAGGATAGAGGCCGCGACCGCCGGTGTGGTCGCGGCGCGCGGCAACGTCGTACGGGCAGGCGAAGCAAAAACTCAAGCGATGCAACGCCATGACGAGCGTATCGCCGCTGCCGAGGTGCTCTGCGAGTCAGAGACGACCCGACTGGCCAAGGCCTGCGCATCGGCCGAGGCCGCCGCCGAGATCCTTGGGATCTCGCAGAGGGAGGTACGGCGGATGGTCAAGGCCGAGCGCACTCGCCAGATGAACCGAAGCCCTCGGATGGAGCTGCGCGATGACGATGTCTGACGCCGATCCTCTGTGGGACATCGACCAGGTCGCGGCCTATCTGAAGGTTCCGAAACGCACCTTGTACCGCTGGCGAACGTACGGCTACGGCCCGCCAGGCGGGCGAGTGGGCCGCCACGTTCGTTACCGCGCGAGCGAGGTCATCGCTTGGTTCGGAAGCCTTAGCGATCATGATCGCGACGACGGCCGGAAATAGATCCCTCGTGCCACGAACGCCGTCTCATGGGCCGCCGGCCACCGTTCGCCGTCAACCGCCGGATAGCTTTCCGTTCGCTTGCCTACAACAAGGCTGGCAACCGCCTCTCAGCCGAGGTCGACGGCACCACCACCCAGACTCTGGCCAACAGCTCAGGCGGGCAGATCTCTTCGGACGGGTACAGCCACGGCGGAGGCCAGACGTCCATTGACGCACGATGCTGCGCGCTCTCGAGCGTTGCCACTTCCTGCAATCTTCACAAGATGCATACCTCCTGACTACCGAGCGTGGCATGATCTTGAGCCAGAGAGACTGGGGCTCTCGGAACAGGTGGCCTGTCTTCTGGGCAACTGGCTCGTCTGCGCCCCTGGCACCTGGGGGAAACATCGATCTTGAGATCGATCTCGCCTGAATCTCGCGCTTGAAGACTACTTGAGCGCGGCGCCTCAGGCATTCACCGACGAGGTTCCAGACCCAATGAGGTGTGGTCTGGACCGAGCTCGACGCTGCCGTCGTACTGGTTCGCAGCGAGTTCGTTGATTGAGGGGACGAAGATGCTCTTCAGGGGAAGCATCGCGCTGCTCACAGCAGGCGGACTGCTTTTGGGAATGAATACAGCCACGGCGGCTGGCACCGAACCGAACGAGGCGGCAGACCCGGAGGTCTCGGCCTTGCCCGACTCGAGTACGTTGCAAACTCCAGTTGTCAGCAAGGGTCGCGTACTGCGAAGCGATGGCACGCCGGCAGCCGGCAGCAATCTGGTACTTCTCGCCTGGCCGAGCAACGACGTGACTGACAAGCAGGTAGTCGGCGACACCGTGAAACTGCAGCCGATCGCCCGGGCCACATCCGACGCCAATGGTCAGTTCGAGGTCCGGATCGCCAGCAACTCCTCACTGGAGCCACTGGCTGGTCGCGACGGAATTGTGAACATGGAACTGACCGCTGAAAAAGGCGACGATGCCGTCCTGCCGTTCAGCTTTCCGCGCAAGCTGAATGTCACTAAGACACCAGACGGCGAACGAGAGCTGGTCCTCTCGAACGTCAATAGCGACGAGTCCGAAATAGCAGTTGCCGAGCCGGGCGACCTCGAACTGACATTGCAGGGAGCTGGCGTCGACAAGAATGCCCCCGTCGGGGAGCCCGCGCCTGAAACCGACGACGCAGACGCAGTTATCCATCAGGAGCCGCGCACTACACCACTGCAGAAAGAGTGGACGACAAAGCTCGTCGCTGACTATGGTCCGAAGTGGGACCTGGTTGGTCAGCATTGGTCGACCACCACTGGAGTGTTGACGCAATTCAGCTTCTTGGATAGCTCGACAAGCGAAATCGGCGTCGGGGCTTCAGTTAGCGGAAAATACGGCAGCTTCAAGAAAAGCGGAACGATAGCAAGGTCAGCAGACGGCGATATCACCTTTCCTCGCGTCGGGGCAAACGCGAAGCAGTTCCACGACACCGCCTACCGCTTCGGGCGATACGAGCACACGCAATGGTCAATCCAGGGGCAAATCATTCAGCGCTATTACACAGTGCGGGCGCTGAACTGGGAAGGCGGCGCACGAACCCGAAATATCAAGTTCACGCCGGATACGCCCTACTGCAGTCAACCGTGGGGCGCGGGAACGAATTGGGCCAAAACCAGAACTAAGGCTATCCTCTGGACCAACGGATACGATGTCACTAATGTGGTTGGCCTCGAACTATCCACTGTCAGCGGCTACAGCATCAAAACCAAGATCAGCTATACTTTCCAGTTAGGCCGTAAGCTTTGCGGTGAAAAGGGACCCTTCGACGGAAATGCGCTAAAACTTGTCTCACGATGAACCCCGTCGCTGGATGACGGCTGCGGTGGCGACCCTGATCATGTTCGCCACCGCAGCCTGCAGCGAACGCGTGCTACCAGGCAGGGACTCGGATGGCCCGGCTGGCGTCGGTAGCGCCGACGAGGAGAGCCACCTGTGCACCCCTGGCGTCCGGAGTTCCGATGTCATGTACACCGCAAATACCGTGTTCAACAAGGGCGATCGACCGGCTGCCATCACCTCCGTATCCTTGCTTGAGGCCGATGGATTCGAGATTGTGGACGCTCTGATCGTTCCGATCAGGCGCAGTCCTGCCGATGGCACTTGGACGCTGATGTCGGCGCCGCCCGAGTGGCCGCCGCCTGCAAAGGCGCAGGCGGGCCCAGGAGTCGGTTGGTCCGAACGCAGGAACGCGGTCGGCGCAACCATCCCGGCGCGGACCGAGTACGGCCCTGATCCGGATCCGAAGATGGTCATGCTCGACCTGGTGCTTCATCTCCGGCGAGCGAACCCCGGATCCGCGTCGCGGTTCGCTGGCCTGCGCATTGAGTACGAGATCGACAAACGCGAATTTTACAACGAAGCCCGCACAGCATTCACTGTCACCAACGGGGAATGCCCTGAATAGTTGTCGAGAAGGTGGAGGATAATGCGACCGTCGTGGTTGACGTTGGTGTCGGCGGTCGCATTGACTCTGCTTGGCGCGACAGCGTGCGGCAGCAACGACACTGCCGGGGTGCCCGACGATTCCGCAGTTCAGGAACCGGGCAGCGTGGCGCTGATCAACGCAAGCGCGCCGCTTGATGACCTCTTCGGCGCACAGTTCTGCGGCGGGACGCTCATCCGCCCTAACGTAGTTCTTACCGCGGCGCACTGCATCGAGGGCCGACCGGTGAGCCGCATAGAAGTGGTTGTAGGTGGCAACAACCTGTGCCGCACAGCGGCGATAGCGGGTGAGCGCATTGCGATCGAGTCCTTCCATATTGCGAAACCCGCCAGTCTCGACGCCGGCATTCTCATCTTAAAATCTCCCTCGACAGTTCCGCCGGTCAGACTAGGGGACATCTCCGATAGCCCCCAGGATGCCCTGACCGCAGTGGGATGGGGCCGCATCGACCAAGCCGAACCCGCGCCATGCCGCAAGCACGGTGTGCCGCTGCGGCCGGCCGACGCAGCGAAGTGTCAGCTAGCCGAAGCCGCAGCGCCCGAACTGAAGTCGGACGACCAACTCTGCGCCATCCCTGAAAAAGTTGCCACGCGGAATACGTGTAGTGGCGACTCCGGCGGCCCTGTTTTTCAGACCACCGATAAGCAGCTTCGCCTCGTGGCGATCACCAACTGGGGCGACGGCTGCAAACTGGACGGTGTTGGTTTCTACACTCGTACATCAGCCCTTTCCACATGGATTGATGCCCTGGTTTCAGCAACCGGCCGTTGAAGGTCGCTGCACTGCTTCGTCGCGGCAGTCGTCCCTATCGCATGGAGTGGGCGTGCCCCCAGAGCCAGCGGTGGAAGGACCGGATCTGGCGGCGTAGGCGTTTGTAGGTGAGGGTTCGCGTTGCAGAGTCGTCCGAACTGTGCGATTTGGCATGGGCAGGGTTCCTGCCACCGACAGGGGAGACGGCGGCAGGAACCCTGGTTCCCCGTGTTCTCCACCGCGCGGTGAGGCGCGAGGTGGAGTTGGAAGGCGTGACCGACGCGGAGACCGCCGCTCGACACGTCAGCCACGCCGGCTCAGGTTCGCAGGGGCGAAGTGCAGGAAGCGGCGGGCTCGCTGTCTACGTCGAAGGGGTCAGGGTCGAGCCAGCGAATTTCTGATGCGCCCAGGTGCCCATGTACTTCGAGGAGATCGCCGACGCTCGTCCAGAACGTGGCGCAGGGGTGCTTGCCGAGCCACTTCACTGCGACCCATTGCTGGCCGTCATCGTTTGGCGGGAACTCTACGAGTAGGGCCACCACCCCTGTGCCGCTGACGCCAGAAGGGTCGCGGAACCGGTACAGCTCGCCACGACGCATCATCGCCGACCCCACCACAGGTCGTAGACGACGTCGCAGACCATCCCGAGTCCGAGAACCGCACTGGCGATCAGGATCATCCACCACTCGGTGCTCATCGTGTGGCCTGTCCGTGGCCATCGACAGTGTCCGAGGCGTAGCTGTCGGCCTTGTCGACGGTGACCGGCAGACTCGCGAACCTACGCTTCATCGCATCGGCGAACGGCTGGGCGAGTTCTGGCGTTGTGGTCCGGTCAACGAAGGCGACCTTCCCGAACCAGACGCGTACACGTTGCCGTTCAGATGCGGTTGTCTCGTGCATCCTCGGCACCCCTCCATCAGTTTGGTGGTCGCTCGACGGCACTGCCGAGCGTGCCCTAAGCCTGTCGGCGACAGGCGGGACAGCAGAAGCCCGTTCTCAGACATTTACGGACATTTCGTGCTACTGTCGGATCAGACATTTACCGACATCTACCCATGGGTAAGGGTGCGATTCGAGTGAACGAGGTGCTCCGGCGGGCGATGTACGACGCGGGCTTCACTGAGGTGGACCTGTCGGTCGAACTCTCCGTCGATCCGAAGACGGTCCGGAACTGGATGCGGGGTCAGGTACCTCACCCCGGTAGCCGTGCCGCGCTTGCTGCTGCTTTGGGTGTTGACGCCGACGTGTTGTGGCCGAGGCTTGATGCAACGCTGCCAGGATCCAGCAAGCCGTCGGATCTGGCTGCGGTGTACCCGAGGCGCTCCGGTATCACTCGATCCGACTGGCTTGCATTCTTCGGCTCGGCTCGCACGGAGGTCGCGTTGCTCGCTAACGCCTCGGACCTGCTGCTGCAGGATGCTGAGTTCGTCCAGCTACTCGCGGCTAAGGGTGAGGCTGGGGCTCGGGTGCGATTCGCGCTTGCGACGGTGCAAACGGGATCCACAGCGTCCGTGAGGCTTCTGCATCCCTTGATGCAGGCTGGCGCAGTCGAGTTGCGGGTGCACGACGATGCGGGGATGTACAACTCGATCTACATCTCTGATGAGCAGTTGCTCGTCAACCAGCGTGCGTACGGGTTGTCCGACTCGGAGTCGCCGGTGTTTCACTACCGCCGCTCTGAGCACGGAGAGATGTTCGGTACCTACGTGAGCAGCTTCGAGCTGATCTGGTCAGCGTCTCGGGAGTGCGTGAGTCCGGGCGGCTGATCGTGCGGACATCTCCGGGCAACTGACTACCTGAAGATTTCGCCAGATGTGGTTCTGATGTCCAGGCCGTCCGTCGTACTGTCGAATGATGATCGATGTCGAGGAAGCCATGGCCTTGGCCGGGCGATTGCTCCGGGAACAGTTGCCGCGGCGCTGGGCACACACGCAAGGAGTCGGGTTGCGGGCCCAGGGGCTGCGAGAGACCTTGGGGGAGCGAGCTCGAGTAGTCGAGGTGGCTGCCTGGCTCCACGACATTGGGTATTCACCCGTGTTGCGTTCGACTGGCTTTCACCCGCTGGACGGCGCGCGGTATCTGCGGGATGTCGTGGTGGCCGAGGACATGGTGTGCCGACTGGTCGCGCATCACACCGGGGCTCTCGTTGAAGCCGATGAGCGCGGCATTCCCGAGTTGGTTGATGAGTTCCCACTGCCGGATGTCGAGTTGCTTGAGGCATTGACGTACTGCGATCTGACGACGGACCCGGACGGCTGCCGGGTCGAGGTCGAGGAGCGGTTGAGCGAGATTCTGATGAGGTACTCGAGCGGACATGTCGTGCACCGGTCGGTGGTTCGCTCCGCGCCATCACTGCGGAGGGCTGCCCTCAATACCCAAAGGCGACTACACCGTTAGTCGAAATAGATGGTCTCGCCAGGTGTGAGGTAGTGCTCGATGCGGCGACGCATCGAGCGGTCCATCTGGAGGCCGGCGAGCTTGGAACGCGGAACCCAATGGACCTGGGAGCTCTCGCTGCTCGTGGTCAGATCGCCGCCGGTGGCACGAGCACGAAGGAGGATGGAGAACTCCTGGCGGGCCTCGCCGTTGCTGGTGTAGAGGATGACGTGTTTCGGGTCGGTGTAGATGCCGATTACGTCGACGATCTCGCAGTCGACGCCGGTCTCCTCCTTGGTCTCGCGGACCCCTGCTTGCGACATCGACTCGCCGAGGTCGATGCCTCCGCCTGGCACAGCCCAGTTGCCGTTGTCCGTGCGCTCGATGAGCAGGATGTCGCCTTCGTCGTTCTCGATGACCACGTTGACCGAAGGGACCATGCTGTTGATCGTTGGTGCGTTCGGATCATCGTAGTAGTCGACACGCTTCGGCATCAGGCCTCCGTCATCGGCGTCGCGTCGGTCCAGACTCGTTCAAAGCTTTCGACGTAATGGCCCGCGAGTTCGCCCCCAGGAATCTTCCGGAGGTGCCACACCGGCGCCTGAGCAGCAGGCAGCCCGTACACATGGGTGTTGACGAACAAGCGGTCGTCGGCACGGTAGATCGAGTTGTACAAAACGGTCCGGTGGATCCTGAACTCGACGCCGGCGGTGCGCGAGAGATCGCCGTACAGGGCTATGGCATTCCGGATCTTGGCGGCCAACGCATCGCCGATCCCCTCTTCCCGCGCGCGGTCCGAGACACTCGCGTCGTTCGGGTCGCCGAGCAGGATCCGTATCCGGGCGCCGGCCTTCGCCTGCTTCCGAAGGATGCGCTGGAAGCCGGCATCCTCAGCCAGGAACAGGCCAGCGTAGACAAGAATGCCGATCTCCTCGGTGCCCGATCGGAAGAGATGGCGCCAGTCGTCGCTCGGTACGTCGGATCGCCGGGGGTAGACCTTGACGATCTCACTCTCGGAGATGGCGGCGGCTTTGTCGCGGGGGAGTGCGTCCGGCCAGAGGTAGGATTCGTCGCGGCCGAGGCGGGCCGCTACCGCGTGCCTGTTCCGTGCGAACGGGAGGTAGTCGCCGACAACCCACCGTTCGATGGTCTTGACGTTGACACCAAGCTCCTCCGCGAGGGCATGATGGGTCAGGCCTTGCTCCACCATCGCTGCTCGCAGTCTTTCGTTAGGCACAAGACCTAACCTAAGACATTTCGGGACATTTTGAGGCCAACTGAGACATCCCGGAGATGTCGGCCGATGTCGTGTCGCTGTCCGACGGTCCTGGTGCATCCTGCCTGCACGAACCCGAGGAGGGGGACATGCGAGGCAGGAAGATGTACGCGTTCGAGATTGCCACGCGCGGTAACGCCAGCGAGTGGGTGACCGCGGCGTCCGGGGTGGGTGTGTTCAGTCGGGCGCCGAAGCCGACTGTGCGAAGCATCGCTGAGCGGTGGATCCACGAGCAGACTGGCCGGCTCCGCGGTGGTCGGCTGGTTGTCGTTGGGCGACGGCGGGGAGCTCCCCGTGGCTTCGTGCCCAGCGTGCGGATCAGGCTCTTGGACCGCGCCGGTCACCGCCCGCTGGCTTCGGCGTACATCGGAGTCGATCGGCGGGACGTCGTACGGCGAGATGGTTACGAGCTACCCACCCCGATGGGTGTCGATCGTGGGTGACCGTGGTCGGAAACCCAACAAGGCGCTTCGCAATGCTCGCGGTCCGTTGTCGCAAGAAGTCCTGGCCGAGAGGCTCAACGCATCGATCTACCGGGCGACCGGCCAGGTCGCGGAGATCTCGTCGAAGGTGATCTCAGACTACGAGCGAGGCTGGTACCAGTGGCCTCGGGAACCCTTGCGAAGCGCGTTCTGCGAGGTACTCGGGGTACAGACGCCAGAGGAGCTCGGATTCCAGAATCCTCGGTCAGGGCCGCGGCCGTTAACGCCTGCGTCCGTTGACCTGCTCGCGCTAGCCGAGGCGAGGAGCGCATCGGGTCCAATCGAGTGCGTCAGGGTGCCGGCTGGTCGGTCGTACTTCGGCGCTGACCTCTCAGCTCACTACACCAGCGCGAGTCGACAAGGCGGCGAACTCCTTCTGGTTGATCCCAGCGAAGAGATGCTGGCAGGACTTGTTCGGCCCGATCGGCGGTCGCTGGTGGTGGCGGTAGATCGTGATCAACGGAGTTACGTCGCCGATGGCCGTCGATTCATGGACCGAGCTGGACGTGGTGCACCTTCGCAGGCGGTGCCCGCCGCGAACATCGTTGATGATCTGACCGTCGGGATCATTTGGGCGACGACCAACGCCGATTCGTCGCTGCTTGCTGATGACGCCCACCTTGAGCGGAGCCAGGCGTATGTCACGGATCAGGAGGGACGGTCAGTCTCGTGTGGGGATCTCGAGGAGGTGCCCCTTCTCAACCCGGTGGCCGCCCAGTGGCTGGGATCCCAATTCTGCTCCCGGCACATTCTGCGCAACCTGGACCAACTCGGGGAACAGCCGTTCTTCTGGACTCGTGAGCAACGGGGTGAGGAGGCCGCGGCCTGGTTGCTGTGGTCACACAAGTTCGACTACCTGCGGCGTACGTCGCGAAGGTTCACGAGTCTGCGTCGCGGCTTCTGTATCCCGGAGAGCGAGGTCCAGGCTTCGCCTGGCTATGAGCGGGTGTTGCTCTTGCTCGCGGTGGCGCTGATGGAAGGCTTCGGTATCAAGGTGGAACTCAGCGTGGAGCCCGAGCATGCTGAGGTGGAAGGCTTTGTGCTGGCGGGCCAGGCTGTCGTTGCCAACTGGCTAGGCAGCCCGGGCCTGTGGTGCGTCGAGGCCAGCGCCTCACCCTCCCGCCTGGTCACCTACCGGGACCTTGCCGGCCAGGTGAGCGGCGAATCATCGCTGCCTCAGATGACGCCAGCTGGACGCTTGGAGGCGCTAGCTGACCACCTGCAGGTGCCGTGGAGTTGGTTCCGGCGAAGGTGCACAGAGCTTGCAACGGCGGGTGTCGACGACATTTGTCACCCGCGCAGCCGCCTACTGTCGACCCGCGGGCTGAACACCGCCATCAGCTTCGTGTCCTACATCGACGTCCTCGAAGGAGAAGACTTTGCGCGCCGCTGAACTCACTATGGGTCGGACCTTCGCGGTCCACTTCGACCATGGCGACGACTTCTACAGAGCTCTGGCCGAGTTCTGCGCCGAGCACGACGTACGCCAGGGCTTCATCCCGATGTTCATCGCCGGCATGCGCGAGGTCCAGCTCGTCGGCACCTGCGAGAAGCTCGAGAACCCCGACGCCCCCGTCTGGAGCTCCGTGCACCTCGAGAACGTCGAGGCCGTCGGCGGCGGCACGCTGGCGTACGACGAGGAGTCCTCGACCGTCCTCCCGCACATCCACGTATCCGTTGGACTTAAAGCCCACTCTGCCGCTGCCCACACCAGCCATCTGCTCGGCGCCAAGATTCAGTTCCTCACCGAGATGTACGTCGTCGAGGTATCGGGACCGCAGTTCACTCGCCAGCGCAACCCAGACCTCTACGACGTTCCCTTGCTGCAGTTCGGACCTCGCATCGACCAGTAAGGCAGCTTTTCCAGGAGTCCTGGACTGACAAATCCAGGTTCTGAAGGAAAGCCCCGGCCTCGAGCGTCGAGGCTGTGGATCACTTGGAACCATGGAGAAAGGCCTCAGAGTCCAGCTCAGTAAGGGAAACTGCCCGGCTGGAGGAATCGAGGCGCGCACGACTGGTCGAGGTCAACGGTGTCGCTGCGCAGTTCTACCGACGAGAGCTATTGCGAGACAAACGAGCCCCGGCGCGGCAGTACATAGAGTCCGCCGGCGTCGCGGAGCTTCTCGATCCCGGCTCGCACTGGTCCGTGGGGTACGCCCCCGATAGCCGATCGCGCCTCACGAACCACCTCAGATCTCGCGGGTTCGATCTGGCAACCGTTCGCGATGCCGGCCTGGGATCCTTGGACGCAGACGGCCGCACCGTCGATCGATTCCGTGATCAATTGATGCTGCCAGCAAGGAACTACCGCCTGCAGATCACTGGATTCGTTGGAGTCCGCCAGGGCGACAAGTCGCCGTACTACACAGCGACCCCGACCACTCTCATCCATAGGCGCTCATCCAGCCTGATCGGCTTGGCCGAGCAACTCGACCTCCTAGACTGCGAAGCCACGCCGATCCTGGTGAACGACCCACTGGACGCTCTGGCCATCGAGTGCCTCAGTAGATTGAGTGGCGGTCGATGGGCAGGCATCCCACTTTGCGACATGGTGCCATCAAGTCATCAGGCGAGAATGCTCGGCCTCCGAACGGTAACCGACACCGTTGTCGTCCTGGTCAAAGACAAGAGGCAGGCACGACGCATCCTGTCCGAGTGCCTCCCGGACCTGTCCAGATCGTTCCGCCGGGTCCAGGCGGTGGAGCTTCCTAGCGCAGAAACCCCTGCAGTCTTGGCGCAGGCGCCTAATGGCTTGCAGCGTTTACACGACGCTCTCCTCCTCACACGGCCACTCAGTGACTACCAATCGCACCGTCGAGAGCGTTCACGAGCGGCCTCGCCGACCGCGGTCAGTATCGAGGACCATTCGGGACCCTGTTTATGACGGCAAGGCAGTAGGGCAGCATGAACGCCGAGTGCCTGGCGTCCGGCTTCCGCATCGCCGTCTGTGGCCGAGCGGGAGATATTCAGAAACTCTGGCTCAGGAATACCGAGTAAAGAGAGTGCCCCTGAGCGGAACCCTTTGTAAGTTGACGGGCTCCTGGCCACCGGCGGGTGTAGCCGCCCCGCGCATGGTGTCGAGGCGCGGGGTCCTGTCGCGAGGCAGACTCGGAGCTGGCAACCGGCCCAAGCTCAGTCTGCGATGTCTGGCTTGCGTAGGTCGTCCACGGAGATGTTGACCGGCTGGATCTTGCCTTGCTTGCTGGCACTCGGGGTCGGCCGGGCACGGACGCTGATGAGGTTGATCCGGACGCCAGACTCGATGAGGAAAGGCGGCCACGCATTGCTCTCATCCTCGGTCGGCAAGTTCAGAGGTCGACCGGACAGGTTGACGATCACCAGGTAGCCGACGGACTTGCCGTAGTCCCTGGTGTATTGGAACGTCTGGTGATAGCCCGTGGCCAGCTCTCGCTTGCCGCGGTCGGCTGCGTCGAACACCTTGATCTCGCATACCAACGGGTCGTCGGTGTGCAAGCCTGCGAGCACATCCGACTCGCCTGATGCGGACCGTGCCTGCGTAAACGGCATATCGATGCCCTCGCTGAAGAGGAACCGCCGCAGGTGCTCATCGTAGACCGCCTCGGTCTGCCTGGTGTCTTCTAGCGCGCAGGCATAGAGAGCGTCGAGGTCGAACCACTCAACCAAGCGCACATACCTCGCGAGGATGTACAGCATGTTGCTCTCATCGGCGAGGTGCTCGGCGAGGTAATCGAACAGCGGAGCGATGGCCTGCTCGACAAAGGCGTACCACGCGGCGTCGAGGCTGTCAGACGGGAAGATAGCCGGGGAGTAGTGGTGGCCGAAGTCGTTCGTATCGATGGCGCCCCGCTCGATGTCCGCAACGGACCTCTGGATCAACTTCCATATCAGAGTGGCCCGGCCGGCCTCGGATGTAGTGGGCCACCGAAGCTCGTAATTGTCGAACATCGACTTGATGAACTTGGTGAGGTCGACGTTGGCCTCTACGGTCGCTGCCTCTCCCAGCACACCTCGGAGGGCTGGTTGATCCTGTATCCACTGAGCGACAAGGATCAGCTCATGGCCACCTTGTGAGGGCCTGGAGGCGAGTAGTCGGCGTAGCCGGTCGCGCAGCTTCAGTTCTAAATCCCGGGTGTACCTCATATGCGTCCTTTCGGTCCCTGCCGTAGGGCGAGGTCTATGCACCCATCGGGAGCTCGTTGCCAAGGCCAGGTCGTCGCTAGTCGCAGATTTCGGGACGAGCCTCGTGCGCTGATCAGGTGGGCGAGAAGCTCAGTCGCGGCCCGACACGCACAGCCTTCCATGGTGTGATCAGTGTCACAACAAAGGAGTTTTTGGTACCGAGTGTCGGTGTGCGCTCCGCGACCAGAGCGCCCGGATTTGGGTCCTTGGTTGGTGTCCAATTGGCATGTGTGACGCAGCCGGAGCTGGCGTGCAGTGAGCAATCCCCTTTGGTGTTACAAGTACGCCTTCCGTCCTGACCTGGGGTTTAGCTTCTGGTCAATGGTCCGCCGTGTCGTGATGTGTACACATGCTTAGCGACATCGTCGTAGGGTCCAAACGGGTGTTCGAGCCTACGACGAGAAGGGCCCTCTGACCTGCGGATAAGCGTTAGTCCAACGACCTAACGCTCCGTTTTTAGGTGGGTGGTTGCGTAAGTGAAGGGCGATTCACGACGGGGTGAGGAAGTAGAGTCCTCTCACCTTGGTCCGGACGGATCAAGACAGCGAAAAGGGCCGGAACTCGGTTACTGGTGTTGGAGCACCAATGCGAGTTTGGACCCGGCCCCTTCGCAACCCTAGTCAAGAGTTAGGTCTCATCATGCCTCAAAGTCAGCCTCCTGTACCTACATGGTGGTCGTCCCCCCGCCAGGCGCAGTTCGTTCTCATCTTGATTGCTACGGCGTCGGCCTGGGGGGTCATCGTCGCCCTGTGTGTCCTGGGTCAGCCCGATGCGGCGAAGGTCGTCGGCGTGGTGTGGACGGCCACGTGCGGCTTGCTTGCGCTCTGGAAGCCGGGGCGCGGGTCGTGATGCAAGCCGCGGGCGGGTGGCAGCCGTAATGGGTCACTTCCACCTTCTCGGGTACGCCAGAATGTCTCGCATGGGAAGACCGATTCTTGTCGAGCCGCCACCGCACCTCGAAGGGTTGCCGAGAGACGGACGCGGATACCTGGTGCCGGCTGAAACGCCGTGGACAGATGACGGGCCCCGACTCGCCGGCCTCGATCCTCATCGCAGCGTAGGACTCGCCATTCGGCGGGCCTGCTGCGTGTGCGGGTTCAGCCTGGCCAAAGGTTCCCTGGTGTGGCGAACGTTGGCTCAGAAGGACGCCGCCCGGACTCGCGTGCACGATCCGTACTTCAGTGTTGACACCGGGTTCGGAGGACATCTGTCGTGCATGCTGTATTCGGCGTTCGCCTGCCCGTACTGGGCGTCTAGCGCAGGAAAGCTAGGCAAGAAGAGCGCCATCAACCCTGGCGCTCCACGCGGAACCCGCCCAGCCGTCCTCGGGCATCGAGACATTGTCATTCTGGTGCACGAAGATTCTTCGCGGCCATTCCTTGGCCCTCCTGGCTCGAACGCTACGGAGCCTCTCTTTGGCTACATCGAGCTGGTCGGCGACGTGCCTTTCCGCGAGCCGCAAGATCTCATCGAACGTTATGAAGCGGCCGTCGCCGAAGACCTGCAGACGATCGACCTCACCGCCGAGCGCCGGTACTGGACGAAGCCCGACGAAGACAAACTTGACCTCTTGATCGGCGAAGGCCTCCGCGCGCTGGAAGACAAACCGTTCGTTCGACAAGTTCTCTACAACGCCGAGCCAAGAACCGCGTACCAGCTGCCACTACTCGACTGATGTGGGTTGTGCCGCGGCCGACGGACAGCCGTTGGAAGCTAGCCTTGCGGCATGTCAGAGACAGACAACTCCGCAGGTCGACTGTTCACGATCTTCAGCAGGTATCGAGCGAATTACAGTCCTACAGGCGGTCTTGTTCAGCTGTGGCTCAAGACTCTTGGTGCGGGGGACGAGACGGAGACTCGGAGGCGGGCTGCTTCGGTCATCGATCTCATCCGGCAGGTTCGGTGGCAATTGGAGGATCTCGAAGAAGCAGCGTATGTCGAGATGTACGACGTCATCGCACCGGATCTGCTGCGAACGCTTGTGCTTACCAGGGACAGCAACACCCAGATGGGAAGTGGCGAGAGCGTTGAGTTGCCCGTAGAGCACCTGACCAGCCTGAAGGTCTTGTCGACTGTGCTCCGGGGGAGTGGGGTCGTTAATGTCCGTGTCATCGATGGGGTGCGGGCCGACCTGCGGAGCCGAGTCTTGGAATCGCTCGATGCCGCTCGAAATGATCAGGATCTGCCTCCGCGCGTCCGCGCCGCGGTTGTTGCCAGGCTGCATGACATTCTGCGTGCGCTCGATATGATCGACACCATTGGGCCCGAGGATGCGCTGGCCGCAGCCGAACGTCTGGGTTTCGTCTACCATGCGGTTGAAGAGAAGTCGTCGGGGCTGGTCAAGGCTTGGAAAGCGGCGACTTTGACGTTCCGGGTTTTCCGTGTCGGCGGCGAGTCACTGCAGGCGATCGAAGCCATCAAGGACCTGCCAGAGATCCTGTCATGAGCCCTGAACTGTAGTGGAGCCCTTGCTTACGAAGCGGAGTCTGGCGGTCTCGCGCAGATTGCTCCGGCCGAAGGCTGAGTGCCTAGCTGGAGTCCGATGGGTGGGAACTCGGGCATCTCCCCACAGCGTGTGAAGCGCGCGTAGTAACCATCAGAGGTTCACCCGCCTGGTCACCATGAGGTACTCGACCGCTCGAACACAGCCGGTTGTGCACAGTCGGCTCACATGCGCACGACCCCCGTTCACCTCTGCACCGGGCGTTCAGTGACCGCGAGATACGAACTGGCTAGCGGCAACACGACCGACTCCGCCATAGTGTAATCACGGCCGTCCAGACCTCAGCCTGGCCACGGTTGGTCACTGAATGGGATCTATTCGAGCCTTTCTCTGTCGAAGTGTTGCGGAGCGTGGCCAAATGGCTGACTATCGCGACATCACACGAGGGGGAGACTCAGTGACAGTTCCGGCCGACAACACCGGGTCCGATGAATTCCGGACCTACTTGGACGACGACGACGTGCTCGAAGAAGAGTTGCCTGATCCGTTCGCGACCCCGCCACCAGATCCACAACTGCGTAAGTAGGAACGGGTGCCGCCCAGTACGGTCGCCGGCTTGATCTTCCTGGTGGCCGCACTTTCTCCTGGGCTCGTCTACCACCGGGCGCTGGCACGGTTCGTCCAGCGGGACAAGCGCAGCACAGTGATCGAGGTCGTCGAGCTAGCCACCGTTGGGGCGCTGGTCTCGCTGGTCGCGGTGATCGTCGTGGCAGGGCTGGCCAAACTGGTGCCGGCCTTCGTGACGCTGTCCGAGCTCACCGGGGATCTGTCGGCCGTACGCCGCCAGCCGTGGCACGTGGTGGCGTCGTGCGGAATGACACTCGTGCTGAGTTATGCCTTGGCGCTAGCAGGCGGAATCGCGGCTGCTCGTACGTCGGCCGACCGATCCAGCCGTATCAAGGATGGGTCGGCGTGGTCCGGCGTACTGGCGAAGCGGCGCGACGGCCGACCGGCTTTCCTCGCGATCGAGGTGGACGACGGAAGGCTGATCGAGGGATTCCTCCGCGGTGTCTCGGTGGCCGAGGATCCCGCCCGCGACATGATCGCGCTGAAGAAGCCGATCGCGATCTCAGGTCCGGGTAAAGCCACCCGCAAGGCCGTCGAGGACGACTTCGTCGTCATTCCCCGAAGCATCATCAGAGTGATCCGCGGCAAGTACGTTCCGCCGAAGACACAAGCCGCACCGCCGAGCGGGAAATGAGCACGGCGTGTCGAACAGTGGGTGGCTCTGGGGCGTCTGCGTGCTGGCGGTGGTTTGCTACGCCGGCTGGCTGATGAGTCGAATGTACGGCGTCACGGCCACCCCGAGAGTGATCATCACCTCGGCACGGCTGATGAAGGCGATGGTGCGGATCGACCAGTTGATCCGCGCCGGCGAGACCGGCCAAGCAATGCACCTGCTGGACGAGGTGCTCACCGATCCAGGGATCAATCGAGTACCGGCGGTTGCGGCTGGCGCCCTCGCGCATCGAGCCCGGCTTGCCAACGCGGTCGGCCGGTTCGACGTCGCTCTGCAGAGTGTTCAGAGCGCTGTCGATATCTATCGCCAGATGTATGCCCGGCACCGAACGACGGACAACGCCTCCGCATGTGGTGAGCATCTCGTCTTGCTGGGTCGGGTCCACGGGTACCTGAACAACAACAGCGAGGCAAAGCGGGCTTACGAAGAGGCGGTCGAGGTCAGCAAGCACGGTGCCTTCCGGCAGACGCTGATCCGGGCTCAGATCGAGCTCGCTCGGGTATGTCTGGAAGTCGAGGAGGTCGACAAGGCGCACGAGCACGTGGTCGAGGCGCAGCGATTGTGCGATCAGTGGAACATGGTGCCGCATCGGATCGAGGCGCTCAGCGTTGAAGCCGAGGTCGCGATGGCCCGAGGTGATCGCGGTGAGATCCGGCGGCTCCTCGACGTCGCGGACGTAATGATGCCGCCGGACTCCGGCCCAGGGCTCCGAATCCCGCTGCTGGCGATCAGGGCCGACCTGGAACACGACGAGGGCAATCAAGACGCCGAGCTGCTGACCTTGTTCGAGCTGCTGCGGAACTTCTGCGATCTCAAGGTCGGACATG
The DNA here is from genome assembly GCF_042882005.1 of Kribbella sp. NPDC058245. Classification (NCBI taxonomy): domain Bacteria; kingdom Bacillati; phylum Actinomycetota; class Actinomycetes; order Propionibacteriales; family Kribbellaceae; genus Kribbella; species Kribbella sp. NPDC058245. Next base: position 339,332 of record NZ_JBHVWY010000008.1, read on the forward strand.
GTTGGCGTCAGCACCAGGCCGATCTCGTTGGGCGAACACGGCTGGCCGAGTCCAGGCTCCTCCAGCTTGGCTTCGATCGAGCCATGGCCGGCGACAAGGAAGCCACGTATCTGTACGTCAATGCCCTCGGCATGCTCCGGGAGAGCCATATCGCCCAGGCGCTGAGATCGGGCATTCTGCAGAGCGACGAGGAGAACACAGGGCTGGCCTCGGTGATCAAGACTCTCCTGGCCGAGCTGACCGACCTGGAGGGACCGGAGGGCACCGTGCGCGGTGCGTCGGCGTACGAGAAGCTCGAGGTGGCTACTTCGGCCCGCTTTCGGCAGCTTGTCCAGCTTCCGTCCCGGCGTACAGCGAACGCCGTCAGTCCCGGGAATCACCTCGTTCAGATCAGGTTGATCGCGGACGACGACCAGATGACGTTGTACGGGAGCTGGCAGGCGCCTGGTCTCGAGACATCGACGTTCTGCCATCGGATGACGGTCGACGAAATAGAAGCGCTCAGGACGCTTACGGGCGCAACGGATGAGAGGTCACCTGCCGGCCGGGAGATCGAGCTCCGGGCCTCGAGCGATAGGTGGGCGACAAGCCGTCAGTATGCGGCACTGAACGGAACCGTCGGCGATTGGCGAAATCTGGTGGACTGTTTGCTTCCACCGGAGCTCCTGGACGAGCTTCGTGTCGTCGACCCCGCCGGGCCGGACGAGACGATCCCGCTCCTGTTGATCGCCGCGGACGGACAGCTGTGGACCTTCCCCTGGGTCGCGCTGCCGATCACCGCACACACCACGCTGTCCGATCATGCGGCCGTGGCGATGGTGCCGTCGTGTTCGTTGCTGGACGAGACCAGTCCGCCAACGTCTGTGGGCGGAGGCGTACTGGCCTACTTCCATGGGGTGAACGCGGACGGGCTGTCGATCGAGCGGGCTGGCCTGCGGAGGAGCTGGGAGCTTAACGTCCGTGAGGTAGCCACACCGGCTGAGCTCGCCGAGTCTCTGGCGGACGCCGATTCGTATGCAGTGCTGACAATGTCGGTACATGGCAACAACATGGCCGGTCTTGCGCACTCGCTGATCCTCGATCCAGTGACTGGTACGCGCTTGTCGGCGGCCCGGATGATGTCCTGCCGCTTTCCACGGACCGTCGTCGTCGGAGCTTGCTTCTCCAGCGATCTGGACAAGCGCGCCGGCACTGACCCGACCGGCATCCCGACCGTCATGCTTTGTCGAGGGGCCGCCGCTGTTGTCGGTGGACTGTTCCCGCTTGCGGATGGCCCAGGCTCTGGGCACGCGACGGCGCATATTCTGAGCAACCTCTACTCGCAACTCGCAGACGGGATCGAGGCTCCGTGGGCGCTTCGACGAGCAACGCGCTGGTGGCGTTCCGGACGGGAGCCGACGCCTGTGTCCTGGGCGGGGTTGGCCGTGCTGACCAACGGAGCATTCCGGCGTACCGGCGAGGATCCGCCAGCGAGACTCGGACGGTAGCTGTGGCGCCGCGGGCGCGCTAGGTCAACCTCGTTCGGCGTCGCACCGACCAGGGCTGGCGTTGCCGGGAACCCGGGCTGACTTGCCTCGTGGGGCCGAGCTGTAAGGCTTGCTGCCCCAGCCGCACGGGGTTTCCAGTGGTGGCGGGCGGGGGGTCGACGTTCAGCTCGTTTGAGCGCGTGCGCAGCCGCCTCACTCAGACCTGACTGTCCCGTCGTCGACGGCATGTTGCTGACCGTTTTGTCGCGCTAGGAACCGGCTCGGGGATGGGCATCGAGCGGGCGGAGGTTGGCGGCGGCGAACCAGGCCTCGGTTGATTCGGAGCGTTGTAGGTCGCGGACGTAGACGACGCGGGCTTGCCAGTCGCGGGATGAAGTGCGGCGCCACTCCAGGATGAGGCCTGGCCAGGGGCCTTGCTCATGGGTGGTCCTCAGGACCCAGCAGTGCCGGCGTCCGGCCTCGGGTGCTGGCTGTCTGGGGTAGCGCCTGTTCGTGCCCACCGCAGCAGGATAGAACAGATGATCGAGTATAGATCCGGTGGGCTTGGTGGACTCGGTGTCGATGACCGGGCCAGCTTGGGGCGGCGGGCTCCCGAGGTTTCTTCGGCGAGTGCCGAGCAGCTGTGGTTAGTGGTGGTCGGTGGTGCGCACTGGTGAGCAGTCCGGGTGCTGGGCGCAAGAAAAAGTGCTGTCGGAGTGGCCGTTGATCTCTATGTGGGTGACAACGGAGACGCGGTACAGGGTGCGGAGTCGGAGCGCGGTGCCGCGGTGCAGGTCACGCTGCCGGAGGGGGTGCCGGTGGTTTATCCACAGGCTGCTCGCCTGCTTCGTCGGATTGTTGTAGGACTTGCCGAGGCGAAGCGGAGGGCCGAGGAGGCTTCCCGTGAGGAGGAGGCATCGTGAGTGGTGACGATGAGTGGGCGACTCTCGACGAGATTTTGGGCATGGAGGCGCTGGCTACAGGCCCGGCGGCCGGCGCGGGTGTCGGGCGGCTGGCGTTCTACGGGCGGTGTTCGACGGAAGACAATCAGGATCCGGCGACATCGAAGGCGTGGCAGTTGGGGGAGGCGACGCGGTTTGTAGAGCCGCTAGGTGGCGAAGTGGTTGCCGAGTACTTCGATATCGGGCAGTCGCGATCGTTGCCGTGGGAGCGTCGTGATGAGGCGAGCCGAATCCTGCGGGCTCTTAAGGATCCGGGCCGTGGCTGGGATGGGCTGGTTGTGGGGGAGGCGACTCGGTGCTGGTTCAGCAATCAGTTCAGCCTGACGTGGCCGAAGTTCGATCGGTATGGCGTGTCCCTGTGGATACCTAGCCTCGGGGGTCGGTTTGATCCGGAGAACACGGTGCACGACATGGCGATGACGATTACGGGTGGGTTGTCGAAGTCTGAGCGGCAGCATGTGCAGAAGCGGGTTCGGGCGGCGATGGCTGCGCAGGTGTTGATCGACGGGCGGTATCAGGGCGGGCGCCCGCCGTACGGCTACCTAGTCGTGGACGGCGGGCCGCATCCGCATCCTCGGAAGGCTCTCGAGGGACAGCGGCAGCGGGTCATGGTGATTGATGAGGCTGCGGCTGCGGTCGTGCGGCGGATCTTCGACATGTACTTGTCGGGTTGGGGTCTGAAGTCGATTGTTGAGCAACTCAATCGCGATGGTGTGCCGTGTCCGTCGGCTCACGCGCCACAACAGAACCGCCATCGGCGGATGGATGGTTGGCAGCACAGTGCGGTGGTAGCGATTCTCGACAACCCGCGGTACACGGGCTACGCCGTGTACGGGCGTTGGCAGAAGGTTGAGGAGCTGCTCGATCCGGATGATGTTGCCGCGGGCTACGTCGTGAAGTTCAGGAGATCACCACAGGCGAAGATCGTGCGATCGAGAGAACCCGCTCATCCGGAGATCGTTCCCGTCGAGGTCTTCACTGAAGCCCAGCTGATGCGGCGCAAGCGGAGGTCGGGTGGAGTCCGGACCTGGTCGGGAGCGGTGCGGCAACGGAGCTCGACGACGCGGGTCTATGCACTTCGGGGTCTGGTCAGGTGTGGGCTGTGCGCTCGGAGGATGGAGGGTGCTGCGCGGCGCCAGGCGGTCCTGTACTACCGGTGCAATGCCAGGACGCTCGTGCCGGGTACGGCGACGGCGTTGGCGCATCCGTTGCAGATTTATCTGCGTGAGGATGTCGTGACGCCGGCGGTCAATAGGTGGATCGGATCTCTGTTCGATCCGATGCATCGCGCGGCGACGATTGAGGCGCTATTCGTCGAGGATGAGAGTGAGGACCGCCGGAGCCAGTATGTCGAGGAACTGCGTGGGCGTGTCCGTGCGGCAAAGATCACTATGGATCGGGCCCGGAAAGCGCTCGATGCAGGCTGGGATCCGGCCGAACTGCGGGAGCAGTACAACGCGGCGGCCGCCGAGAAGCAGGCGGCCGAGGCGATCCTGGCTTCGTTGCCGAACGAAGAGGTTCTCAGCCGGGCGCAGCTAGAGGCCTACGTCGACGAGTTGGGCAACGTAGGCGCCGCGCTCAGCGCAGCGAATCCGGAGGATTTGAGTCAGCTTTACCGCGCTTTGCGACTTTCGCTGACGTATCACCATGCCGACCAGATGGTCGAGGTGGAGGTCGACCCATTGGGGGACCGTGTGGATAAGTTGCGTGTCCGAGGGGGGACTTGAACCCCCACGCCCCGTAAAGGGCACTAGCACCTCAAGCTAGCGCGTCTGCCTATTCCGCCACCCGGACAGGTGATCTGCGCCTTAGTGGCGCCGACCGGAGAACAGTAGCAAAGAACCTGGGTGGAATTCACATCGGGTGGGTGGGGGTGTCTGATGGGGGTAGTTGGAAGTTCAAGGAGAGGGGTTGGGTGCTGTGGGGACCGTTGATGTGGCAGGGATTGAGGCGGAGCGGGAGCGGTTGCGGGCGGAGTACCTGAGCCAGGAGCGACCGGCCAGTACGGCGCGGGGGCTGCATCATGTGGCGGTGTTGTGTGCGGATGTGGAGACGACCATCCGGTTCTATCAGGGGGTGCTGGGGTTTCCGTTGACGGAGATTGTGGGAAACCGGGACTACGAGGGGTCGAGTCACTTCTTCTTCGACATCGGGAACGGGAACCTGCTGGCGTTCTTCGACTTTCCGGGGCTGGAAGTGGGGCCGTACGCCGAGGTGCTGGGCGGGTTGCACCACATGGCGATCTCGATGGAGGCGGAGCGGTGGGCGGAGGTCAAGCAGCGGCTGGATGACTCCAACATCGAGTACTTGGAAGAGAGCGGTACGTCGATCTACCTCAGGGACCCGGATGGGACGCGGGTGGAGCTGATCTCGGATCCGCTGGGGGAGATGTACGGGCTGAGCGTCCTCTGATCAACCCGATGGGAGAGGATGGGTCGCATGACTAATCCGTCGTACAGCGCCGATGCCGAAGTGGTGGAGTTGTGTAGCGAGCTGATCCGGTTCGACACCACGAACTACGGAAACGGCAAGAGCAACGGCGAGCGCGGGGCGGCGGAGTATGTCGCGGCGAAGCTCGACGAGGTCGGGATCGAGTCGACGATCTACGAGTCGGAGCCGGGGCGGGCGACGCTGGTGGCGCACTGGGAGGGTGAGGACCAGAGCGCTGATCCATTGCTCGTCCACGGGCACCTGGACGTCGTACCGGCGGATCCGAAGGACTGGAAGGTCGACCCGTTCGCGGGGGAGATCTTCGACGGGTGCGTGTGGGGGCGCGGCGCGGTCGACATGAAGGACTTCGACGCGATGGTTCTCTCCGTCGTACGGGCGCGCCAGCGGGCCGGGGTGAAGCCGCGGCGGCCGGTGCGGTTGGTGTTCACGGCTGATGAAGAGGCCGGCGGCGTGTACGGCGCGCAGTGGTTGATCGACAACCATCCGGACACGGTGGCGGATTGCACCGAGGGGATCGGTGAGGTCGGCGGGTTCTCGGTGACGGTCAAGGACGACCTGCGGTTGTATCTGATCGAGACGGCCGAGAAGGGCATGGACTGGATGCGCCTGAAGGCCCGCGGTACGGCGGGTCACGGGTCGATGATCAACACCGACAACGCGGTCACGAACCTGGTCGAGGCGGTGACGCGGATCGGCGGGCACGAGTGGCCGCTGCGGATCACGCCGACGGTGCGGGAGTTCCTGAAGACGCTGGAGGACGTGCTCGAGGTCGAGCTCGACCCCGAGGACATGACCGAGACGCTCTCGAAGCTGGGCAGTTTCAGCCGGATGTTCGGCGCGACGATCCGGAACACGGCGAACCCGACGATGCTGAACGCCGGCTACAAGGTGAACGTGATCCCGGGCGAGGCCGAGGCGCACATCGACGGGCGCTTCCTGCCGGGGTTCGAGGACGAGTTCCACGCGACGATCGACGAACTGCTCGGCGACAAGGTCACCCGCGAGAGCGTGGTCACCGACATCGCGCTGGAGACCGAGTTCAGCGGCGGCCTGGTCGAGGCGATGAAGGCGTGCCTGCTGGCCGAGGACCCCCAGAGCCGTACGGCGCCGCTGCTGATGTCCGGCGGGACGGACGCCAAGTCGTGGAGCCGCCTCGGCGTCCGCTGCTTCGGTTTCGTGCCGCTGCAGCTCCCGCCGGACCTCGACTTCATGGGCATGTTCCACGGCATCGACGAGCGCGTCCCGACCACCTCCCTGGAGTTCGGCTCGCGCGTTCTCGACCAGTTCTTCGACAAAGCCTGACGAGACAAGGCCAGAACAACCACAGGAAGGTACGCCGATGCCCGAGGTCCCGCGGTTCCACCTGGCCATGCCCGTCGATGATCTGGACGCGGCGCGCGAGTTCTACGGGAAGGTGCTCGGGCTTGAGCAGGGCCGTAGTTCCGAGAGCTGGATCGACTGGAATCTGCACGGGCATCAGTTCGTGACGCACCTGGCGGCGGAGCAGCCGAAGCGGATTCACAATCCGGTCGACGGGCACGACGTACCGGTGCCGCATTTCGGGCTGGTGCTGACGGTGCCCACGTTCCACGAGCTGGCGGACAGGCTCAGAGCAGCCGGTACGGCGTTTGTGATCGAGCCGTACGTGCGGTTCGAGGGACAGGCGGGAGAGCAGTGGACGATGTTCCTGTTCGATCCAGCCGGGAACGCGTTGGAGTTCAAGGCGTTTGCGGACGACTCGCAGGTGTTTGCGACGTAGTCAGGAAGTACTGGCCGGCGGCATATGTCGACATGGTGAGTGCGCCGCGGCCGGGGAAGTCGCGGCCGGACATCCGGTAGGCGATGAGGGCGTCGGAGATCAGGAAGAGCGTGCCGCCGAGGCCGGAGCGCGGGTTGTGCCAGCGGGAGACGACGGCTGTTGCGGTGAGCAACAAGGCGTAGACGGCGACGGGGATCTTCTGGTTGCCGAGGCCGGGGGAGAGGGCGGCGATCAGCGCTGCCCAGAGGGCGCCGTACACGGCGAGGACGCGCCAGCTGCGGGTGGCGGGGCGGCCGGTGAAGAAGGCCAGGTAGCAGGCGTGGGCGGCGGCGAAGGCGGCCATGCCGGCGAGCTCGAAGCGGGTTTCTAGAAGCAGGTCACCCGCCGCTGACGCCAACAACGCTGCCTGCAGCAAGGGGTGAGCCTGCTGGGTGCGGGTCCAGGAGAGCAACAGCGGCATCAACGAGATCTTGCTGGCCTGCCTGAGGACCTTGATGTCGGCGGCGACCGCGACTGTCTGGATGACGGCCGCACTCCAGTACGCCGTTAGCCGTCCTCGGTCAGTTGCCAGCCGCCGCAGGTTCATGCGGCCGAGTCTGCCGCACAAACGGCCCGGCTGAGCGGTTGTTCACGACAAGTTCAATCTCGTGCGGAGCTGCGGGAGGTAGCGGACGAGGACCTTCGGTGGTGTTGGCGTGGTGACGACGGAGAGGGTGAGGCGGTAGCGGAACGGCGCCGCGACGAGTTGCTCGCCGGGAAGCAGTTCGGTGGCGAGAGCACTCCGCGGTACGACGGCCAGGTGGGAGCGGCGGCGAGCCATCGCGACCGTCGTACCGAGGGTGACGCCGCGGCGGGCGGCGGCGCCGAGGGCGACCAGGCGGGCTTGGAGCTCCTCACTGCCTCGGTCGTACGTCGAGAAGGCGACCAGCCGGTCCTTGAGGGGTTGCTTGCCCCCGCCGGGCAGGGGGACGCCGTCGGGGACGAACAGGACGAGGTCGTCGCGACCGATCCGGCGGGCGATTGTGCCGCGGGGGAGCGTCATCTGCTCGGCGATGGCGACGAAGGCGGCGTCCATGGTTCCTTCGGCGACGCGTTCGACCAGGAACTGGCCGTGGTCGACCTGTTGCTCGATGTCGGTGTCGGGGAAGTCGGCGTCGAGGATGGGGAACAGGATCGGCGCGAGGCTGGCGAAGGTGCCGATCACGAGACGGCGGCCGGTGGCTGCGGCGCGGGTGGCGTCGTACACGTCCTCGAGATGGCTGAGGATGTGGTCGGCCCGGCGGGCGAGCTCGGCGCCGGCCGGGGTGGGGCGGGCGCCGCGGGTGTCGCGCTCGAAGAGTTTGGTGCCGCAGAGGCGCTCGATCCGTGCCAGGCGCTGGGAGGCCGACGGCTGGGAGATGCGGAGTTCCCGGGCTGCGGTGCCTACTGCGCCGGTCCTGGCGATCGCCTGGACCAGTCGCAGATCCTCGACCGCGGGTAATGAAGTCATAGGGGCAGCCTATGGCAATCACCCAGCGGGAACCGTCTACCCGGGGAACCCAGGAGCCCAAAGAATCAAGGGTATGAGAGCACGGAGCGAGGCGGCGGTGCTGCTGGCGAGCGGCGGACTGGCCGACTTTGCGATGCGATTCACCCAGGTTGCGTTGCCGTTGGTGATCCTGCGGGAGACGGGCTCGGTGGCGGCGACCGGGCTGGTGGGCGGCGCGGCCGGCGTACCGGTGTTGTTGTCGCCGTGGTGGGGGCGGCGGGCGCGGCAGTGGGTGGACTCGGGGGCGCGGCTGGCGGTGGTGGCGGTGGTGGCCGCCATGGCGTTGGCGATGGTGCCAACGGCAGCGGGTCTCGGATTGCTCACGCCCGGACTGCTCGTCGCCGCTGGGTTGCTGTTGGGGTGTAGTGATGCGTTGGGTACGCCGGGACGCACGGCTCTGCTCGCGGATGTCGGGGATCGGTGGGGTCCGGGCAAGGCCGTCGTACTGCTGACCTGGCAGGACGGTGTCCGGCGGGTCGGGATGGTGGTTGGCCCGCTGATGGGTGCGGCCGCGGTCGCCGCCGGGATCACGAACGCGTTGCTGTGGGTGGAGGCGGTCGCCGTCCTGACCGGCGGGCTGGTGTGCATCGGGATCCGCACCGAGCGGCGTGGCGACAGCGGTGCCGCGCCCTCGATCCGGGCGAGTCTGGTGGGTCGACGCGAGGTGGCGCTGGGCTGGTTGGTGCGCGGGACCGGGTGCGTGACGTGGTTCGCGTTCACGCTGGGGTTGTCGGTGCTGGGGGCCGAGCGAGGGCAGCCAGGCGTCTACGCGGCGGCCGGGATGAGTGGGTACGGCGTTGGGTCCGTGCTGGGCACACTGGTCGCGGTACGGGTGATCCGGAGACTGCCGGCGCTGCCGTTGGCGTGTGGCTCGTGGGCTGTCGTGGGTCTGTGCTGGATCGGGATGGGGACCTGGACGAGGCCGATGAGTGTCGCGCTGCTGGCCGGGCTGGCGGGCATCGTGATCGTGTGGGGAATCACCGCTATCTCGGCCCTCATTACCCAGCAGTCAGCCGGAGCCGATCGGCGCGCGTTGTTGTCGGGGCAGTCGGTGGTCGTGAACGCGAGTAGTTCAGCCGGCCTGCTGGTCGGCGGCTCGATCATCGCCACGGTCGGCGTAGAGAACACGCTCATTGGTGCGGGATTGCTGACGGCGGTGGTGGCTGCCCTCGTGGGTATGTACCGACGGACGGGTAGTGGTCAAGATGTGCTGCCGGGTGCACGCCTCAAGGTGAGTGGCCCTCGGGACTGATCCGGCACCACTACCCGTTCTTCGGTGCGCAGGGGCCGAGATATCCGGGTGAAGTCCCACTGCGGCGATGGCACACTCCGAGCATGTCCGAGATCGTGATCACTACACTCGCCGAGCGGCCCGAGATCACCAGTGTGCTGGGAAACTTCTGGAAGGTCTGGCCGCGGTTCATGCTGGAGGACCTGATCGGTGACGCGCTGATCGGGCAGGTGAGCCGGGAGTTCGCGGACCAGTGCCTGGTCGCGACCGAGGACGGTGAGCTGGTCGCGCATGCGCGCAGCATCCCGTTCGCGTTCCCGATCGAGGGCCGCACGGAGTTGCCATCGCGCGGGTGGGACCAGGTGCTGCAGTGGGGGATCGAGGACCACCGGCTCGGTCGCGAGACCACTGTGTCGAGCGCGCTGGAAGTGATGATCAAGCCGTCGCACCACGGTCGCGGCCTGTCGCACCGGATGGTCGAAGGCATGCGCGACGCCGTGAAAGCGAAGGGCCACACCGCCCTCTACGCGCCGGTCCGGCCGAACGGCAAGACCGACGCTCACCTCCCGATGACCCAGTACGTCGCTCTCACCCGCGACGACGGTCTGCCCGCCGACCCGTGGTTGCGGGTACACGTCCGGGCCGGCGGCAAGATCATCAAGGTGGCACCGGCCTCGATGGTGGTCGCCGCCTCGCTCGCGGAGTGGCGCGAATGGACCGGGCTGCCGTTCGACAGCACGGGCGAGGTCGTCGTACCAGGCGCGCTGGTGCCGGTCGAGGTCAGCGTCGAGCACGATCGCGCCGTCTACATCGAGCCGAACGTCTGGGTCCGCCACGACGTCTAGCGAGCGAGCCGGCCCCTCTTAGAAGGTGCGGAGGACCTTGATGACGCGGCGGCGGAGCCAGACCCGGCGGGTGCCGTCGGGATAGCGGCGGAGTCTGGCCAGCTCCCAGCCGCCGTATTCGGCGTGCTCGGTCAGGAGGCGGCGCACTGCGCCACGCGACTCCGTCCGGGAGACCTCGAACTGTTGCAGCTCGTATTCAGCCATCCGCACCCTCCAGCTAGCACGCCCTCAAAAAGTTACAGAGCCTCACGAAACATCCTCCAGCGCCGCCACGATGGCCGGCGGCAGAGTCAGTTCCTCAACGCCCAGCACCGACTTCAATTGCATCGCAGTCCGGGCGCCGACGATGGCCGCCGACACGCCGGGCCGGTCCCGCACCCAGGTGAGCGCGACCTCGAGCGGAGTCCAGCCGAGCCCGTCCGCGGCGCGTGCCACCGCTTCAACGATGCCCGAACCACGGCCGTCGAGGTAGGGGTCGACGAATCTGGACAAATGCTGAGACGCCGCCCGCGAGTCCGCGGGGATGCCGGTGCGGTACTTCCCAGTCAACACACCCCGGCCAAGCGGCGACCACGCCAGTACGCCGATGCCGAGCCCTCCGGCCGCCCGGATCGCGTCCGCCTCGGCGTCACGCGCAAGGAGCGAATACTCCACCTGGTTCGAGACCGGTACGGCGCGCCCCGGCCACGCCTGCTGCCACGTCACCGCGCGGGCGGACTTCCACCCGGCGTAGTTGGACACACCGACGTACCGGACTTTGCCGGCGTTGACCGCGTAGTCGAGCGCGGACAGCGTCTCCTCGAGCGGTACGTCATCCGACCAGGTGTGCAGTTGCCACAGGTCGATGTAGTCGACGTTCAGCCGGCGCAGCGAAGCGTCCAGATCGCGCAGCAGCGAACCCCGCGAGGTGTCGGTGATCCGCTCACCGCGGCGGACGCTGAAACCGGCCTTGGTGGCGATCACCACATCGTCGCGCTCGACCACGTCGCCGAGCAGGGTCCCGATCAGTCGCTCGCTGTCACCGTCGCCGTACGCCGCGGCGGTGTCGATCAGAGTGCCGCCGGCGGCCACGAAGGCGGCGAGCTGCTCGCGCGCCTCGTGCTCGTCGGTGTCACGGCCCCAGGACATGGTGCCCAGGCCGAGCCGACTCACCGCCAGACCACTGTGACCGAGATAGCGCTGCTGCATGGGTCGAGCCTATTGCGGGCCACCGACAACGGCTGGATAGGCTCGCCAGTCATGCGACTCGGACTGAACATCGGCTTCGTCTTCGGCGACGAGCACCTCGACCATCTGAAGCTCGTCAAGGAGGCCGAGTCCCTCGGTTTCTCGGTCACCTGGGCGGCGGAGGCGTACGGCTCGGACGCCGCCACGCTGCTGACCTGGATCGCCGCCCAGACGAGCACGATCGACGTCGGCGCGGCGGTCTTCCAGATCCCGGCCCGGACCCCGGCGATGACCGCGATGACCGCGGCCACCCTGGACCGGCTCTCCGGCGGCCGGTTCCGGCTCGGCCTCGGCGTGTCCGGGCCGCAGGTGTCCGAGGGGTGGCACGGAGTCCGGTTCGACAAGCCGCTGGCCCGCACCCGCGAGTACGTTGCCATCGTCAACGCCGCCCTGCGGCGCGAGACGGTGGAGTTCCACGGTGAGCACTTCGAGCTGCCCCTGCCCGGTGGGCCGGGCAAGGCGCTGAAGCTGTCCAGCCGCCCGCTCCGCGACCACGTGCCGGTCTACCTGGCCGCGGTCGGCCCGAAGAACCTCGAACTGGCCGGCGAGATCGCCGACGGCTGGCTCGGGATCCTCAACGACCCCGCTTATCTTGGAGAGCAGTTGAAGCACATCGAGGCGGGACGTCAGTCTCGCCAACTGGGGCTGGACGGCTTCGACGTCGTCGCCTCGGTCCCGCTCATGACCGGTGACGACCTGGCGGCTGCCGCGGACCCGATCCGTGGGTACGCCGCGCTGTACATCGGCGGGATGGGCAGCCGGGAGAAGAACTTCTACAACGCGCTCGCGGTCCGGATGGGCTACGCCGACGAGGCCAAGGAGATCCAGGACCTGTACCTGGCCAAGCAGCACCGCGACGCGATGGCCGCCGTACCGCAGGGCTTCATCGACGGCATCTCGCTGCTCGGCGGCAAGGAGCGGCTGGCCGAGAAGCTGACCGCTTACGCCGAGGCCGGTACGACGACGGTCGCCGTCACGCCGTTCGCCTCGACCGTCGAACAGCGGCTGGCCGACATCCGCGTGCTCGCCGAGGCGCTCGAGCTGTCCGGAGTGGGTAGCTAGTGACGATCTGGGACTCGATCATCCTCGGCATCGTCGAGGGGCTCACCGAATTCCTGCCGGTCTCCAGCACCGGCCACCTGACCATCGCGTCGAAGGCCCTCGGGCTGCCGATCGACGACCCGAGCGTGACCGCGTTCACCGCGGTGATCCAGTTCGGCGCGATCGCCGCGGTCGTGCTCTACCTGTGGAAGGACATCGCCCGGTACGCCGTGGCCTGGTTCCGCGGACTCACCAAGCCCGAGCACCGGGGCGAGTTCGACCACCGGATGGGCTGGTACGTGATCATCGGCTCGCTGCCGATCTGCATCGTCGGGTTCCTGGCGAAGGACCTGATCTCCGGCCCGCTGCGCAGCCTGTGGTGGGTCGCGGGCTCACTGATCGTGTGGTCGTTCTTCATGGTCGCGGCCGAGCGGCTCGGCTCGAAGAAGCGGCCGCTGGAGAAGATCACCCTGACCGACGCGATCGTGATGGGCATAGTCCAGTGCCTGGCGCTGATCCCGGGTGTCTCGCGGTCCGGTGCGACCATCACCGCCGGTCTGTTCCGCGGCCTGGACCGAGTCGCATCGACCCGGGTCGCGTTCCTGCTCGGGATCCCAGCCCTGGTTGGGGCGGCGGTCTTCGAGCTGCCGGACGCACTCGGCGGCCACGTCGGCGCCGTACCGCTGCTGGTCGGCACTGTGGTCAGCTTCATCGTCGGCTACGCGTCGGTGGCGTGGCTGATCCGGTTCGTGGCCAAGCACACGACGGAGGTCTTCGCCTTCTACCGGGTGCTCGTCGGCATCGTGATCCTGATCCTGCTGGCGACCAGCACGATCACGGCAACCTAAGCAGGCGTTAGAGCCAGCCCACTTTGCGGAAGAGGCCGTACATCGTGCCGCAGACGCCGCCCATCAGCAGCAGCACCGCGTAGTACCCGAAGTGCCAGCGCAGTTCGGGCATGTTGTCGAAGTTCATGCCGTAGATGCCGGCCAGCATGGTCGGCACTGCGGCGATCATGACCCAGGCCGAGATCTTGCGCATGTCGTCGTTCTGCTGGACCGAGACGCGGGCCAGGTGGGCGTTCAGGGCCGAGGTGAGCAGGGTGTCCAGGGCGTCGGTCTGGTCCGAGACCCGGCTGACGTGGTCGGCCACGTCGCGGAAGAACGCGGCCGCGTTGCGGTTGATGCCAGGAGCGCCGTGCGCGAACGATTCCATCGGTTCGCGCAGCGGAACGATCGCCCGGCGCATCTCCAGCACCTCGCGCTTGAGCGTGTAGATGCGCTCGGCGTCGCTGGTTCGTTCGGGGGAGAACACCGAGCTCTCGACCTCGTCGACGTCGATCTCGACCTGGTCGGCGACCTCCTCGTAGCCGTCCACGACCGAATCGCAGACCGCCCACAAGACAGCGCCGGGGCCGTGACCGAGCATCGACGCCCGGTCCTCCAGCGCCTGCCGGGTCGTGGCGAGCTCGGCGCCGTCGCCGTGCCGCACGGTCACGACGTACTGGGGTCCGACGAAGACGCTGACCTGGCCGGTCTCCACCTGATCGCCCTCATCGACGTACCAGAGGGTCCGCAGCACGACGACCAGCGCGTCGCCGTACCGCTCGACCTTGGGGCGCTCGTGGGCTCGCAGGGCGTCCTCGACGGCGAGTTCGTGCAGGCCGAAGAGACCCTGGACGCGGCGCATCTCGGCGTCCGACGGATCGTGCAGGCCGACCCAGCCGAAGGTCTGGCTGTCGCGGTCGATGGTCTGGGCAACGGTCTCGGGTTCCTTCGGCAGATCGAGCCGCTCACCCTCGGCGTATACCCCGCAATCGACGATCACGGTCCCATCATGGCACCGGAGGTTGCGCAGACCGGATAGCGTGCACGTTATGCCCACGGTGATTCTGGTCCGGCACGGCCGCAGTACGTCGAACACATCCGGCACGCTGGCCGGGCGGACACCGGGTGTGAAGCTCGACGACACCGGCCTTCAGCAGGCCGCCGCAGTGGCTGAGCGACTCGCGGCGCTGCCGCTCGCCGCGATCGTCACCTCGCCGTTGGAGCGCTGCCGGCAGACCGCGGCCGCGATCGCCAAGCACCACAGCGGGCTGCGGCCGGCGACCGACCGCCGCCTGACCGAGTGCGGGTACGGCGATTGGACCGGCCAGAAGATCTCGACCTTGGCGAAGGATCCGCTGTGGTCCGTCGTACAGGCGCATCCGTCGGCGGTGACGTTCCCGAACGGCGAGTCGATGCGAGCCATGCAGCAGCGCGGCGTCGACGCGGTCCGTGCGCACAACGCGGCGTTGCCCGACGACGCGATCTGGGTGGCCGTATCGCACGGTGACGTGATCAAGGCGATCGTCGCCGACGCCCTCGGCCAGCACCTGGACACCTTCCAGCGGATCGTCGTCGACACGGCCTCGACCACGATCATCACCTACACCAAGACCCGCCCGTTCCTGGTCCGGCTGAACGACACCGGCAGCGAACTGGCCTCCCTGATCCCCAAGCCCCCGGCCAAGGGCAAAGCGATCAAAAAGCAGTCTTCCGACGCTGTTGTAGGTGGACGGTAATAGGGTTCTAGTCATGGCACGCGTTGTTCATTCCTACGACGAACCTGAGCGGTTCGTCGCCGGCACCGTGGGGGAACCCGGTGCGAGAACGTTCTTCCTGCAGGCCCGGGAGGGGGTCCGGCTGACCTCGGTGGCCTGTGAGAAGGAACAGGTGATGGCGCTCGCGGAGCGGCTGGACGTGATGCTCGACGAGGTCGCGCGGCGGTTCGAGCGGGAGCCGCTGACGCCGGTGGGGCCGGATGACACCGACCCGCTGGAGCAGCCGATCGAGGAGGATTTCCGGGCCGGCACGATGACGCTGGCCTGGGAGGCCGACGCCGAACGGGTGGTGATCGAGGTGTTCTCGGTCGTCACCGGCGAGCAGGTCGAGCTGGAGGAAGACGACCCGGTCGCGGCGGTCCTGGAGTCGGAGGAGGGCGAGGCCCTCACCGTCCGGCTCACCGAGCTGCAGGCCCGGGCGTTCGCCCGGCGCGCGGTGGCGCTGGTCGCCTCTGGCCGGCCG
Organism: Kribbella sp. NPDC058245; assembly: GCF_042882005.1. Lineage (NCBI taxonomy): Bacteria > Bacillati > Actinomycetota > Actinomycetes > Propionibacteriales > Kribbellaceae > Kribbella > Kribbella sp. NPDC058245. The sequence goes on from NZ_JBHVWY010000008.1 coordinate 354,907, forward strand.
AGCTGCCCGTTCTGCGGTCGCCCGATCGACCCTGAAGGCCACATCTGCCCACGTGCCAACGGCTACCGCAGGCACCTGCCCGAATGACGGCAGATCTAGACCTGCTGGCGCGCGGGGAGTTGTCCCTGCTCGGCCGGCTGATGGCCGCCTCGAACGGGACCTACCAGGGTTCGGTCAGTCTTGGCGCGGAGACGGCGACGGTCGTCTACAAGCCTGTGCAGGGGGAGCGGCCGCTATGGGACTTCCCCGACGGCACGCTGGCCGAGCGTGAGTACGCGGCGTACGTCGTCTCCGAGGCGCTCGGGTGGTCGATCGTGCCGCCGACCCTGCTGCGCGACGGGCCGCTCGGCGAGGGCATGGTGCAGCTGTGGGTGGACGAGGCCGAGCTGAGTGCGGGAGAGACCGAGCTGGTCGACATCGTCCCGCAAGGCCGCGTGCCGAAGGGCTGGGTCGGCGTACTGGACGCGCTGGACGGACGGCACAACCCGGTGACGCTGGTGCACGCCGATACGCCCGCGTTGCGGCGGATGGCCGTGTTCGATGCCTTGGTCAACAATGCCGACCGCAAGGGCGGGCACGTGCTGAACCCTGGCGACGGCCGGGTGTTCGGCGTCGACCACGGTGTGACCTTCAACGCGGACGACAAGCTCCGGACCGTGTTGTGGGGTTGGGCCGGTGAGCCGATCACGCCGGACGACCTGGACGACGTACGGCGATTGGCCGACGGACTGGCCGGTGGTCTCGGCCAGGAGCTGGTTCAGCTGATCACCGCCGTCGAGCTGACCGCCACCCGCGAGCGCTGCGCGACCCTGCTGAAGAGCGGCACGTACCCCTACCCGAGCGACGACTGGCCGGCGATTCCCTGGCCGGCCTTCTGACAGTCCGGGCAGGGTAACCGACCGGGCCGTGGCGCGTCGCCGCGACCGGGGAGTGGAACCGTGTCACCGCAACGAATTCCGGTCTGACATAAGCTCCAGACCATGCAGGCGTGGACGAATCCAGACATCCCGGTCGTGCCGGGCCCCGCCCGGCGGCTGCGCCTCCACGACACCGCCTCGGGCGGACCGGTCGAGGTACAGCCGGTCGACGGCAGCACCGCGCGGATGTACGTGTGCGGCATCACGCCGTACGACGCGACCCACATGGGCCACGCGGCGACGTACGTCACGTTCGACCTGGTGAACCGGTTGTGGCGCGACGCCGGGTACGACGTCGTGTACACGCAGAACATCACCGACGTGGACGACCCGCTGCTCGAGCGGGCCGCCGCGACCGGCATCGAGTGGACCGACCTGGCGCACAAGGAGATCCAGCTCTTCCGCGATGACATGACCGCGCTGCGGGTGATCCCGCCGCAGCATTACATCGGTGTGGTCGAGTCGATCGACCTGGTGGCGTCCGCCGTACAGGAGTTGCAGCAGGCCGGCGCGGTCTACTCGGTGGATGGCGACCTGTACTTCGCTGTGAAGGCCGACCCGGCTTTTGGTGGGGTCTCGAACTACGACCGCGAGACGATGACGGCCCTGTTCGCCGAGCGCGGTGGCGACCCGGACCGCGAGGGCAAGCAGGACCCGCTGGACAGCCTGCTGTGGCGGCACGAGCGCCCGAACGAGCCGTCGTGGGACTCGCCGGTTGGCCGGGGCCGTCCGGGCTGGCACGTGGAGTGTTCGGCGATCGCGCTGAAGCACCTGGGGATGTCGTTCGACGTTCAGGGTGGGGGATCGGACCTGATCTTCCCGCACCACGAGATGTCGGCCAGCGGTGCGCAGGTCGCCACCGGCCAGCACCCGTTCGCTCGTGCGTACGTGCACCAGGCGATGGTCGGCCTGGACGGCGAGAAGATGTCGAAGTCCAAGGGCAACCTCGTCCTGGTCTCCAAGGAGCGCCTGGCCGGCACTGACCCGATGGCGATCCGCCTGGCTCTGCTGGCCCACCACTACCGCACTGACTGGTTCTGGACCACCGAAGGCCTCACCGAAGCCCAGGCCCGCCTGGACCTCTGGCGAGGCGCCCTCGGCCGCGGTTCCGGTCCGGACGGCGGGGCGGCGGTTGACGCCGTACGGGCAGCCCTGACCAACGACCTGGACACGGTCGCCGCCCTGTCCGCGGTCGACACCTGGGCCGAGTCAAACGGCGACGACGCCTCCGCCCCCGCCCTGGTAGCCCAAGCCATCGACGCCCTCCTCGGCATCCAGCTCTAACTCCGCTTCGGGGAGCCCGTAACGGCCCGCTGGGGAGGACGCACCCCCCGAATCGGTCCTGGATCCTCCCCAAACCGGTTTGGGGAGGATCGTCCCCGCTAGCTGAGAGCTCCCGGCGTACGGGTCACTTTGAGCACGGTTCGACCATTTGCGGGCAGTTGCGGTGGATGGGTGCTCAAAGTGGTGTTGGGTCGCGACCTTGAGCACGGTTCAACCGTTCTCGGGGCCGGCCAGCGGTTGGTGGGTGCTCAAGGTGGGGTTCTCATCGCGCCGAGCAACCTGCAGTGGATCTTGTACAAGAGGTCTTGAGTAATCGCTGGGGAGCCGCGAGCCGGTTGAGGAAAGCGCAAGGGCCGCTAGCTGCAGCAGGCGTCGGCGCAGGCGGTGGTGGCGGGGGCGCAGCAGCCTTTGCCTTGCCAGGCCTCGACGCCTTCGCGGATGGCGACGGCGGCGATGATCAGGCCGGCGACGGGGTCGGCCCAGCCCCAGTCGAGGGTCGCGTTGAGGATGAGGCCGACCAGCAGGACGGCGCTCAGATAGGTGCAGAGCAGGGTCTGGGTCGAGTCGGCGACCACGGCGTTCGAGCCCAGGGCTTTGCCGGTACGGCGTTGGGCCCACGACAGGAACGGCATCACGATCAACGAGGCGATCGCCAGGCCGATGCCGACCGGCGACGTCTCGGGGTTGGCTCCTGTGATCAGGGTGCGGATCGACTCGAAAGCGACGTAGGCGGCCAGGGCGAAGAAGGACAGGGCGAGCAGTCGCAGGGCCTGCTTCTCGCGGGTTTCAGGCATCTTGTGGCGGAACTGCCAGAGGATGATCAGGCCGCTCGAGACCTCGACGACCGAGTCCAGGCCGAACCCGACCAGCGCGACCGAACCGGCGACGATGCCCGCGCTGATGGCGACGATCGCCTCGATGATGTTGTAGGTGACCGAGGCGCCGGCGAGTAGTTGCGCGCGGCGGCTCAGCTTGCGGCGCAGCTCGGGGTCGGCGGTCCAGGTGCTGGGCCGAACCGGCTCGAGTGACAGTGGCTCGCTCATGCTTGGGCCGCCTGACCGTAGTTCGGGCAGAGCGCGACCGCGTCGCCGGTCAGGTCGAGCAGGCGTTCGGCCGCCGAGAGTAGGTCGAGGGTGGCTTCGGGGTGGGTAAGGCTGAAGAGCGAGGCGCGGCCGACCGGGCGTGATTCGACGAGGCCGCAGTCACGCAGGCAGGCCAGGTGCTTGGAGACCGTGGACTGTGCCAGCCCGAGGTGTTCGGTGAGGTCGACGACGCGGTGTTCGCCGAGCGCCAGGTGCCGCACGATCGCCAGTCGGGAACCGTCGCTGAAGCCGTTGAACAGACAGGCGGCTACCGAGAGAGCGGCCGTCTCATTGATCATCGCCATCTGGCGATGCTATCGGTAGATGGCGTGCTTTGGAAAGCTGGCTAGGCTTGGCCCTCACATGAACGGATCGTTGCAGCGGCTTCTCGTGCGTGGCCTGATGGTGGTCGCGGCGCTCCTTGCCGTGTGCGCGTTCCACAGCCCGTCAGCGCCGGTTGAGGGCTTGGTCGCAACAGACTCCGCGGTCATGGTCGATTCGACGAGTTGCCCGGTGGGCGACGACGACACGCACCTGTCCGTGGCGGGTGTGCTCGGGGTTGCGTCAGTTGTCGGCGGACTCGTCACCTCCCCGTGCCGGACGGCTTCGGTCAGCCCGGTGTACGCCGGTGAACGACTGTCGTCTCCCATGTGGGCGATGACCCCTTCGTTGATTCAGTTGCGCATCTCGCGCAGGTAGGCACGCAAGCAGGACCACTCCCCACCATCGGCGTACTGCCGGTGCGTCCTTGCATGCCTTGCCCTACTTGATTCGAGGAGCAGTACACATGAGTACCAATGCACGGATATCGATCGCGATCGCGGCCGCCTTCATCCTGATCGCCGGCGTACTGGTGGCAGTCAAGGCCAATGACAAGCCGGCAGCGAGCCCGGTCAGCGAAGGCCGGGTGGACAGTCTGGTGCGCGCCGACAGCCACAAGCTCGACGTCGCGGCGGACGGCAAGGCCACCTTCGTCGAGTTCCTGGACTTCGAATGTGAGTCGTGCGGCGCGGCGTTCCCGGTCGTCGAGCAGTTGCGCAAGACCTATGCCGGCAAGGTGACGTTCGTGGTGCGGTACTTCCCGCTGCCCGGTCACTTCAACGCCGAACGCGCCGCGCGTGCGGTCGAGGCTGCCGCCAAGCAGGACAAGTTCGAGCAGATGTATCAGAAGATGTACGAGACCCAGGCCGAGTGGGGCGAGCAGCGAGTGCCGGCCGACGACCGGTTCCGCGGGTACGCCGAGGAGCTCGGGCTCGATGTGGTTGCCTGGGACAAGGATTATGCCGACCCGGCCACGCTGGAACGGATCAAGCGCGACATCGCCGATGGTGAGGCGCTCGGTGTGACCGGTACGCCGACGTTCTTCCTGAACGGCGAGAAGCTGCAGCCGCAGTCGGCCCAGGACCTGACGGCGAGTATCGATGCAGCCCTCAAGAAGTGAGCCGTTCCCGAGGCTGCTGCCCTGGCTGTTGCTGGTCGGCGGCGCGATCGGGCTGACCGCCGCCGTCGCACTGACTGTCGAGAAGATCGCGATGCTGCGCGATCCGGCCTACATCCCGTCGTGCAGCATCAACCCGATCCTCTCGTGCGGCTCGGTGATGACCAAGCCGCAGGCCGAGGCCTTCGGATTCCCCAACCCACTCATAGGTATCGCCGGGTTCGCCGTGATCGCCACGGTCGGCGCTGCCCTGCTGGCTGGTGCCGGTTTCCGGCGCTGGTTCTGGCTCGGCCTGCAGGCAGGTGTCACGTTCGGCGTCGTGTTCGTGCACTGGCTGATGTTCCAGAGCCTCTACCGGATTCAGGCGCTCTGCCCGTACTGCATGGCTGTCTGGGCCGTCACGATCCCGATCTTCTGGTACGTGACGCTGCACAACCTCAACCGCCCAGCCGTCACGCGGTTTCACAGTGTCCCGCTGACGATCTGGGCGGTCGTCGTACTCGCCTTGATCGGTGAGCAGTTCTGGCCGTACTGGCAGACGTTGCTCAGCCGGTGACGGCGACGTGGGTCTTGATCGGGGTGGGCTTGGGAGCGGCCGGCGGGGCGTTCACCGGGGGAGTGGGCTTGGGCGTGGTGGGCTTCGGGGTCGGCTTGGCGGCAGCCGGCTTGGCGCAGGTGGCCGAGGCCAGGCGGATGACCTGCGCGCCGTTCCCGAGGTCGATCTTCAAGCCTGTGATCGTGAAGGAGCCGTCGGCGTTCTTGGTCTGTTCGTTGACGGTGAGTGCGATCAACGGGTTGGCCGGCGTGCTGAAGGTCTGGGTGGTGCTGGGGATCTTGATCGTCTGGCCCAGCAGGGTCAGGGATCCGACGTCGATGCCGCCCTTGGCGCCGGAGCACCAGACGTTCACGGCGTCGATGCCGAGCAGGGAGCTCGGCGGGGTGAGCAGGAGCTTGCAGAGGTCCGGGAGGTTCTTGACCGGCAGGTCCTTGGTGCTCAGCGAGGGCAGCGGGAGCGGCAGGCCGAGGTCCGGCAGCTTGATGTCCGGGATCGGAAGATCGTCGGCGCCGGTCGCGGGCAGGGCGTCGCACTGCTTCTTCAGGTCCGGCGGGATCGGGATCTGGCCGAGGATGTCGGCGCCGACCGAGATGTCGATCAGCTCGACCGAGGCCGAGTTGTTGCCGGCGTTGACGGTGCCGGCCCGGACCGAGAGCAGCGGGTTGTCGGGCAGCTCCAGCGCCGAGGACTTCTTCGGCTTGCCGTCGAGAGATTCGACGTACGGCGTCTTGTCGACCGGCACCTGGCCCGTGGCGCTGACGGCGTATGCCGACGAGGGCCGGGCGGCGGCGTTACCCACCGGGGCACTGGCGACCAGGCTGAACGCCACGACTCCGGCCACGGCGGCTGCCGTGATGACAGTCGGTACGAGCTGTCGGCGCATCTCCGGTCTCCTCACGTACGTCACTTGTTGTCGATCTGAACGAGCGTCCCGAGCGGGACCTGCTGCATTTTGGCCAAGGCGGTCTTCGGGACTCGAACACACCCGGCGCTGATCGCGGCTCCGAACACGTCGGCGCGCGGCCACCCGTGGATCGCGACCGTACCAGGTCCGCCACCGAACGTGTCGAGAGTGGGACTGTGCGCACCCAACGGCAGCACGATCGGCGACGCGGAGCGCTTGTGGTCGACGATCGAGCCGAGCAGGAACGTGCGGCCCGCCGGGGTCGGGGTCTTGCGGGCGCCGACGCCGGCCTTCCAGGAACCGAGTCGCTTGCCCTTCTCGAACAGCTCGATCGTCCGCGATCCGGTGTGCACCCGGATCAGGTACGACGAGGAGGCGCGATCGAGCTCGTCTTCGCGCATCCAGCCGGTGGAGCGGTTCGGTTTGGACGGGAGCAGCACGCGGACCCAGCCGTCGGCCTGTTCGACCACGGGCAGCCAGGTCGGGCCGAACTGCTTCGGCGCGATCTTCGCGAAGGCGTCGCCATCGGGAGAGGTGTAGAGCGCGGCCTCGGCGCGCGGGTGCACGACGACGCCCGCGGTGGGTTCGTACGGGTCCGGGTCGAGAGGCGCGCCGGCGATCGTGGTCGCCGTACTGGACGCGGCGAGCGTGGTCAGGTCGACCGGTGGCGGTTCGTCGTCCTTCTTGTTCCCGAGGAAGCCGATGACGGCGACGATCCCGAGCAGGATGAGGACTGCGAGGGCAGGCATGGACGAGCTTCCGTGCTCACCCCGCGACCTGCGCATCTGCCTTGCTCCCGTGACCGGCCTATCGTCCGACGACGACAATAGGCCGATCCACGGAGTTACGCCACGGTAGGTGACCCGTGAGTAGCAACGGATTTGAATTCACAGCAGGCTAAGGCGTGTCCGGGTGGTTCTTGTTCCGGCGGCGCAGGTAGCGCTCGAACTCGGCCGCGATGGCGTCGCCCGATGCTTCCGGCAGGTCGGCGGTGTCGCGCTGCTCCTCCAGGGAGTGCACGTACTCCGCGACCTCGGGGTCCTCTTCGCTCAGCTCGTCCGCGCCGCGCTGCCAGGCGCGGGCCATCTCGGGCAGCTCGCCCTCGGGCATCTGCAGGTCGAGCAGGGCCTCGATCTTGCTCAGCAGCGCCAGCGACGCCTTCGGGCAGGGCGAGCCCGCGATGTAGTGCGGGATCGCCGACCAGATCGAGACGGACGGTACGCCGAGGCTGCTGCAGAGGTCGGCGAAGACGCCGGTGATGCCGGTCGGGCCCTCGTACGTCGACGGCTCGAGACTCCACGACGCGCTCAGCGCCTCGTCGTTCGAGGTCGCGGAGACCGGGATCGGCCGGGTGTGCGGGGAGTCGGCGAGCAGGGCGCCGAGTACGACGACGATCTGGGCGTTCGACTCGTCGACGACCTCGAGCAGCTCCTGGGCGAAGCCGCGCCAGCGCATGTTCGGCTCGATGCCGCGGATCAGCAGGATGTCGCGGTCGGTGTCCTCGGGCTGGGCCACGAAGAGCCGGGTGGTCGGCCAGGTCAGCTGCCGCTCGCCGTTCTCGTCGAATCCGACCTCGGGCCGGTTCACCTGGAAGTCGTAGTACTCCTCGGGGTCGATCTCGGTGACGAGCTCGGCACCCCACTGCTCGATCAGGTGGTCGACCGCTCCGGTGGCCGCTTCGGCGGCGTCGTTCCAGCCCGCGAACGCCGCGATCACGACCGGGTCCCTCAGGTTCGCGAGATCAACCACTCGCAGGCCCCCTGTCGTCTGTAGCCATCCGGCGAGGTTGCCGGATTCCGGACTGCCAGCCTACGTCGTTCGGTGACGGCACGCCCTGCCCATTCTCGCGGAGCGAAAAGTGTCGCCGCACCCCCGGCGGAACGTGTCGGGGGGAGCCACGGGAAAATGGTTCCGGAACAACCACAAGTGGAGGGGGAGCCGTGCTGCAGGCCGTGCTCTGGGACATGGACGGAACGCTGGTCGACTCGGAGAAGGTCTGGGACGAGGTCCAGCACCGGGTGCTGCCCGAGCTGGGCGGAACCTGGACCGAGGAAGACAGTCTCGGGCTGCTCGGCAGTGACCTGCGGGACGCCGTCCAGGTCTGGCTGGCTGCGCTGCCGGCCGGTGTGATCACCGCCGAGGCGCTGGCCGAGCGGATCTTCAGTGAGGTGATCGAGTCGCTGCGCCGCGAGGTGGAGTTCCAGCCGGGTGCGCTCGAACTGCTCCAGGCGCTCCGCAAGGCCGACGTACCGTGTGCGCTGGTATCGGCGTCGTACCGGGTGATGATCGACGCGGTGCTCAGCCACCTGCCGGACGATCCGTTCGACGTGATCGTCGCCGGTGACGAGGTGACCAACGGCAAGCCGCACCCGGAGCCGTACCTGACCGCGGCGGCCAAGCTGGGCGTCGATCCGGCGCAGTGTGCGGTGATCGAGGACTCGCTGACCGGGACCCAGGCCGGTACGGCGGCCGGCGCGTACGTGGTCGCCGTACCGCATTTCGTGCCGATCCCGGAGGCGCCGCGCCGCCTGGTCGTGGGCTCATTGGAAGCCGTGACTCCGGAGTCGCTGCGGGAGTTGCTCCGCTGAGGCGTTACCGTCACTTGGTGCCCTCGGGGGCCGTTACTGGGGTACTGGGGTCGTGGGGAAGGTGACAGGGTGAGCGAGTTGTGGCGGCGGGTCGTGATGTCCGCTGCGATCGGCGGGCTGGGTGCCGGCCTGGTCGCGTGCGGTGAGCCCGACGACAACGCACCGCACACCGGTGACCCCACGCCGAAGTCGATGGTCCTGCGGGTCGCGACCACCGACTCGATCAGCTCGCTGGATCCGGCCGGTCCGTACGACGTGGGCTCGCGGACCGTGCAGGCGAATCTGTACCAGACGCTCCTGACCATCCTGCCGGGCAAGCCGACGCCGGTGCCGGATGCGGCCGACTGCCAGTTCGATTCGCCGACGACGTACACGTGCAGTTTGAAGGAAGGGCTGACCTTCCCGAACGGTCACCAGCTGACCTCGTCGGACGTCCGGTTCAGTTTCGAGCGGATGCTGGCGCTGAAGACACCCGGTGGGCCGGCGCCGCTGTTCTCCTCGGTGACCTCGGTGAGTACGCCGGACGAGCTGACGGCTGTCTTCAACCTGAAGGGCCCGGACGCCCGGCTTCCCTATCTGCTGACCACGACCGGCGCGTCGATCGTGGACGAGGAGGCGTACTCGCGCACCAAGCTCGTCGACACGGCCGCTGCCGGCAGCGGGCCCTACCAGCTCACGTCGTACCGGCCGGGGGAGTCGGTCACGCTCGCGCGCTTCGCCGGGTACAAGGGGTCGCGCGGTCCGCAGAACGACGGCGTCCAGATCGCTCTGGTCAAGGACGCGGTCGCGCTGAATCAGGCCATTGCCGGGAGCAAGGGTGCCGGGAGCAAGAACGGCGGTCAGGCCGATCTGGCCTACCGCGGGTTCACGATCGGCCAGCTCGACAAGCTCCGGACGTCGAACCAGGTACAGGTGGTCGAGTCCGAGGACGCGGTGATCCAGTTCGTCGCGTTCCAGCTGAAGTCGGTGACGGCTCGCAAACTGCCGGTACGACGGGCGATCGCGCAGCTGATCGATCGTCCGGCGCTGGTGAAGAAGGCGTACGCCGAGCACGTCAGCCCGCTGTACTCGATGGTGCCGCCGAGCTTCGGTGGCGCGACGGACGCGTTCCGGGCGGAGTACAAGCAGCCGAGCAAGGTGGCGGCCGCGGCGATCCTGAAGGCGGGCGGTGTGAAGGGCGTAGTGCCCCTGACGCTCGGGTGGACGCCGTCGCGGTTCGGTCCGGGGTCCAAGGCCGAGGCGTTGGAGCTGAAGCGGCAGCTGGATGCGTCGGGGCTGTTCCGGGTGACGCTGAAGAGCGCGGAGTGGCCGGCGTACCAGGCACAGATCAAGGCCGGTGCCTTCGACCTCTACATCGCGGGCTGGATCCCGGAGTACCCGGATGCGGACAACTACCTGGCGCCGTTCGTCGGGGTCAGTGATCCCTTCCCGAACGGGTACCGCTCGGCGGCCGCGATGAAGCTGCTGCAGCAGGAAAGATCCGAGCAGAACGGCATCAAGCGCGCCGAGCTGCTCGAGCAGCTGCAAGGCGTGTTCGCCCGGGAGGTGCCGGTGCTGCCGACCTGGCAGGGGCGACTGAGCGTAGTCGCCGGTCAGGATGTGCAGAACCTGTCCGGAGCCCTCGATCCGTTGGCCTTCCTGCACCTGTCGGGACTGCGCAAATAGCGCTGCGGGATGACACAAAGATGCCATGACAGTAACGGTTTGCGAGGTCATAGCGACCCTCGGTAGGGCGGCGTGCTTTACTGCGAAAACGTCCACGATACGGGACGATTTCCTGCCGATCACGATCGGGCAACGCACCGCATTCGGCGTTTGACTCCAGACCGTAATGGCGGCAGGTTAAGGCGGCAGCCATACCGGATTTCGTTCCGGTTCAACCGAATGACGCAGGGGAGTCGCATCGCGTGAGCGCACCACTCGAGGTCGCACCGGGGTCGTCCGACGCCCAGCCGGAGGCCGTCCTCGACGGCATGAAGAAGATCGAGGGCCGGTCGCTCTGGCAGATCTCCTGGATGCGGCTGAAGCGCGACAAGGTCGCCCTCGCCGGTGGAGTCATCGTCATCCTGCTGATCATCGTGGCGATCTTCGCGCCGCTGATCTGCAAGGCGATCGGGATCACGCCGAACGACTTCCATCAGGATCAGGTGGACCCCTCCCTGCAGACGCCGATCGGCAAGCTCGGCGGCATCAGCTGGGACCACCCGCTCGGCATCGAGCCGGTCAACGGCCGTGACATCCTGGCCCGGATTCTGTACGGCGCCCGGATCTCTCTGCTGATCGCGTTCCTGGCGACCCTGCTGTCCGTCGTCATCGGCGTCGTGATGGGGATCGTGGCCGGCTACTTCGGCGGCTGGGTCGACACCCTGATCAGCCGCCTGATGGACATCTTCCTGGCTTTCCCGCTGGTGCTCTTCGCGCTGGCCCTGGTCGGTGCGATTCCGGACTCGATCCTCGGGCTGACCGGTGACCCGCTCCGCGTGGCGTTGATCGTCTTCATCATCGGCTTCTTCAGCTGGCCCTACATCGGCCGGATCATCCGCGGCCAGACGCTGTCCCTGCGCGAGCGTGAGTTCGTCGACGCGGCCCGGAGCCTCGGCGCGCGCCGGCCGTACATCCTGTTCACCGAGCTGCTGCCGAACCTGATCGCGCCGATCCTGGTCTACTCGACGCTCCTGATCCCGACCAATGTCCTGTTCGAGGCCGGTCTGTCCTACCTGGGCGTCGGTGTCCGCCCGCCGACGGCGAGCTGGGGCGACATGCTGTCGATCGCCTCCAAGTGGTACGCCGTCGACCCGATGTACATGATCCCGCCGGGCCTGGCGATCTTCGTCACGGTGCTGGCTTTCAACCTGTTCGGCGACGGGTTGCGCGACGCGCTGGACCCGCGGTCGCGGTAGTACTTCTCTCCAAACCGGGAGTCGTGTGAACGCACAGCTCCCAACCACACAAAGGGGTGCAACAAGAGATGAGTCGGAAACGCATCACGACGGCAGTAGCCGTCGCTGCGGCCGTCGCCTTAAGTCTGGCGGCATGCGGGGGACCGAAGGCCAAGCCGGGCGGTGGCACCAGCGAAGGCGGCGCCACGCCGGAGGCCAACGCGGCCGTTGACAAGGTCTTCAGCCCGAGTGACAAAAAGGGCGGCACGCTCCGAATGGCCGTCACCGAGAAATGGGACTCCCCTGACCCCGGTGACACCTACTACGGTCTGTCCTGGAACCTGGTGCGGAACTACGTCCGTCCGCTGATGACCTTCAAGGCCGTTCCGGGTGCCGAGGGTGGCAAGCCGGTTCCGGACCTGGCCGAGGCTCCTGGTGTCCCGAGCGACGGCGCCAAGACCTGGACCTACAAGATCCGCAAGGGCGTGAAGTACGAGGACGGCACCGAGGTCACCTCGAAGGACGTCAAGTACGCCGTCGCGCGGTCGCTGGACAAGGCGACGCTGCCGAACGGCCCGACGTACTTCAACGACTTCCTGCTGGACGTGCCCGAGGGCTTCAGCGTCTACAAGGACAAGGAGCTGGCCGGGGTCGCGAAGGCGATCGAGACGCCGGACGCGAACACCATCGTCTTCCACCTGAAGAAGCCGTTCTCGAGCTTCGACTACTTCGCGCAGTTGCCGTCGACCGCTCCGGTCCCACAGGCGAAGGACACCGGCGCAAAGTACAAGTTGCACCCGGTCTCGACGGGGCCGTACAAGTTCGACACCTACGACGACAACAAGGGTTTCGACCTGGTCCGCAACGAGAACTACGACGCGTCCACCGACCCGGACTCGGGCCGGAAGGCGCTGCCGGACAAGATCACCATCGCCTACAACGTCGAGGGAACCGACATCGACAACCGGCTGATCGCCGGTGACCTCGATGTCGACATCGCCGGTACGGGCGTGCAGCCGGAGACCCAGGCCAAGGTACTGGCAGACCCGAAGCTCAAGGCGCACACGGACAACGTGCCGGCCCCGCGCCTGAACTTCACGGTGCTGAACACCGAGGTTGCGCCGCTGGACAACATCCACTGCCGTAAGGCGATTCTCTACGCTGCCGACCACGAGGGGTACCAGCGCGCCTACGGTGGCCCCGTCGGTGGCGACATCGCGACGAACCTGATGCCGCCCGCGGTCAACGGTTCGCAGAAGTTCGACGACTACGGCTTCGAGGCTGACAAGAACGGCAACGTCGAGAAGGCCAAGGACGAGCTGAAGCAGTGCAACCAGCCGAACGGCTTCGCCGTGAACATCGCCTTCCGCGGTGACCGCAACAAGGAGAAGGCCGTTGCCGAGACCCTGCAGCAGTCGCTGAAGAAGGCCGGCATCACGCTGACCACCAAGCCGTACCCGACCGGTGACTACACCAAGCTCTACGCGGGCAAGCCGGACTTCGCGAAGGCGAACAAGCTCGGTCTGATCGTCTACAGCTGGGGCGCGGACTGGAACGACGGCTTCGGCTTCCTGCAGCAGATCGTGGACAGCCGGACCATCCGGACCACCGGTGGTAACACCAACCTGGGTATCCGGATCCCCGAGGTCGACCAGCTGGTCGACAAGGCCATGTCCGAGACCGACGAGACCAAGCGCAACGGCTACTGGGTCGATGTCGACAAGAAGGTCATGGAGCAGGCTGGCGCGCTGCCGGGTATCTGGGCCAAGGGCCTGCTGTACCGCCCGGACACGCTGGCCAACGTGTTCACCAACTCCGGTCAGAACATGTACGACTACGCGGCCATCGGCCTCAAGTAAGTCGTTGCCCTGACCAACCAACCGAAATCGCTCAGCAGAGGTAGGTGAAGGCTTCGGTGGCCGGTGATCAGCGATGATCATCGGCCACCACGCCGAGCACGGTGTTCGCATATCTGGTCCGCCGGGTGATCGGAGCAGTAGTCCTGCTCTTCATCGTCACGGCCGTGACGTTCGCGATCTTCTTTCTCGTTCCCAAGCTCGGCGGCGCCACCGCCGACGACCTGGCGTCTCGCTACGTTGGCAAGAGTGCGGGGGCGGCGCAGATCCACGACACCGCGGTCCGGCTCGGCTTCACCGATCCGCTCTACGAGCAGTACGGCCGCTTCGTGAAGGGCCTGTTCGTCGGGCAGGACTACAACTACGGTCCGGCGACCGAGCACTGCCCGGCTCCGTGCTTCGGGTACTCGTTCCTCACCCAGCAGCCGGTCTGGCCAGACCTGGTGGCGCGATTACCCGTCACCGCCTCGCTGGCGGGTGGTGCGGCGTTCATCTGGCTCATCACCGGCGTCGGTACCGGGATCGTCTCCGCGTTGCGGCGCGGTTCGATCCTGGACCGATCTCTGATGACGGTGGCGTTAGCGGGTGTTTCGCTCCCGATCTTCTTCACCGGTCTGCTGTCCTTGTCGATCTTCAGTTACGGGCTCGGCTGGACAGTCCAGGGCGGTACCAACCCACTCGATGAAACGAACCCCATCTGGTGGGCGTACGACCTCATCCTTCCGTGGGTGACGCTGGCCTTCCTGTACGCCGCGTCGTACGCACGGCTCACGCGGGCCGGAATGCTCGAGACGATGAACGAGGACTTCGTCCGGACAGCTCGGGCCAAGGGTCTCACCGAGCGGACCGTCGTGCTGAAGCATGGGCTGCGCTCTGCACTGACCCCGATCCTGACGATCTTCGGTCTGGACCTGGGTCTGCTGATGGGTGGGGCGATCCTCACCGAGACGACGTTCTCGCTGCCCGGCATCGGTCAGTACGCCGTCATCGCACTGCGGGTGAACGATCTGCCCAAGGTGCTCGGCGTGACGCTGGTCGCCGCGTTCTTCATCGTGCTGGCGAACCTGATCGTTGACCTCCTGTACGCCGTCGTCGACCCGAGGGTGCGCATCTCGTGACCGAAATCCAAGACACCACAGTCCAGCGGATTCCCCGCGGCGAGGCCTTCCTCGACGTCCGGGATCTGAAGGTGCACTTCCCGACCGACGACGGCGTGGTCAAGTCGGTCGACGGGATTTCGTTCCAGCTCGAGCGTGGCAAGACCCTCGGCATCGTGGGGGAGTCCGGCTCCGGCAAGAGCGTGACCAGCCTGTCGATCATGGGCCTGCACGCCCGTGGCGGCGCCCGGATCACCGGGGAGATCTTCCTCGACGGTCAGGAGCTGGTCTCGTCGACGCCGGAGGAGGTCCGGCTGCTCCGCGGCAAGCGGATGGCGATGATCTTCCAGGACCCGCTGTCGGCAATGCACCCCTTCTACACAGTCGGGGCGCAGATCGTCGAGGCGTACCGGGTGCACAACCAGGTGACCAAGAAGGTCGCCCGCAAGCACGCGATCGACATGCTCGACCGGGTCGGCATCCCGCAGCCCGACAGGCGTGTCGATTCCTACCCGCACCAGTTCTCCGGCGGTATGCGGCAGCGCGCGATGATCGCGATGGCGCTGTCGTGTGACCCTGACCTGCTGATCGCCGACGAGCCGACCACCGCGCTCGACGTGACCGTGCAGGCGCAGATCCTGGACCTGATCCGGGACCTGCAGCGCGAGTTCAACTCGGCCGTCATCATCATCACGCACGACCTCGGTGTGGTGGCCGAGCTGGCTGACGACATCCAGGTGATGTACGCCGGTCGCGCGATCGAGTACGGCACGGCCGAGGACATCTTCGACAACCCGCAGCACCCCTACACCTGGGGCCTGCTCGGATCGATGCCGCGGATCGACCGGGAGCGCACCGAGCGGCTGATCCCGATCAAGGGCACGCCGCCCAGCCTGATCAACGTGCCGAAGGGCTGCGCCTTCAACCCGCGCTGCAACTACGCGCACCTGAACGGCGGCGCCAGCGAGACCGACCGGCCGGAGCTGCTCGACATCGGCGCCGGTCACAAGGTCGCCTGCCATCTCTCCCCGGCCGAGCGCAAGCACGCGTGGGAGACCGACATCAAGCCGAAGCTGTGAACGGGACGACACTGTGAGCATTGAAGAAGTTGAATCCACTGCCGTCCCGGGCGTGGTCGAGCCTGCCATGGGCGAGGAACTGCTGTCGGTCGACGGCCTGGTCAAGCACTTCCCGATCCGTAAGGGCCTGCTGCAGCGGCAGGCCGGCGCGGTGCAGGCAGTCGATGGCCTGACCTTCAACGTGACGCGCGGCGAGACCTTGTCGCTGGTGGGCGAGTCCGGTTGTGGCAAGACGACGACCGGCCGGCTGCTGACCCGGCTCCTGGAGCCGACCGCGGGCAAGATCGTCTTCGAGGGGCGCGACATCAGCCACCTCAGCGAAGGCAAGATGCGGCCGCTGCGTCGCGACGTACAGATGATCTTCCAGGATCCCTACGGTTCGCTGAACCCGCGGCACACCGTCGGCAAGATCGTCGGAGCGCCGTACCGGCTGCAGAATGTGAAGACCGAGCACGGCGTGAAGCGTGCCGTGCAGGAACTGCTTGAGCTCGTTGGACTTAGCCCGGAGCACTACAACCGCTACCCGCACGAGTTCTCGGGTGGTCAGCGGCAGCGCATCGGGATCGCCCGGACGCTCGCGTTGCGGCCGAAGCTGATCGTCGCCGACGAGCCGGTCTCGGCGCTGGATGTGTCGATCCAGGCTCAGGTCGTCAACCTGCTCGAGGACCTGCAGAAAGAGTTCGACCTCACGTACGTGATGATCGCGCACGACCTGTCGGTCGTCCGGCACGTGTCGGACCGGGTCGCAGTGATGTACCTGGGCAAGATCGTCGAGATCGCCGACCGCGTCAGCCTCTACGAGAAGCCGATGCACCCCTACACGGTCGCGCTGCTCTCGGCGGTTCCGGTCCCGGACACCAAGCGCAAGGGCAACGTCAAGCGCATCCGCCTCGAAGGCGACGTCCCGAGCCCGATCAACCCGCCGCCCGCGTGCCGCTTCCACACCCGCTGCTGGAAGGCGCAAGAGATCTGCAAGACCCAGGAGCCGCCGCTGCTCCAACTGGCCCCCGGTCACCAGGCCGCCTGCCACTTCCCAGAGAACCAGCCAGGCGAGGCGTCGACCACTCCGGCCGCCACCACCCAAGCCGGCTGACCTGCTCTGTCGAACCAGCGCCTGACGATCCGGTCAGGCGCTGGTTTCGTTGCGGATCTTCTCCAGCAACGCCTCGGCGGCCGCAGCCTTGCCCGGGTCGTGCTGCCTGTAGAAGTGGAGTGCGAAGTCGACGTTGGCGACGGCCTCGTCACGGTCACCGATCTCATTGAGCAACTCGCTCAGCAGCAATCGGATCTGCGCCTCGCGCCGGATGTCGCTGACGTCTAGGGCTATCTCCAACGCTGACTCCGCATGCTCGATCGCGGACTCGAGCTCCTCGAGACGGAGATAGGTCAATCCGAGGATCCAGTGGGCGTCGCAGACGCTCTTTCTTTGGCCCAGCGCCTGAAGCTCGCCGAGTGACAAGAGCAGGTCGCCGAGTGCTGCTTCGGGGCGTCCGGCCCTGACCCGCGCCCAGGCGGCCTCGATCCTGATGTTGGCGACGCTGCCGAGGTGGCCGCCAGCGCCGAACAGCTCCATAGCGGCCGCCGCGTCGGCCTCGATGGCACCCCATTCGCCGAGCTCGGTGCGAATCTCGATCAAGGTGCCGTACGACGCCGCGGTCGCGCGCTCGTTGCCGAGCTCCTTGTTGATCGCGAGGGCCTCCTCCACGAGTGGCAGTGCCTCGCCGTATCGCTCCATCCGCACGAGCAGGCGGGCCTTGTTGTTCGCAGTCAGGGAGACTCCACGCAGATTACCGATGGTTTCAAAAGCGTCTCTGGCCTGTCCGAAGCGCACCGCCGACTCTGCGTATCGGGCGAGCTCGGCCAGGGCGATGGCCGCGTCGGCATGGAGTTGGGCGACTGTCCAGCCGTCGATCCGACCGCCGATGACCTCTTCGATGGCGGGTAGCCAGTCGGTCAGGTTTCCGCGCATCGCGAAGTAGCTGTAGAGACCGATGACCACACCGGCTGCTGCTTCGTGGTGGGCGGGGAGAGCAACGGCCTGGCGGATGACAGCCAGATAGTTGGTCAGCTCGGCATCGATCCAGCTGAATGCCTCCTCGGACCTGTTGAGAGCCGGAAACGTCGGCGCTGGCGGCCGTCCGGGCCAGGCTTTGCGAGCGGACTTTGGTTCGGCGAGGTCGGCGGACCGCCAGACGACGGCGAGGTAGAAGGCCAGGAAACGGTCGAAGGCGGCATCGCGCTCAGGCTTTGGGAGCCGATCGGCGAGTTCGTGGGCGTAAGTGCGAACCAGGTCGTGGAACTGGTATCGGCCTGGAGCGTGGGCCTCGAGGAGGTGGAGATCGGTGAGGTGTTCGAGAAGGTTGCCGGCCTTCGGGGGAGTGGTGTCGAGGAGGGCCGCGGTGGATTCGGCGGTGAAGTCCTCGGCGGCGGTCAGGCCGAGGAGGGTGAAGGTGTGGGCGGCATCGTGGTCCCGGGGGCGCGGGCTGCTGATGAGTTGGTCGATAGAGAGGGCGAGGCTGGCGCGGACGTCGCGGTCGTCGACGCCGAGTAGGTCTAGGCGGCGGGTTTCGTCGGTCAGGCGGCGGACTAGCTCGGCGGCGGAGGTTTCCGGGTGGCGGAGGAGCCAGGCGCCGGCGACGGAGAGCGCCAACGGGAGGTGGCCGCAGAGGTCAGCGATCTGGTCTGCCGAGTCGCCGAGGCACTCGGAGCCGGCGGCGGTCGTGAGGAGCTCGACGGACTCCTTGGACGGCATCGGCTCGAGCTGGAGATGCAGGCGGGCAGGCAGTGTCGTCAGGGTGTTGCGACTCGTGATGAGTACGGCGGAGCCGCTGGTGCTGGGGATCAGGTCGGTGACCTGAGCGACGTCGCGGGCGTTGTCGAGCAGGAGAAGGACTTTGCGGTTCGCGAGTCGAGTGCGCAGGGCAGCGATAGCGTCGGCCTCGTCGGTGGGCACTGACTCAGCCGGTACGCCGGTGGCCCGGAGCAGCTGACCGATCACCTGCAGCGGACTGAGCGGCGTACTGGTGCCGAAGCCGCGGAGGTTCACGGACAGGATGCCGTCGGGGTAGGCGGCACGGCAGGCGCTGGCGGCTTCGACCGTGAGGGCGGTCTTGCCTACGCCGGCCATTCCGCGCACGGTGACGACAACAGTCGCGCCAGCCTGTGCCTCACCGGCCGTCAGCGCTCGCTTGAGCTGGTCTAGATCTTCAAGACGCCCGGTGAACGCTGCCCTCGTTGCCGGAAGTTGGTCGACGACGGTCCAAGGTGAGCCACCGGTCCCCAGGCTGCTCTCCGTGTCGGTGGGTGTCCCGCGGGATGCGAGGCGCTTGAAGCGCGCGCGTTCCTCCGCGGTGAGGTCGAGCGCTAGATGGAGCTTGTCGAGGGTGGTGAGATGCGGGTATCGACGGACACCTCGCTCGAGCAGGCCGATCGCCTGCCCGCTGAGGCCGGCACGCGTTGCCAGCGCCTCCTGGCTGAGTCCTCGGGCGCGCCGGGCCTCCAGGAGTGCGGCGGCAAACGTTTCCTCCACGGACCCGATTGTGCCAGGACGCCACGGTCTCAGGCGCTGGTCTCGTTCTGGATCTTCTGGAGCAGGGCTTCGGTGTCGGCGGCTTTGCCTGGGTGGTGGCGGCGGTAGAAGGTGAGGGCGAACTCGAGGTTGGCGACGGCGTCGTCGCGGTCGCCGATCTCGCTGAGCACTTCGCCGAGCAGGACGCGGACCTGGGCTTCGCGGCGGGGGTCGTTCACGTCGAGGGCGATCTCGAGGGCTGACTCGGCGTGCTCGATGGCGGACTCGTAGTCGGCCAGTTGGAGATACGTCATCCCGAGCACCCAGTGTGCGTCGCAGGTGTTCTTCCGCAGACCGAGCTCGTCGAGCTCGGACAGGGATTGAAGCAGGTCTGGGATGGCTGTGTCGGGGCGGCCGGATCGGGCTCGGGCCCAGGCTCCTTCGATCCTGATGTTGGCGAGGCCGCCCGGATCGTCTGCCAGTGTGTAGTGCTCGATGCCGGCTGCGACGTCTGCCTCGACAGCTGCCCAGTTGCCGAGTTCGGTGTGCAGCTCTGCCAGGGTGCTGTAGGTAGCGGCTATCCCGCGCACGTTGCCGAGCCGCTGGTTGATGACCAGGGCGGATTCGACGAGCGGCAGCGCTTCGGCGTACCGGCGCATCCGGACGAGCAAGCGAGCCTTGTTGTTGGTGGTCAGCGAGACGCCGCGCAGGTTGCCGATGGCCTCGAACTCGTCCCGGGCGAGACCGAATCGCTCGGCCGACTCGTCGTACCGCGCGAGCTCGGCCAGTGCGATGGCCGCGTCGGCGTGGAGCTGGGCAGCTGTCCAGCCGGCGATCGCGCCACCGACCACAGCGTCGATGGCGGGCAGCCAGTCGATCAGGTTCCCGCGTACGACGAAGTAGCTGTACAGGCCGACGACCAGGCCGGCGGCCGGCTCGTCACGGCCGCCGAGCCGGGTGGTCTGCTCGATGATCGCGAGGTAGTTGGCGAGTTCGGTGTCGATCCAGTTCAGACCGTCTTCGGTGGTCGTAAAGGCTGGGAAGGACGGAGTGGCCGGCCGGCCCGCCCAGGCCGTGCGCGACGCTTTCGGATCCGCGAGCGCGGCCGTACGCCACGCGACCGCCAGGTAGAAGTCGAGGAGGCGGTCGAGGGCCGCCGTACGGTCTGCTTCGGGGAGTCGCTGGGCGTGCTCGTGGGCGAACGTCCGGACGAGGTCGTGGAAGTGGTACCGGCCGGGTGTGGGGGATTCGAGCAGGTGGAGGTCGGTGAGGTGTTCGAGCAGATCCCCTGCTCGGGCGCGGCTGGAGCCGAGGAGGGCGGCGACTGATTCGGCGGTGAAGTCTCCGATAGCTGTCAGCCCGAGGAGCGTGAAGGCGGCGGCCGCCTCGTGATCGCGCGGCCGCGGGCTGTTGGTCAGGTGGTCGACCGACAACGACAGGCTGGCGCGTACGTCGAGATCGTCGACACCGAGCAGATCAAGCCGCCGGGTCTCGTCCTCCAACCGCCGTACCAGCTCGGCCGCGGACGTATCCGGGCGGCGCAGCAGCCAGGCGCCGGCCACCGAGAGCGCGAGCGGAAGGCGTCCGCACAGTTCGGCAATGCGCGCGGCCGAATCGCCGAGCCGGTCGCGGCCGGCGCCGTTGGCGAGAAGCTGGACGGCGTCGCTGACCGGCATCGGTTCAAGCTGCACGTGCAGGCGGGCGGGCAGGGTCGTCAGTGTGTTGCGGCTGGTGATGAGCACGGCCGAGCCACTCGCGCTCGGAATCAGGTCAGTGACGTGGGCAACGTCTCGCGCATTGTCGAGCAGCAACAACACGCGCCGATTCGCCAACCGCGTCCGCAACGCCGCGACCGCGTCCGCCGGATCGCCAGGCACCGCCTCAGCCGGTACGCCGGTAGACCGGAGCAGCTGTCCGATCACCTGCACCGGTGTGAGCGGCGTACCGGAACCGAAGCCGCGCAGGTTCACGGACAGTACGCCATCCGGGTACGTCGCCCGGCACGCCTCAGCGGCCTCGACCGCGAGTGAGGTCTTACCCACCCCAGCCATCCCACGCACGGTCGCTACAACCGCCGACCCAGCCTGCGAAGTAGTCGTCGTCAACGCCTCTCGAAGCTCATCGAGATGCTGCGCCCGCCCTGTGAACGCTGCCCGGCACAGCGGCAATTGGTCTACAACCACCCACGCCGCCCCGGCCTCCGCCGAGCTTGTCTGCTCACTCGCCGCACCGCGCGCCGCCAGCCGCTTGAACCGGTCCCGCTCCTCCGTGCTGAGCGACAGCGCCCGGTCCAGCTTGTCGACCGTCATCAGATGCGGGAACCGCCGCACCCCACGCTCCAGCAGGCCAATCGCCTTGGTGCTGAGCTCCGCCCGCTCGGCCAGCGCCTCCTGACTCAAACCACGAGACAGCCGGGCAAGCCGAAGTACGGCGGCGAACGTCTCCTCCACGCCCCCGATTGTGCCAGCAACACGGGCCGAAAGTAGACCAGAACTGTCAGACGCTTCAGCAGAGACGGAAAGGATTGTGGGACCGGGGTGGGTGGCTGAGGATCTGGGGAACCGCCCCGAGGAGGAATTGTGATGCGTGGAGTGTTGCGTGCTGTGCCGGTTGCGCTGGTCAGTTCCGTGGTTGCGTTGGGATTGAGTTCGCCGGGGGAGTCGGTGGCTCCGACCGTCGCGGTGCCGTTGGTGCGGGCTGCGCCGACGAAGGTGATGGCCATTGGGGACTCGATCACTGCCGGGGCTGACGCGGCCCAGGGCGGATATCGGACGGACCTTTGGCAGCTGTTGCGCGCGGATGGGCGGCCGGTCGATTTCGTCGGGTCGATGAGCAGTGGGTCGGCGGCTCTTGCGGACAAGGACAACGAGGGGCATGGCGGCTGGACCATCGAGATGATCCAGGGCAGCGTCGTCGGCTGGCTGAACACGTATCAGCCGGATGTGGTGACGTTGATGATCGGGACCAACGACATGCATACGGATGAGGCGTCGGGGGCTGCGCCGGGGCGGTTGTCGGGGTTGCTGGACACGATCGCGCAGACGTTGCCGAACACGCAGACATTCGTGAGCAGCATTCCGCCGATCAATGACGAACTGAAGGACGCGCATGTGGAGGCGTTCAACGCGACGATTCCGGCGATGGTCGCGACGAAGGCCGCCGCGGGGACGAAGGTGACGTTCGTGGACACCAACCCGGCATTCTCGAATCCGTTCGACATGGCGGACGCGCTGCATCCGACGTACGGCGCGCTGTCGAAGGCGGCGGGGATCTGGTACGGCGCTCTGACCGGGCAACCGCTGGTGAGGCTGGAAGCCGAGCAGGCGGCGAACGCGACCCTCACGCATGTCCAGACCGGGCGGATCACGTCGGCGTCGGGTGGCGGTAAGGCGCGGTACATCGACTTCGCGGACAGCGTGGTGGCGTTCACGTTCCAGGTGCCGGCAGCTGGCACCTACCGGATCCGGGCGCGTGGCGCGAACGGGATCGGGACGAACTGCAGCCACCAGGTCGCGGCCAACGGGGGAGTGGCTTCGCCGGTGGTCTACCCGTCGTACAGCTGGGACCTGCTGTCGGTGGCGGCGGTCGACGTCCAGTTGAAGGCCGGGCAGAACGTGGTCCGGTTCAGCAAGGGCGACTGCTACACCGAGCTCGACGCGATCGACGTCAGCCCGGTGCCGACGGCATGAGGAGCGTGCGGGTAGTTCTCGCGGCGGCATTGCTGGCCGTCGGTCTGCAGATGCAGGCCCAGGCGCCGGTGCAAGCCGCACCGACTGCGACGTTCACGGCTGACTTCTCCGTCGACAAGGGCCTGGCCCACGCGGAGGTGTTCGGCTCGAGTATCAACTGGCTGCCGGACCCGAAGGACATCGAGTCGCTGGACCAGGCCGGCACCCGGTTGATCCGCGGGGACGCCTACTTGGCCGAGATTCTCCCGAGGACCACGATCGCCGCCTACAAGGCGGCGGTCGGCAACGGCTCGCCCGCCGGTTCGGTGGCTGATCCGAACACCTGGGACTGGAGCCGGTACGGCTGGGTCGACGAGCACCACCAGCGCGGCGAGAAGATCATGCTGATCATGAGCTACTCGGTCGACTGGCTCGGGTACCTGCCGGGCCGGAGCTCCAGCCCGCCGAAGGGCGCCGACGGCTGGACGGTCTACGAGGACGCCATCGCGAAGATCTATCAGCACTTCCGCGGCAAGGTGCAGCTGGTCGAGATCTGGAACGAGCCGGACCTGGACAACTTCCTCACGCTGGACGGTTCGCCGTACGGCGAAAGCCAGCGGATGGAGGCGTATCGCGACATCTACGCGCACGCCCGGGCCGCGATCCGATCGGTGGACGCGTCGATCCCGATCGGTGGCCCGGTCGTGTCGAACCCCGATCGCACGCTGGCCTGGCTGAACTACCTGCTGGCCTCGACGGTCAAGGATCAGTTCGACTTCCTGAGCTACCACACCTACAACGACTACGTGGGTTACCGCGACGAGATGGTCGAGACCATCCGGCAGCGGGCGGTCTCCTTGGGCAGACCGGCGAGCATTCCCATCTACGTCACCGAATGGAACGACAGTCCCTCGGGCACGGCCACCGACCTGAACTCGTGGAACGCGAACGCGATCAGCTACGACGCGTTGCGGCTGACCAAGTTCATCAACCAGCGCGCGGCCGGGGCCAACGTCTATGCGGACAACGCCGGCTGCCGCGAGGGAGTTCCGGAGGGGACCGACTGCAGCAACGTCTACCTCGGCGTCCAGGCCAACGGCGTGCTCGTTCCGCGGGCGCGGGTCTACAAGATGATGTCGCAGGAGCTCGGGCTCGGAACCGGAGACAGCCGGATTCGGCAGATCGTCGGGTCGCCGTCGTCGTTGATCGACACCGGGGCGGCGACGAATGCCGACGGCGACAACGTGGCCTGGGTGGTCAACGACGGTACCGAGCCGCTCGAGGTCGACCTGCAGCTGACCGGGCTCGGCGCGACCGCACCGACGGTGGCGAACGTGTTCGAGGCGAGTCCGACGCAGGGTGCGACGTCCCCGAAGGCGGTGATTCCGTTGCCCGCGAACGGCGGCTCGCCACACGTGAACTTCGCCGTACCGGCCAAGTCGGTGACCGGGGTTCGGCAGACCAAGGAGCCGTACTCGGACGGCGACAACCTCGCGGCGACGGCGACCGTGACGGCATCGACCGTCAGCGCGAGGGATCCGCAGCTGGACGCGGCCAAGGTCAAGGACGGCATCGTCGGCGTCCACGCGGTCGGGGAGTGGGCCTCGAGGGAGGAGCTGACGCCGAACATCACGCTGACCTGGCCGACTCCGCAGGTCGTCGGGCGCGTGGTCCTGTCCGATCGCGCGAACCTGACGGACCGGGTTCTCGCGGGCAAGCTGGTGTTCAGTGACGGTACGACGGTCCCTGTACCGGAACTGCCGAATACGGGGCTGGGTAAGGCGATCACGTTCGCACCGCGGGCGACAACGTCTGTGCAGTTCGTCGTCACCAAAGGCGAGGGCCTGAACGTCGGGCTCTCCGAGATCCAGGTGCACGACGGGGCGAACGTCGTACGGGAAGGCACTGTCACCACCTCCAGCCAGCTGGACCTCGGCCCGCACGGGCAGCTGAAGGCGTTCGACGGTACGCCGGCCGAATGGAACTCCACCGAGACGAATCCGTCGATCCGGGTCGACTGGGCGAACAGTCACACCATCGATCGCGTCGTCCTGGCCGATCGGGTGAGCACGACGAGCAACGTGACGAGCGGAACCTTGCTGTTCAGCGACGGTACGTCGGTTCCGGTCTCCGCGGTTCCTGCTGATGGGACGCCAAAGGTGGCGTCGTTCCCGGCGAAGGTCGTCACCTGGGCGAAATTCCAGGCGACCGGCGGATCGGGCAGCAACGTCGGTCTGCGCGAGCTGCGGGTGCTGTCGGCTCCGAACGTGGCCTCCAGCGCGAAGGCCGAGGTCTCGACCGTCTTCGGCAACGACCCCGCGTTCGGCGGCAGCGCGGCCACCGACGGCGTCGCGAACCAGTGGTACGCGGGGGAGTGGGGATCCGGCGGACAGACCAGTCCATGGCTCAAGCTGAGCTGGCCGGAGCAACCGCAGACGATCGGGCAGGTCGTTGTCTACGACCGCGTCAACACCAAGGATCATGCCGCCGGCGGCACCCTCACCTTCAGCGACGGCAGCACGGTCGCGGTGTCGGCGGTGGACATCGACGGCACCGGGAGGGTGATCGCGTTCCCGCCCCGGGCCACCACGTCGATCACCTTTCAGATCAACGGATCCGGCCTGAACGTCGGCCTCGCGGAGATCCAGGCCTTCGCCGTCAACGGCGTCCAGCGGATCGAGTCGGTCGATGCCTCCGGCAAATATTGGCGACATCGCAACAGCATCGGCCGGATCGACACCCCCGGTGAACCGGCCGGAAGTCCTCCCGCCGACTTCGACTTCCGCGTCGTCGCCGGCCTCGCCGACCGTGACGGCGTGTCGTTCGAGTCGGTCAACTACCCCGGCCATTACCTCCGCCACCAGAACTCGGTGCTCCAGTTGAGCTTGTCCGACGGCACACCGCTGCTCCGTGCCGACGCCACCTTCCATCCCGTCCCCGGCGCGAACGGCGCCGTCAGCTACCGCTCGCACAACTACCCTGACCAGTTCGTCCACCACACTCCGGACGGAACCCTCAAGATCGCCCCAGGCAACGACTCGACCTCGGCCTTCCGCCCCCGCTGAGTCCAGGCGGGTTGGGTGCGGGTGGCCGAAGACTTCGCTGATCGCCTGAGCTGTGTCGAGGGTGTGGTTGGTTGCGCCCATGATGATGCGTGGGCGCGCCGCCTTGGGCCCGGGAAGCGAGTGCCCCTCGTGCACGGTGGACAGCGCACCGGCTGGGTGCCGTGCACGAGCATCACGGGCAACGCGTGCTGCGGCCTCGTCGCCAAGGCCCTGGCGACCCCGGCAGTCACCCGGCCGCAAAGCTTGCCCTGGGCAAGTAGTTGATGCTGTCCTGTGCGGGCATACACGGTGACGCTGGCCAGGTGGCGGAGAAACTGAAGTCTGTGGATAACTATTTCCCTTGAAAATAAGGGGTTCCGGCTTTGAAAACTGTCGGAGGCGATGTCTAGAGTTGTCGGTATGGAACTTCTGGGTGAGCGGCCGGCGTGGTCGATGAGCGGCAGCGAAGCGCTGGCCGACATCGACTCGATCGACGCCGAGATCGCCCGGTTGGAGACCGCCCGCCTATCGCGGGTCGCACGGGTGGACGAGACCGGCCACGCCGCAGAACTCGGTGCCCGCAACACCGCCGAGCTCCTCACCGTCCGGCACCGGATGGATCCCTATAAGGCGCACGGCCTGGTCCGGCTCGCCCGCGCCCTGCCGAAATACCCAGCCGTCATCGACGCACTGCCCGACCCGAGCGTCGCGGTGCCGATCCCGGACGGTACCGACGACACCCTCCCACCCGAAGTGCCGCTCTCGCCCGAGCGGGCGGCGGTGATCGTGTCCATGCTGGAGAAGGTCCCGGACACGGTCCCGGTCGAGAATCTGCGCGTGGCCGAAGAACAGTTGGTGAAGGTCGCCCGGGACATGTCGCCTGGTGAACTGCGTAAGGCGGCCCAGCGCGCCCGCGACATCCTCGACCAAGACGGCCCCGAGCCCGCCGAACAGAAGGCCTACGCCCGCGAACGCCTCAACCTCATCCCCGACGAACACGGCGTCCGCATCTCCGGCTACCTCGCCAACGACAACGCCGAAATGATCTGCTCCACCATCCACACCCTCGCCCGCCCCCACCGCACCATCGATGGTGAACGAGACCCCCGCTCCGCCGAGAAGCGCCGAGCCGACGCCCTGTCCACCACCGTCCGCATCGCCACCGCAGCCACCGACGCCGGAGCCCTCCGCACCAGCCCGGATGCGACTGCCTCCCGGAGCACCGGGGCGAGCGCCGGTGAGACGAAGCCTGCAGCGGAACCGCCGACGGCATCGACCACCCGGGACGCGACGGCGGCGCCGGACGCGACGACTGCATCGGCCGCACCGGATGCGACGGACACGCCGGACGCGACGGCTGCATCGGCCGCACCGGATGCGACGGACACGCCGGATGCGACGGCTGCGACGGCTGAGTCGGCGCCGGACGCGACGACCGGTGCCGCCGCTGCCACTGCTGCTACGTCGGACCCGGCGACCCCGCCGCTCGACTCGGCCGGGTCCGGCAGTGGGCCCGATGCCAACGCGCCCACCGACGTGGACGCCGACACGGACACGGCTGAGGATCGCACGGACAGTTCAGTGGCGACGAGTGGCGACCTGCCTGCAGACGCTCTGTTCAACGGCGGCTCACTGTTCGACGCAGACATCGCGTTCGGCTCCGAGATCGGTGGGGGTGCTGCTGTGCAGGCTGAGCGTTGTGCGACTGTCGCCGCGACATCCGCCGTCGGGCCGGTGGTCGCCGGCAACTGGGTGCCTGGGTTTGGTGCGAAGGCGACTTTGGTGGTGACGATCGACTGGCAAGACCTGAAGAACTCCACTGCGCATTCGATCGCGGACACTGTCTTTGGTGCCGGGCTGTCCGCATCCACTGCGCGGATGCTGGCGTGTGACGCCAAGATCATCCCGGTCGTGCTCGGGTCCAAGTCCGAGCCGCTGGATGTGGGGCGGTGTGAACGCCTTGTCACCAAGGGGATGCGGCATGCCTTGAATACCCGGGATCGTGGTTGTGTCGTGTGTGGCGCTCCACCGGTCATGTGCGATGCGCACCACCTCATCTCGTGGATCGACGGCGG